>NZ_JBIAVJ010000005.1:334484-445823 GCF_042894025.1 Streptomyces sp. NPDC001549
ACCCCCCGCGCCGCGGCCCCCCCCCCCCCCCCCCCCCCCCCCCCCCCCCCCCCCCCCCCCCCCCCCCCCCCGCCCGGCGCCCCCCCCCCCCCCCCCCCCCCCCCCCCCCGCCCCTTCTCGCGTACGCGTTCCGCGCAGGTGCGCGAGGCCCTGCGCGCCCTGCAAGGGCTACTTGCCCTGCTTGAACTCCAGTGCCGCCGCCAGCGCACCGAGCTGCTCGAAGGAGGCCGTGCCGGTCACCACCGTGACGTGGCCCTGCTCCTGCCGGACGAGGGCGTCGTACTTCTCGCCGTCCCAGCGCTCCCAGGTCAGGTCGCCGACCTGCTGCGTCTGCCCGGTGGCCGTCGCGTGCTGGGTGACCTTGGCGAGGTACTTCGCCGAGGTGTCCGTGGACTGCTCCACCGCCGCGTACTGCTGATCCGGGTCGAGGAAGCCCAGGTGCCAGGCGTTGGCGTTCTTGCGCTCGTACGTCACCGAGGTCGCCCGCCACTGCTCCTGGAGCCCCACGGGGGCCGCCACCGGATACGGGGCCGCGCGCCGGGCCGTCAGGGTTTCCACCCGGTAGTCGACCGTGCGCGTCGGATCGGCCTTCTCGTCATGCGGGACGAAGAGGTAGATCCCGGCGACGACGATGCCGATCACCCCCAGCGACCGGACCATGTCCCAGACCGTCTGCTTGCCTTTCATACCTGCCACGGGACCCATCGTCCCGCATCACGGGGCGGCGATCACCGCCGGGGTCGCGGTGCGGCGCGCGTCGGCGGACCCTGGAGAGTCCCGGAGAGTCCCGGGGCTCCCGGAAAGACCTGGAGGACCGCAAGACGTCCGCTCAGGACAATCGGCTGACCGATACGCCGCTCATACGTGACCCGCCCTGCTCAATATGTCGATGTACCGATAGAGTTCCAGCACCCTCACTTCCCGGCCGTCGCCGTACAGAAAGGTGCGCTCCGATGACCGAGCACAACCTGCCGCCCCAGCTCGAAGTCTCTCCGGAGGCCCCCGACCGCAACCTCGCACTCGAACTCGTACGGGTCACCGAGGCCGCCGCCATGGCCGCGGGCCGGTGGGTCGGACGCGGTGACAAGATCGGCGCGGACGGTGCCGCGGTCAACGCGATGCGCACCCTCATCTCCACCGTCTCGATGAACGGCGTCGTCGTCATCGGCGAGGGGGAGAAGGACGAGGCCCCCATGCTCTTCAACGGCGAGCGGGTCGGCGACGGCACGGGCGCCGAGGTCGACATCGCCGTCGACCCGATCGACGGCACCACCCTGAACGCCAAGGGCATGCCGAACGCCATCGCCGTCCTGGCGGCCGCCGACCGCGGCACCATGTTCGACCCGTCCGCGGTGTTCTACATGGAGAAGCTGGTCACCGGTCCCGAGGCCGCCGACTTCGTCGACATCAACGCACCCGTCTCGGTGAACATCCGCCGGGTCGCCAAGGCCAAGAACATGGCCGTCGAGGACGTCACCGTGGTCATCCTGGACCGCCCCCGCCACGAGGGCATCGTCAAGGAGATCCGCGAGACCGGCGCCCGGATCAAGTTCATCTCCGACGGCGACGTCGCGGGCTCGGTCATGGCCGTGCGCGAGGGCACCGGCGTCGACCTGCTCCTCGGCATCGGCGGCACCCCCGAGGGCATCATCTCGGCGTGCGCCATAAAGTGCCTCGGCGGCACCATCCAGGGCAAGCTCTGGCCGAAGGACGAGGCCGAGCGCCAGCGCGCGCTCGACGCCGGTCACGACCTCGACCGCGTCCTGACCACGAACGACCTGGTGTCCGGCGAGAACGTCTTCTTCGTCGCCACCGGCATCACCGACGGCGAGCTGCTGCGCGGTGTCCACTACCGCTCGGAGACCGCGACGACGTCCTCGCTGGTCATGCGCTCGAAGTCGGGCACGATCCGGCGGATCGACTCCACGCACCGCCTGTCGAAGCTGCGTGCGTACAGCGCGATCGACTTCGACCGCGCGCACTAGTCACCGGCGTGAGGAAGCGAGAGGGGCGGTCACCGCGTGCGGCGGGACCGCCCCTCTCGCACATCCACGTCCGGCTCCGGCGTCCGGCTCCGCAGTCCGGCATCCGGCGCCCCGGCGGTCGGCCACGGGTGACCCGCGGGCGACCCGCGACCGGCGACCGGCTCAGCCCGCCGCGGCGATCGGCCCGGCCCCCGGGGCCTGGCGCAGCTCGGCGGCCCTGCGCCGCATCCGCGCCAGCACCACCCGGCGCTCGGCCGCGGTGAGCCCGCCCCACACCCCGTACGGCTCGGGCTGGAGCAGTGCGTGCTCGCGGCAGGCGACCATCACCGGGCAGCGGGCGCAGACGCGCTTGGCGGCCTCCTCGCGGGAGAGCCGGGACGCGGTCGGCTCCTTGGACGGCGCGAAGAAGAGCCCCGCCTCGTCTCGGCGGCACACCGCCTCCGCATGCCATGGGCCGTCCTCCGCCCTCGCCGGCACCCGCGGCTTCGGCACGGCCGCCGCGCGCCCCGGAAAACTCTGGACGGCGGCTACCTGCAAGGACTGATGCGGCGGATGCGGCACGGTCTACTCCTGACGACGTATACGTGAGCGAGAGACGACGCACCTGTCCCTACCCGCTGTACGCGCCCCTATGCACCGTGCGCCATGGGCCGCGGGGGGTTCGTCCGAAACGAGACCCCGCCTGGCGGGCCGTCACGCCGCGGGTGCGGCCCATCGGGGATCCCGCCCGGGGAAGGCCGGCGGGTGCGCCGCGGCGCAGTCGGGTACCCCGCGACGGCCTCGCGCAGGGTCGCGTACGCCCGGTCGGGCAGTTCCCGCTTGGTTGTCGTCAGGGGGTGCCCTGGTGGACCGTCGGCCGGATTTCGCCGGACCCGAGGCGCGCCGGGCCGTGCGGGCTCAGGGCTCACGGCTCAGGGCTCAGCCGTCCAGGCGCTTGCGCAGCTTGCGGGCCAGGTCCACCAGGCGGGCGCCGGGCTTGGGCCGCGCCTCGATGTTGCCCAGCAGGGCGAAGCCCCGCACGATCACGACCGGTGCCTGCGGGTCGCTCTCGCCCCGGCCTTCGCCGCGCACCTCGAAGTTGCCGAGGACCCCGCTGCCGTAGCCGCGCAGGGTGACGTTCTCCGGGACCAGGACCTCGACGTTGCCGAGGACACAGGTCACGTTGATCTCGGTGACCTGCTGTTCGAAGACCGCCTCGGTGAGGTCGATGTTGATGTCGCCCATGACCGAGATCGCGCGGGTGTGCGCGCCCGGCCGCCAGCGGCCCTTGCGGGCCGAGCTGCTGCACACGGCCACTATGGTCTCGGCGGGGCCGCCCGGGGCGGTGGAGGGGCCCGCGAAGGCGGGCGCGGCATGGACGCCACCGGGCGCGGGCAGATCCCGTACGAGCACTTCCAGCTCGCCGACGGTCTTGACCGCGTAGAGCGTGTCCAGGCGGTCGGAATGCTCCTCGGCCGTCAGCCGGCCTTCGGCGAGGGCGTCGCCGAGGATCTGCGCGATCCGGTCCCGGTCCGCGTCGGAGGCGCGCAGCCCGGCGGGGGCGGCCGTCTCGGGAGCGGGTGCGGGGGCGGGGGCGGCGGGGTGCTTTTCCAGGTCCACGACGCCCAGCATAGCCAGACACGATAGATCGCGATACTGCCGAGTGAGCCTTACCTCACAGACACGCCCCCGGGGAGAGGTCCTACGCTGGTTAACCGCGCTGCCAATTGGTCGCCAGCGCCGTCTGCCGAGTGAGGAATGACTGCCGTCATGCCAGAGTTTGCGTACACCGACCTGCTGCCCCTGGGCGAGGACACCACCCCGTACCGGCTGGTGACCGCCGAGGGCGTGTCCACCTTCGAGGCGGACGGCCGTACGTTCCTCAAGGTGGAGCCGGAGGCGCTGCGCAAGCTCGCCGAAGAGGCCATCCACGACATCCAGCACTTCCTGCGCCCCGCGCACCTCGCGCAGCTGCGCCGCATCATCGACGACCCCGAGGCCTCCTCGAACGACAAGTTCGTCGCCCTCGACCTCCTCAAGAACGCGAACATCGCGGCGGCTGGCGTCCTGCCGATGTGCCAGGACACGGGCACGGCAATCGTCATGGGCAAGCGCGGCCAGAACGTACTGACCGAGGGCGGTGACGAGGCGGCCCTCTCCCGCGGCATCTACGACGCGTACACCCGCCTCAACCTGCGCTACTCGCAGATGGCGCCGCTCACCATGTGGGAGGAGAAGAACACCGGCTCGAACCTGCCCGCGCAGATCGAGCTGTACGCGACCGACGGCGGCGCGTACAAGTTCCTCTTCATGGCCAAGGGCGGCGGCTCGGCCAACAAGTCCTTCCTCTACCAGGAGACCAAGGCGGTCCTCAACGAGGCCTCCATGATGAAGTTCCTGGAGGAGAAGATCCGCTCGCTCGGTACGGCGGCCTGCCCGCCCTACCACCTGGCGATCGTGGTCGGCGGCACCTCCGCCGAGCACGCGCTGAAGACCGCCAAGTACGCCTCGGCGCACTACCTGGACGAGCTGCCCCGCGAGGGCTCCCCGCTGGGCCACGGCTTCCGCGACGAGGCCCTGGAGCAGCAGGTCTTCGAGCTGACCCAGAAGATCGGCATCGGCGCGCAGTTCGGCGGCAAGTACTTCTGCCACGACGTGCGCGTCGTGCGCCTCCCCCGGCACGGCGCGTCCCTGCCGGTCGCCATCGCCGTGTCCTGCTCGGCGGACCGCCAGGCCACCGCGAAGATCACCGCCGAGGGCGTCTTCCTGGAGCAGCTGGAGACGGACCCGGCGCGCTTCCTGCCGGACACCACGGACGAGCACCTGAACGACTCGGCGGACGTCGTCAAGATCGACCTGAACCAGCCGATGGACGACATCCTGGCGACCCTGACCAGGCACCCGGTGAAGACCCGCCTCTCCCTCACCGGCCCGCTGGTCGTGGCGCGCGACATCGCGCACGCCAAGATCAAGGAGCTGCTGGACTCCGGCGCGGAGATGCCGCAGTACCTGAAGGACCACCCGGTCTACTACGCGGGTCCCGCGAAGACCCCCGAGGGCTACGCGTCGGGCTCCTTCGGCCCGACCACGGCCGGCCGCATGGACTCCTACGTCGAGCAGTTCCAGGCGGCGGGCGGTTCCAAGGTCATGCTGGCCAAGGGCAACCGCTCCCAGCAGGTGACGGACGCGTGCGGTGCCCACGGCGGCTTCTACCTGGGCTCGATCGGCGGCCCGGCGGCGCGCCTGGCCCAGGACTGCATCAAGAAGGTCGAGGTCCTGGAGTACGAGGAGCTCGGCATGGAGGCGGTCTGGAAGATCGAGGTCGAGGACTTCCCGGCCTTCATCGTGGTCGACGACAAGGGCAACGACTTCTTCCAGAACCCGGCCCCGGAGCCGACGTTCACCCACATCCCGGTCCGCGGTCCGGGTCTGGCGTAGCCGGCACTTACGCCAAGAGCCCCTGGCGCCCCGCGCCGGGGGCTCTTGCCCCGCCTGAGGTCCTCTCCCCCGTTCGGGGGAGAGGCCCTCAGGCATATCCGCCCATCGGCAGATGGCAGGCCGGCGGGCTCCCGGCGAGGCTTTTCCCGTAGCCGAACGGCCTCACTTTCAACGGGAGTTCACGATGAAGAACCGCAAGCGCGCACTCATCCTGGCCGGAACCGCCGCCGCCCTGGTGGCGACGCTGATCGGCGCGGCTCCGGCCCCCGCGGCCCCGGCCGCGCCGAAGCTCGCCTCGGTGCACGGCGGCGGGACGGTGTCCTACCCCTACGTCCCGAAGGAGCACGACATCCGCTTCACCGTCGACGCCGACGCCGCCCCGTGGAGCAGGCCCTTCCCGGCCCCGGGCGGGGAACAGGGCATGCCGGTCGACGCGCGCGGCAAGGTGACCGTCTACCACGCCATGCCCGACGCGAACTTCACCGGCGTCGCCGAGGCGGAGGTGGACTGCATGGTCACCGGCGGCAAAACGGCCACGATCACCGCGGTGGTCACGTCCTCGAACGTCGGCTGGGAGGGCAAGCGGATCGGGATCAGCGTCCAGGACGGGGAACGCGGCGGGCCCGACCGGGTGGGCTTCTCGTGGGGCATCGCCAACGCCGACGTGAAGGCCGACGGATCGGTGTCCGAGCCCCGTGTGGGCACGTGCATGGCCCCGGCCCCCTTCACCGAGGTCACCAAGGGCGGGTTCAAGGTCACCCCGGCGCCCCTGGCCCCGCGGCCGAAGCCGTCGTCGTAGTCGTAGTCGTAGTCGTAGTCGTCGTCACGGCGTCGGATCCGACAGGTACCGGGCCTCAACGGGGGTGGCCCGGTGCCCCGACTTCCGCGCGGCCGTCACCTCGGCGATCGTCAGCCCGTACACCCGGCGCAGCACGGCGACCGGCACCCCGTCAAGGCCGCCGGCCGGCAGGTGGACCGCGCCCTCCCGGGCCACGATGCGCTCCCGGATCCACGGCGGCGGTACGCCCCGGCCGCGGTCGCGCCACTGGACGGCGTACCGCGGGCAGACGTAGGACGACGCCCAGCACAGCTGCCCGTCCTCGATGGACTGACGGTCGTCATCGACGCACTCCCCGCACGGCTCGCAGTGCAGGACGACGTACATCTCCTGTTCCGGCTTCCGGGCAGCATGCGGCAGCGGGCCGGTCACCGCATCCGGATAACGTCTGTGCCATGAACCGGCAGTCCATGCTCCCCGCCACCGCCCGCACCGTTCGGGTGGTCGCCCACCGCGGGGCCTCCGAAGAGCACCCCGAGCACACCCTCGCCGCCTACCGGCAGGCCATCGCCGACGGGGCCGACGCGCTCGAATGCGACGTACGCCTCACCGCCGACCACAAGCTGGTGTGTGTGCACGACCGGCGGGTGGAGCGGACCTCGGACGGGCGCGGGGTGGTCTCCGAGATGACCTACGAGCAGCTGTCCGCGCTCGACTTCGGGGCGTGGAAGGGGTCCGGGCACGCCGGGGCCCGGGTGCTGCTCTTCGAGGACCTGCTCCGGGAGGCGCTGGCCGCGCCCCGGCCGGTCGGGCTCGCCGTCGAGACCAAGCACCCGACCCGGGCCGGCGGCCGGCTGGAGGCCGAGCTGGTGCGGATGCTCCGGGAGTACGGGCTGGCCGACGGCGCGGCCGGGCTGGTCGAGGTGATGAGCTTCTCGCGCAGCGCCCTGACCCGGCTGCACCGCCTCGTGCCCGGCCTGCCCGCCGTCTACCTGATGGAGCGGCGGCTGCGCCCGGTGCGCCCGCCGTACGCGACCCACGCGGGCCCGGGCATCGACCTCGTACGCCGGGACCCGGGGCTGGTGGCCCGGCTGAAGGCGAAGGGGCTGTCGGTGCGGGTGTGGACGGTGGACGAGCCGCAGGACGTGGAGCTGTGCCTGCGGCTCGGCGTGGACACGATCATCACCAACCGGCCCAGGCAGGTACGGGAGCAGCTGGAGAGCCGCTGAGGCGCGGCCCGGCGGCGGGACCGGTCAGGCCCGCCGCCCCGCGGTGCGCGGGGACCTCGACGAGGAGCCGGCGCGCACGGCGCCAACGCCGCAGGCGGCGACGCCGCAGGCGGCGACGCCGGCCAGCGCGATCACGAGCAGGGGATTGGTCCAGCCCGGGACGAGCTCGACGCTGGTGCCGTCGGGGAACGCGCACACCTTCGACTGGGGGAAGTACCGTGAGGTGATCTTTATGTCGCCGTCGGGCGTCCGGTGGGACTGGGGGCCGAACTGTTCGGCGCGTTCCGCGAGGCAGGGCCGCGTGGGGCGGGAGTCGAAGCCGCTGAGGCCGCCCAGGGCGAAGGCGAGGACGGCGACGCACAGGCAGGCGGCGGCCCATTCCACCCAGGGGCCGACGGCGCCGCGGCTCATGCCCGGCCTTCGGGTCGCCGGCAGGTGCACCACCTTGGCGAGGAGGAAGGCCCCGGCCGGGAGGGCCAGGAGGAGAGCTGCGGCTGCTACGAGGATCGGACTCACCCTTACGTGGAAACGAGGCATCAGGTCGGCGCCCGCCGGAGGGCGGGGGGCCACGGTCACCCTGCCACAACACCCCCTCTGAGCAGCGGACATGCGTTCGCCGAACACGAGAACGCTCCGCAGGGCACCCGGCCCGGCATGGAAACACCCGGCCGGGGTGCGCCGGCCGGGCGTGGGGGGTCTGCGGGTGCGGGGCGGTTACACGAAGCGCTGGCTGGCGGACCCGTTGCAGGTCTGCAGGCGCAGCGGCTCGTGGGCGGCGGCCACCGTCAGGCACATGCCCGGGGCGGCGGCGGGGCGGAAGGTGGCGCCGTCGCGAACGAACTGCTGGTTCGCGCCGCCGTGGCAGTTCCAGATGATCAGGCCGGTGCCGGAGCCGTAGTTGGCGCCGGGGGCGTCGAGGCAGCGGTCCTGGGTCAGTTCGATGTGGACGGACCTGCGGACGCTGTCGTACCACCAGCCCTGGTTGCGGCCGCCGTGGCAGTCCCATCCGACGATCTTGGTTTCATCGGCGCTGGAGCCGCCGAAGGAGTCGAGACAGTTGCCGGTCGCCTCGTTCTTGACGGCCTTGAACTTGTCGTCCCAGGCCCCGGCCTGCAGGACGGGCGTCCCGGTGCTCGCGGGATCGGCGCAGGAGGCCTCGCGCAGGCCCGAGTTGTAGAGCTGGGTCAGACACGACGCGAAGGCGCCGTGGCCGCGGTAGTTGGGGTGGAAGGACTGACGGGCGGTGTTCTCGTCCCACGGGAAGTGGTCCCCGAGGTCCAGGTAGAGGCCGCGCGCCCAGGTGTCCTCCATACAGACCTCGTGGCCGTGGAAGAGCCGCGAGTTGTCCAGGTACACCGCGCCGGAGGCGAGGGCCGCCGCGCGCATGCCCTTCTCGAAGGCGGGCACCGCGTAGTTGCGGCCCCAGGCGGCGTCGGAGTCGTAGCCGGCACAGCCGCCGGGCAGCTTGCCGGGGAAGTTCGGGTTGTCGTAGAAGTCGGGCCCGATGGGGCTGGGGTAGCCCATCACGACGAGCCTGTAGTCGGAGTCGGCGTAGCCGGCGTCGCGCATGACGGTCCTGAGGTCCCCGACCGTGGCCTCCACCTTGGGCTTCAGGCCGTCGACGCGCGCCTGCCAGCCGGGCCCGTACTTGGGCTCGCAGGTACCCTGGCTGAGCACCCAGCGGGTCACGCAGTCCGTCATGACCGGGCCGAACTGGAGGTCGTCGTTGGCCCCGGCGACCAGCAGGACCATCTTGATCTTCGTGTTGCGCGCCTTGACGGCCAGGTTGTCGCTCTGCACCAGCTCGTCGGCGTACTGCCTGCTGCCGCCGATCCTGATGTTGCCGGTGTAGCCGCCGGAGCAGGCGACGTTGAAGGTCAGGTCGGCCGGTATGCCGGTGCGGTGGACGGCCGCGTCCGGCGAACGGTGGCACTGGTTGTCCGGCGTGTTGGTCGCGGGGTCGTAGTTGCCGACGCCCTCGCCCGAAATCTCGCTGTCGCCCAGCGAGATCAGGCCGGTTTTGCGCTCGTTCAGCGGACGTACGGCCGGGTCGCCGTAGATCTTGGTGGCCTCCGCCGCCCGGATGGCCTCAAGCTCGGGCGACAGCGGCACGGCGACGGCCCCGGAGGCGGGCGCCGCCTGGGCCATGGGGGTGATGGCGGTGACACCCCCCAGGGCGGCCGCGATCGCCGCGGCGGCGGCGAAGGTAGATCTGAGCATGGGTCCCGTACGGGCACGTGCCATGGAACGCCTCCCCGGAAGTGGGTGTTACCCCCGGTATTTACTGGCCGGTAGGGGAGTTGGGAACACTTCGAACAAGACAATTGCTCAACTTTTTGAGGAGGCCACAGACATGACGGATGACCAGCAGGCCGACGCGTTCCGGATCGAGCACGACTCCATGGGCGACGTACGGGTGCCCCGGCACGCCAAATGGCGTGCCCAGACCCAGCGCGCGGTCGAGAACTTCCCCATCTCCGGGCAGCGGTTGGAGCGCGCCCACATCGAGGCACTCGCCCGGATCAAGGCGGCCGCGGCCGTGGTGAACGCGAAGCTCGGCGTGGTGGACCAGGACGTCGCCGACGCGATCCGCTCCGCCGCCGCCGAGGTCGCGGACGGCCGCTGGGACGAACACTTCCCCGTGGACGTCTTCCAGACCGGCTCCGGAACCTCGTCCAACATGAACACCAACGAGGTGATCGCCACCCTCGCCACCGAGCGCCTGGGCCGCGAGGTCCACCCCAACGACCACGTCAACGCCTCGCAGAGCTCCAACGACGTGTTCCCCTCGTCCATCCACATCGCCGCCACCGCCGCCGTCACCGGCGAGCTGATCCCGGCCCTGGAACACCTGGCGGCCGCGCTGGAGCGCAAGGCCGCCGAGTTCGCGCAGGTCGTCAAGGCCGGGCGGACCCACCTGATGGACGCCACCCCGGTCACGCTCGGCCAGGAGTTCGGCGGGTACGCCGTCCAGATCCGCTACGGCGTCGAGCGGCTGCGGGCGGCCCTGCCGCGGCTGGCCGAACTGCCGCTGGGCGGCACCGCGGTGGGCACCGGCATCAACACCCCGCCCGGGTTCTCCGCAGCGGTGATCGCCGAGGTCGCCGCCACGACCGGGCTGCCGCTGACCGAGGCCCGCGACCACTTCGAGGCGCAGGGGGCCCGGGACGCCCTCGTGGAAACCTCCGGAATGCTCCGCACGATCGCCGTCTCCCTCACCAAGATCTCCAACGACCTTCGCTGGATGGCTTCCGGACCGCGCACCGGTTTGGCCGAAATCAATCTCCCGGATCTCCAGCCGGGCTCCTCGATCATGCCCGGGAAGGTCAATCCGGTGGTCCCGGAGGCCGTCCTGATGGTCGCCGCACAGGTCATGGGGAACGACGCGGCCGTCGCCGTGTCGGGCGCGGCCGGCAATTTCGAGCTCAATGTGATGCTCCCGGTGATGGCCAGGAACCTCCTCGAATCGATCCGGCTGCTCGGCAGCGTGAGCCGCCTGCTGGCCGACCGCACGATCGACGGGATCACCGCCAACGAGGCCCGGGCCAGGGAATACGCCGAGTCCTCGCCCTCCGTGGTCACCCCGCTCAACCGCTACATCGGCTACGAGGAGGCGGCCAAGGTCGCCAAGAGGTCCCTCGCCGAGCGCAAGACGATCAGGGAGGTGGTCCTGGAGTCCGGTTACGTGGAGCGCGGCGCCCTCACCCTGGAGCAGCTCGACGAGGCCCTCGACGTGCTGCGCATGACGCACCCCTGACCCGTCCGGCCGCACCCGCGGGCGGGGGCCGGATCCGGTCGATTCTCATCGCCGAACCCCCCGGTGACCTGCGCCGCAGCGGGCGCGGGGACCCCCGCCCTAAGATCTGCGCATGACAGGTACTTTCAAGCCCGGGAACTCCGCGGCGCGGAGCGCGCCGCGGAGCCCCGCGCAGGGCCCGCGCTGGGCACCCGGGGAGCAGATCCTCTGGCGCTACCGCGATCACGCCCCGGGGCTGAAGGGCCCGGTCCACATCTGCCGCCCGGTGACCGTGGTCCAGGACACGGACGAGCTGCTGGCGGTGTGGATGGCCCCCGGCACCGAGTGCGTCAAGCCGGTCCTCGCCGACGGCACCTCCGTCCACCAGGAACCGCTCGCCACCCGCTACACGGCGCCGCGGACGACCGTACGGTCGCGCTGGTTCGGCGGTGGTGTCCTGAAACTGGCCCGGCCGGGGGACTCCTGGTCGGTGTGGTTGTTCTGGGGCCCCGGCTGGCAGTTCGAGAACTGGTACGTGAACCTGGAGGAGCCGCGCTCGCGCTGGGCCGGCGGGGTGGATTCCGTGGACCACTTCCTGGACATCGCCGTCTACCCGGACCGCAGTTGGAAGTGGCTGGACGAGGACGAGTTCGCGCAGGCGCAGCGGTGCGGCCTGATGGACCGTGAGCAGGCCGACCGGGTAAGGGAGGCAGGCCGCGCGGCGGTCGAGGTGATCAGCGAATGGGGAGCCCCGTTCTCCGGCGGCTGGGAGGACTGGCGGCCGGATCCGGCCTGGAGGATTCCGGCCCTTCCGGAGGACTGGGACCGAACCCCGGCGCATATGACGTCATGAGACCCTTGATGCGCCCCCAGGGTTCAAACGTAGGATCGTCCTCCACGAGATCACGCGCGCGGGACGGTGCGGTGGATGCACCGTTGTGCAAGTGTCGCTCCGCGCACAGGATCTGACCGGAGGTCGGACGCACGACGAGAGGCGACGAGGGGGCGGGGGTCCGTCAGGGGCACCTCCCGGCCGGAGGTTGGGAGAGAAGTTTGGGGCAGGAACCTCGGGGTGATGGTGCCCGGGCCGCTGAGCGGGTATACCGCGACTGACCGAGTTGAGTGCAGCGCACATCGAGCGCAAACGGACGGAAATCCACGCGTGACGGAGTACCCCACCTCCCAGGAGGGCCCGCAGCCCGTCGCCTCCGGCGGAGGTACGGACGAGGCCGGCCACGGCAAGGCGCCCATCGCCGCCACCGAGGCCGTACGCACGCATGCCGCGAGCGCCGGTACCGGCCCGGCGGCGGAGCCGGACGGTGCGGCTGCCGCGGCGGCCTCCGACGCGCGCGCGGCCCGCTCGGCGGCGGGCGCGGGCGGTTCCGCCGGGCTCCCCCGGCCCCGCCGCAACGCGGCCGCCCCCGGCGAGGTACCGGCCGCGGCCGAACCCGGCCAGGGCGCGGCCCGTCCCCGGCCCGGTGCGAGCGCCTTCGACGCGTCGATCGGCGCGACCGGGCACGACGGTCCCGCCGAGGCCCCACGCCCGCGCGGCGGGAGTGACGACATGACCGATGACGACGACGGCCTCGCGGCCGGCCCGCTCATGAGCGGTGACGGCGGAGCCGGACGCCACGGGGGTGGCGGGGCCGCCGTACCCGCCGGAGAGGTGACCGCCGCACGCCGCGAGGGGGACCGGCTGCGCTTCGTCGGCGCCGCCACCCGGCGGATCGCCCGCGGCATCGACCTCGACGAGATCGTGCTGGGTCTGTGCCGGGCCACTGTGCCGACCTTCTCGGACGCCATCCTCGTCTACCTGCGCGACCCGCTCCCGGTCGGCGACGAGCGGCCCGTCGGCCCGGTCGTTTTAAGGCTCCGGCGCACCGACCGGCTCCGGCCGATCGACGACCTGACCGACATCAGCAGCACCATCGGCGCGGGGATGGACCTCGCCGGGGCCGCGGGGGCCACCGGCGAGCTCGACTTCAGCCAGTTGCCGCTGGTCGGCCCGCAGGGTGACCTGCCCGCGGCCGAGCTGTGCGAGATCCGGCCCGGCGGCGCGCTCGCCGAGGTGCTGCGCGGCGTACGGCCCGTCTTCGGGTCCTCCGCCGCCGCCCGGGCCGCACTGCCGGAGCTGCTCGGCGTGGACCACCCGCTGCCGCGCGGCAACCGGGCCGTCCTCGCGCCCCTGCGCGGCCGCCGCCGGGTGATCGGCGCCGCCGTCTTCCTGCGCAGCCCCGAGCGTCCCGCCTTCGAGCAGAACGACCTCCTGGTCGCCGCCCAGCTGGCCACCCACACCGCGCTCGGCATCGACAAGGCGGTGCTGTACGGCCGCGAGGCCTACATCGCCGACGAGTTGCAGCGCACCATGCTGCCCGACAGCCTCCCGCAGCCCACCGGGGTGCGGCTCGCCTCGCGTTATCTGCCCGCCGCCGAGACGGCCCGGGTCGGCGGCGACTGGTACGACGCCATACCGCTGCCCGGCAGCCGCGTCGCGCTCGTCGTCGGCGACGTCATGGGCCACTCCATGACCTCCGCCGCGATCATGGGCCAGCTGCGCACCACCGCACAGACCCTGGCACAGCTGGACCTGCCGCCCGCCGAGGTCCTGCACCACCTGGACGAGCAGGCGCAGCGCCTCGGCTCCGACCGCATGGCCACCTGCCTGTACGCCGTCTACGATCCCGTCGCGCACCGGATCACCATCGCCAACGCGGGCCATCCGCCGCCGGTGCTGCTGCACCTGGGCGGCCGCGCCGAGGTGCTCCGCGTACCCCCGGGCGCCCCCATCGGCGTCGGCGGCGTGGACTTCGAGGCCGTGGAGCTGGACGCGCCCGCCGGGGCACCCTGCTGCTCTACACCGACGGACTGGTGGAATCGCGCCTGCGGGACGTGTGGACCGGCATCGAGCAGCTCCGCGAGCGCCTCGCCACCACCGCCCAGCTGACCGGCCTGGACCACCCGCCGCCGCTGGAGGCGCTCTGCGACGACGTCCTGGACATGCTCGGCCCGGGTGACCGGGACGACGACATCGCGCTGCTCGCGGCCCGGTTCGACGGGATCGCGCCCAGCGACGTCGCGTACTGGTTCCTGGACCCGGAGGAGACCGCCCCGGGCCGGGCCCGCCGGTTCGCCCGCCGCGCCCTGACCCGGTGGGGCCTGGAGGAGCTGAGCGACTCGCTGGAGCTGCTGGTCAGCGAGGTGGTCACCAATGCCGTCCGGTACGCGGAGCGGCCCGTGACCCTGCGCCTGCTGCGTACGGACGTACTGCGCTGCGAGGTCGGCGACGACTCGCCGCAGCTGCCGCGCCAGCGCCGGGCGCGGGACACCGACGAGGGCGGCCGCGGCCTGTTCCTGGTCAACCGGATGGCCCGCCGCTGGGGTGCGACGCGGCTCAGCAGCGGAAAGGTCGTCTGGTTCGAGCTGTCGCTGCCGGGGACGCCCGAGCGGCGCTGATCGCGGGACGGCGAGAAGAAGGCGAAGACCGCCGCCCCGCAGCCTTGGAAGGCTGCGGGGCGGCGGTCTGTCGTGGGCCGGCAGGGCCTAGCGCTCGGGCACCAGCGGCGGGTCCGGCGGCTTGGGACCGTTGGTCTTGGTCGCCGTGGGCGTCGGGGTCGGCGTCGTCGGGGTCGGCGACGTCGTGGTCGTCTTGGTCGCCGTGGGCGTCGGGGTCGGCGTCGGGGACGCCGGCGGGCTGCTGCTGGCCGCCGGGGCGCTGGAGGACGGCGACGCCGACGGTGTCGGCGAGGCGCTGCGGGACGGCGTCTGGACGGCGCCCATCTCCGCCTCGCTCAGCTGGAACTTGCCCGCGTTGCCCTTGAGGACGGCGACCGTGTACGCCTTCCAGATCGAGGCCGGAAAGCTGGAGCCGCCCAGTCGTCCGAGGCCGGCCGTACCGGTCAGGGTGACCTGCTTGGCGGTGGCGGGCTCCTCACCGAAGATCGCGACGACGGTGACCAGCTCCGGGGTGAACCCGGAGAACCAGCCGGAGACGTTGTTCTCGGTGGTACCGGTCTTGCCGGCGGCCTCGTAGGAGCTGCTGCGGACCTTGTTGCCGGAGCCGCCCTCGTCGTTGACTACGCCCGTGAGCACCTTGGTGACGGTGTCGGCGGTCTTGCGGCTGATGGCCTGGGAACCGACGGGCTGGGCGGGCGCGACCTCGCGGTCCTTGTGCTCGGCCTTCTTGATGATGGTCGGCGTGACCTTCTTGCCGTGGTTGTCGAAGGTGGCGTAGACGCCCGCCATCTCGACGGTGTTGGCGCTCATGGTGCCGAGCGACATGGCCGGCTTGTCCTCGGGCCAGCCCTCACGGTCCTTCATGCCGAGGGCCAGGGCCGTCTTCTTCACGTTGCGCGGCTCGACGTCCACGATCATCTGCGCGTAGACGGAGTTGACCGAGAAGTTGGTCGCCTCCTGGACCGTCATCATCGGGGTGCCGAAGTTGCGGTCTTCCTGGTTCTGCGGGGCGAACGGGATGTCGCTGCCGACGACCGCGCGCTTGCTGGTGCCGTCGTAGAGCGCGTTCGGCGTGATCGGCTTGCCGTCCTGGGTCTTCGCCCCGTTCTCCAGCGCGGAGGCGAGCACGACCGGCTTGAAGGTCGAGCCCGGCTGGTAGTCCTTGCGCAGGGCGTTGCTCGACCAGTGGTCCTTCAGGCTCGTACCGCCGTACATCGCGACGATCGCGCCGGTCTTCGGGTCCACGGAGGTGGCACCGGCCTGCACGCTCTGGTCCTGGGGCTTGCCCTTGGTGTCCTTGCGGTCGAGCTTGGACTCCAGCTCGTCCTGGACGGCCTTCTCCAGCGCTTCCTGCTTCTTCGGGTCGATGTTCAGCGTGAACGTCCAGCCGCCGGCGTCGATCAGCTTCCTCTCGACGCCCTGGGCGTTGAGCTCGGCCTCGGCGGCCTGGACCAAGTAGCCCTTCTGGCCGTCCATGCCCATCGGAGGCTGCGGCGGGATCGGCTCCGCGAACTTCAGCGTCTTGCGCTTGGCCTCGTCCAGCTTGCCGTTCTCGACCATGTTCACGAAGGTGGCCTCGTAGCGGATCATGATCCGCTTCTTGGTGTCATCGCTGGCGGTCGACCAGTCGTACTGGCTGGGCGCCTGGACGAGGGTGGCGAGGTACGCGCCCTGTTCCAGCGTCAGCTGACCGACGTCGACGCCGTAGTAGGCCTGGGCGGCCGCCTGGATGCCGTACGCGCCGCGCCCGAAGTAGCTGGTGTTCAGGTAGCCCGCGAGGATCTCGGGCTTCTTCATGCGCTGGTCGACCTTGAGGGAGATCACCAGCTCCTTAAGCTTGCGGCTCGCCGTCTGATCCTGCGTCAAGTAGTAGTTCTTGACGTACTGCTGGGTGATCGTGGAGCCACCGGCCTTGCCGCGCCCGGTGGCCGTGTTCCACAGACCGCGGGCCAGACCCTTGAAGTCCACACCCTGGTCGTTGCGGAAGGACTTGTTCTCGATCGCAATGAACGCCTCCTGCACGTCCATCGGGATCTTGTCGATCGCCAGGATCTCGCGGTTGACCTTGCCCTTGCTGGCCATGATCGTGCCGTCTGAGTACTTGTAGACGTTGCTCTGCTGGAGCGCCTGATTGTTGGGGTCCGGCTCTTCCACGTAGAAGTAGAGGGCGACCAGCGCGCCCATGCCGAGCAGGGCCAGCCCGAAGAACGTGCCCAGGATCTTCTTCCAGGTGAAGAAGCGGCGTATGCCGGTGCGTTTGCCGGTACTTCCGCTTCCCTCGGTGCCCTGCGCGCGTCCGCTCGGCGCACGCCGCGCACCGCGCTGCTGCTGCGCCTTACGCACTTCTGCTCGGCCCATCGCTCCCGCTCCGCTCGATTACCCCCCCGACGTCAGCTCAGAAAGCTAACACCGCAGGCTGTGTCAAAAGTTGGCCAACCATGACTAATTTCGGTCATTTCGGACGTGAGAATCAGCACCCGCGTCATTGGAACCGACGCCCACCTAAGCCGAAGGGTTGCCGTAGCGCAAAAAAGTGATATCACTTTGCTAGGCGGCCCGACCGGCCGTGAGCTGAGAAACGGGGCAAACCATGACGAACGAAAACGCAACCCCTGACGGAGTACGGGAGTTCACCGCGCGCAGCGTCGGCGGCGGACTGGCACTGCTGCTCGGTCTGCTGGGTCTGCTGGCGGGTGCGGGCCTGATCGTGGCCGGCTCGATATCCGCGGCCGTCGCGGCCAAGGCGGCCCTGATAGCGCTCGGCGTACTCCTCGGCCTCGTCTCCACGTTCGCGATGTGCGGGCTGAACACGGTGGCGCCGGGCGAGGCCCGGGTCGTCCAGCTGTTCGGCCGTTACAAGGGCACCGTCCGCGCCGACGGGCTGCGCTGGGTCAACCCGCTGACCTCCCGCGAGCGGATCTCCACCCGGGTGCGCAACCACGAGACGGCCGTCCTGAAGGTCAACGACGCCTACGGCAACCCGATCGAGCTGGCGGCGGTCGTGGTGTGGCGGGTCGAGGACACGGCCCGGGCCACCTTCGAGGTCGAGGACTTCACGGAGTTCGTCGAGACCCAGACCGAGGCGGCGGTCCGGCACATCGCCATCGAGTACCCCTACGACGCGCACGACGAGGGCGGCCTGTCGCTGCGCGGCAACGCCGAGGAGATCACCGAGAAGCTGGCGGTCGAACTGCGCGAGCGCGTCGACGCGGCCGGGGTGCACATCATCGAGTCCCGCTTCACGCACCTCGCGTACGCTCCGGAGATCGCCTCCGCGATGCTCCAGCGCCAGCAGGCGGGCGCGGTCGTGGCGGCCCGCAAGCAGATCGTGGAGGGCGCGGTGGGCATGGTGGAACTGGCACTGACCCGGCTGGCGGAGCAGGACATCGTGGACCTGGACCCGGAGCGCAAGGCGGCCATGGTCTCGAACCTGATGGTCGTCCTGTGCGGCGACCGCGCCGCCCAGCCGGTGGTCAACACGGGAACCCTCTACCAGTGACCCCCGGCGGCGAGGAGAAGCCGGCGGGCCGGCAGGCGCGCAAGCAGGTGCTGCTGCGGCTCGACCCGCAGGTGTACGACGCGCTGGCCCGCTGGGCGGGCGAGGAACTGCGCAGCGCCAACGCGCAGATCGAGTTCCTGCTCCGCCGGGCCCTCGCCGAGGCCGGACGCCTCCCCTCGGCGCCCGGCCCCATCCCGCGCCGGGGACGCCCCCCGAAGCCCTCGGAATGACCCGCACGCCCGGTGGGGCCGGTTCTCCGGCCCCACCGGGCGTGCGGCGTTCCGGGGCCCGGCGCCGACCGGGCGCCGATCCCCCTGATCCCCCCGATCCCCCGCGAACGGCCCTCATCCGGCCCTCGCCCGCCTTCTATACACTCCGCGTATACACACGGTGTAGAGTCGTGCCATGTCCATCGGTCACACCCTCCTGGGCCTCCTCGAGGCCGGCCCGCGCCACGGCTACGACCTCAAGCGCACCTTCGACGAGAAGTTCGGCCACGACCGCCCCCTCGCGTACGGGCAGGTCTACTCGACCATGTCCCGCCTCCTGAAGAACGGCCTCGTCGAGGTCGACGGGATAGAGAGCGGCGGCGGTCCCGACCGCAAGCGGTACGCCATCACCGACGCCGGCATCACCGACGTCGGGGCCTGGCTCGCGCAGCCCGAGAAGCCCGAGCCGTACCTCCACTCGACCCTCTACACCAAGGTCGTCCTCGCCCTGCTCACCGGCCGCCGCGCCGACGAGCTGCTGGACACCCAGCGCGCCGAGCACCTGCGCCTCATGCGCATCCTCACCCAGCGCAAGCGCAAGGGGGACATCGCCGACCAGCTCGTGTGCGACCACGCCCTCTTCCACCTGGAGGCGGATCTGCGGTGGCTGGAGCTCACCGCGGCCCGCCTCGACCAGCTCGCCCGGGAGGTACGCCGATGACCCCGGCCGGCTCGCTGCTCGCGGCCACGGACCTGCGCAAGGCGTACGGGACCACCAACGCCCTCGACGGCGCCGAGTTCTCCATCCACGCCGGCGAGGTCGTCGCCGTCATGGGCCCCTCCGGCTCGGGCAAGTCGACCCTGCTGCACTGCCTCGCGGGCATCGTCCCGCCCGACTCCGGCTCCGTCACCTACGCCGGCCGCGAGCTCACCTCCATGAGCGACGCCGAGCGCAGCGAGCTGCGCCGCACCGAGTTCGGCTTCGTCTTCCAGTTCGGCCAGCTCGTACCGGAGCTGACCTGTGTGGAGAACGTCGCCCTCCCGCTGCGCCTGACCGGCGTCAAGCGCAAGGAGGCCGAACGCACCGCCCTGCGCTGGATGGAACAGCTCCAGGTGGAGGACCTCGGAGCCAAGCGGCCCGGCGAGATATCCGGCGGCCAGGGGCAGCGCGTGGCCGTCGCCCGCGCCCTCGTCACCGGCCCCCGGGTGATCTTCGCCGACGAGCCCACCGGAGCCCTCGACTCCCTCAACGGCGAACTCGTCATGCAACTGCTCACCGAGGCCGCCCGGTCCGCGAACGCGGCCGTCGTGCTGGTGACGCACGAGACGCGCGTGGCCGCCTACTCCGACCGCGAGATCGTCGTACGCGACGGCAAATCCCGCGACATGGAGCGGATCGTATGAGCCGGCTCCAGGTCTGGACCCGCGACCTCGGCATGGGCGCCCGCTTCGCCTTCGGCGGCGGCCGCGAAGGGTGGATCCGCACCCTGCTCACCGGCGTCGGCGTCGGTCTCGGCGTCGCCCTGCTGCTGATCAGCACCGCCATCCCCGGCGCCCTCGCCCAGCGGTACGAGCGCGGCGACGCACGGTCGACGTTGAACTCCGAGCGGGCCGACGACCCCGGGCCCGAAACCCTGCTGATCGCCCGCATCGGCCAGACGTACCACCACAAGGACATCGACGGGCACATGGTCCGGGCCGAGGGCCCGGACGCCCCGCTGCCGCCCGGTCTGAAGCGGATCCCCGGCCCGGGCGAGATCGCCCTCTCCCCCGCCCTCGACGCGTTGCTGAAGTCCTCCGACGGCGCCCTGCTGCGCGAGCGGCTCGACGCGCGCGTCAGTGAGATCGTCGGCGCCCCGGGGCTGGTCGGCCCCGGCGAACTGCTCTTCTACCTGGGCAGCGACACCCTCCGGAAGAACGGCCCCGAGGACTACCGCGTCCAGCGCGTCACCGGCTTCGGCCACGACACGGACCGCGAGGGCCTCGACCCCGTGCTCATGCTGATGGTGGTCCTGACGTTCGTCGCCCTGCTGATGCCGGTCGCCGTGTTCATCGCCACCGCCGTCCGCTTCGGCGGGGAGCGGCGCGACCGGCGGCTCGCCGCCCTGCGGCTGGTCGGCGCCGACGGCAGGATGGTGCGCCGGATCGCGGCCGGCGAGGCGCTGGCCGGCTCTCTGGTCGGACTGGTGCTGGGCACCGGCTTCTTCGCCGTCGGCCGCTCCCTGGTCGGCAGCGTCAGCCTCCAGCAGCGCAGCGTCTTCCCCGCCGACCTCGACCCTGCGCCCTGGCTCGCCGTCCTGGTCGCCCTCGCGGTGCCCGCGGCGGCGGTGGCCGTGACCCTGTTCGCGCTGCGCGGTGTGGTCATCGAGCCGCTGGGCGTCGTCCGTACGGCCAAGCCCTCCCGGCGCCGCATCTGGTGGCGGCTGCTGCTCCCGCTGGTCGGGGTCGGCCTGCTCGTGCCCATGGGCGGCCGCGGCAACGACCACGGCCGGTTCAACCAGTGGCAGGTCTCCGGAGGCGTGGTGCTGCTGCTGGTCGGGATCACCGTGCTGCTGCCCTGGCTGCTCGAACGGTTCGTCGCGAAGGTGTCCGGCGGCCCGGTCTCCTGGCAGCTGGCCGTGCGCCGGCTCCAGGTCAACAGCGGCGCCGCCGCCCGCCTCGTCAACGGCATCGCCGTGGCCGTAGCGGGCGCCATCGCCCTCCAGATGCTCTTCGCGGGCGTCGAGGGCGACTACACCAAGCCGACCGGCCAGGATCCCGCCAGGGCCGCCGTCGCGGTCATGGTGAACCGCGATACGCAGACGCGCATCGACGACCTCGCGCAGCGGATCTCCGCCGTGCAGGACGTCACCCACGCCGTTCCGCTGACCTCCGCGCAGGCCGCCCACCAGGTACCCGCGGCGGAGGGGACGGTCGAGCTGACCATCGGCACCTGCGACGCGCTCGGTGAGGTCGCGACGCTCGACTCCTGCAAGGACGGCGACGCCTTCGTGCTGACCGGCTCCCCCGCACCGGTCTCGCAGGACTCACCGGGCATCTACGGGGACACGGCGAAGCCCGGTGACGAGCTGTTCGTCGGCAACGTCAGGGGGGCCGCGTCCGGGACGGCCGACAGGCCCGGTCCGGTGAAGTGGAAGGTCCCGGCGGCCGCCCGCACGGTCCCCAGCCGGCCGGACCCCACCGGGGAGCTGCGCAGCGGCCTGCTGGTCACCCCGTCGGCCGCGCCGAAGGAGATCGGCGACTTCCCGGACGCGCGGATCTACGTCCAGGTCGACGAGTCCCGTCCGGACGCCCTGGACCGGGCGCGCAACGCCGTCTTCAAGGCGGACCCGTTCGTCACGGCGATGAGACTGCGGGACACCAAGGAGGCCGCCGGCTACTCCTCGATCCGCACGGGGCTGTTCTTCGGCGCCACCGCCGTACTGGTCCTGATCGGCGTAAGCCTGCTCGTCTCCCAGCTGGAGCAGTTGCGCGAGCGCCGGCGGCTGCTGTCCTCCCTGGTCGCCTTCGGCACCAGGCGCTCCACGCTGAGCCTGTCGGTGCTGTGGCAGACGGCCGTGCCGATCGCGCTCGGCCTGGTGCTGGCGGCCGGGGTCGGCGTGGGGCTGGGCGCCGTCCTGATGGGCATGGCTGCCCAGCCGGTCCGGATCGACTGGGCGTCGGTGCTCGGGATGACGGCGGCCGGCGCGGGTGTGGTGGTCGTGGTGACCCTGCTCAGCCTGCCGCCGCTGCTGCGGCTGATGCGCCCGGACGGCCTGCGCACGGAGTGACCTTCACGCTGTGACCCCCGGACCCCGTACGCCCGCTCCCTGATCCGCCCTGACCGGCAGGACACCCCCTAGTCGGTGGGCCAGACCGGGAGCGGGCGTACGGCTTCGCGCAGGGCCGCGGCGATCGCCCTGAACTCCTCCTGCCGGGCGGTCCCGGAGCGCATGGCCAGGGCGATCCGCCGGGAGGGGGCGGGCTCGGCGAAGTACCCGGTGGACAGGTACTCGTTGCGGGCGGTCTCCAGGCGCAGCGCGGTGCGCGGCAACAGCGTCACCCCCAGTCCCCCGGCGACCAGTTGTACGAGGGTGGACAGCCCGGCGGCGGTCGTCGTGACGTCCGCACCGGTCGTCCGGCCCGCCTCCCGGCAGATGTCGAGGGCCTGGTCCCGCAGGCAGTGCCCCTCGTCGAGCAGCAGCAGCTGCAGTCCGCGCAGTTCCTCCAGCGGGATGTCCCGGCGCCCGGCCAGCGCGTGCTCCCGGGGTGCGAGCAGGACGAAGTCCTCGTCGAAGACCGGCAGTTCGGTCACTCCGGGAACGCCGAGCGGCACCGCCAGCAGGAGCAGGTCCAGGCGTCCGCCGCCGAGGCCCTCCAGCAGCGAGGCGGTCTGCTCCTCGTGCACCTGGAGGTCCATGCGCGGGTAGCGCCGGTGGAACAGTCCGAGCACGGTCGGCAGCAGGTACGGCGCCACCGTGGGGATCACCCCGAGCCGCAGGACCCCGGTGAAGGGTGCCCGTACCGCCTCGGCCTCCTCCAGCAGTCCGCCCATGGCGTCGAGGACCACCTGCGCCCGCGCCGCGATCCGCTCGCCCGCCGGGGAGAGCAGCACCTTGCGGGTGGTGCGCTCCAGCAGCTGCACCCCGAGGGCCTCCTCCAGGGCGGAGACGGCTCCGGAGAGCGCGGGCTGGCTCATGCCGATGGCCGCGGCGGCGTCCCGGAAGTGCAGGTGCTCGGCGACCGCCGCGAAGGCGCGCAGCTGCGCGAGCGTCGGTTGCTTCGCTCCCCTACTACTGACAGCCACTGATAGGTACCTCCGATCACCCGGCACAAGAGTAGCTATTTCTGTAATCAATGCAGGTGTGTCAGCATGTGAGATACGTCCAACCCCATCGGAAAACCCCCAAAAGGGTTATTTTCCACTGCATAAGGAGAGCGCGTGCTCACTGTTGGTGACAAGTTCCCCGCCTTCGACCTGACCGCCTGTGTCTCGCTCGAGGCCGGCAGCGAGTTCGCGCAGATCGACCACAAGACCTACGAGGGCAAGTGGAAGGTCATCTTCGCGTGGCCGCTGGACTTCACCTTCGTGTGCCCGACCGAGATCGCCGCCTTCGGCAAGCTGAACGAGGAGTTCGCCGACCGCGACGCGCAGATCCTCGGCTTCTCGCTCGACTCCGAGTACGTGCACCACGCCTGGCGCAAGGACCACGCCGACCTGCGTGACCTGCCCTTCCCGATGATGTCCGACATCAAGCGCGAGCTGTCGACCGAGCTGGGCATCCTGGGCGAGGACGGCCTCCCGATGCGCGCCGTCTTCATCGTGGACCCGAACAACGAGATCCAGTTCTCGATGGTGACCGCCGGTTCCGTGGGCCGTAACCCCAAGGAGGTCCTGCGGGTCCTCGACGCCCTGCAGACCGACGAGCTGTGCCCGTGCAACTGGAACAAGGGTGACAGCACCATCGACGCCGGCGCGCTGCTGGCCGGTGAGTGACGGATGTCCCTCGACTCCCTGAAGTCGGCCATACCGGACTTCGCCAAGGACCTGAAGCTGAACCTCGGTTCGGTCATCGGCAACAGCGACCTCCCGCAGCAGCAGCTGTGGGGCACAGTCCTGTCCTGCGCGATCGCCGCCCGCTCGGCCATCGTCCTGCGTGAGCTGGAGCCCGAGGCGAAGGCGAACCTCTCGCCGGAGGCGTACACCGCCGCCAAGTCCGCCGCCGCGGTCATGGCGATGAACAACGTCTTCTACCGCACCCGGCACCTGCTCTCCGACCCCGAGTACGGCACGCTGCGCGCGGGCCTGCGGATGAACGTCATCGGCAACCCGGGCGTGGAGAAGGTCGACTTCGAGCTGTGGTCGCTCGCGGTCTCCGCGATCAACGGCTGCGGCCAGTGCCTGGACTCGCACGAGCAGGTCCTGCGCAAGGCGGGCGTCGACCGCGAGACGATCCAGGAGGCCTTCAAGATCGCCTCCGTGATCCAGGCCGTCGCCGTCACGCTCGACGCCGAGGCCGCCCTCGCCGCCGAATAACGGCACCCCGTACGACGGCACAGGGCCCCGCGACCGGAAACGGTCGCGGGGCCCTGTGCCGTCAGCTCGTGCGCAGTGCGGCCATCAGCGCCCGCGCGTCCTCGACCGCCGCGGCCACCAGGGCATCCCGGTCGGGGGCCGGCAGGGGATCCACCCGGGGGTCGGAGCCGCCCTCGCCCCTCACGTCGAAGATCGACACGTCGATCGTGAACACCGCGCCGCCGTCACGGACCCGCAGCCGGAGGCCGGTCGTCCTGATCTCGTTCCCGGGACGGGTGACGAGGGCCTCCTCCCCGAGACCGGGCACCGACTCCCACCCGCCGCCGTCGGCCACGAACAGCCGGCTGATCGGGGTGTCGAGCGCGAACTCGGCCGCCGGATCGGTCTTCTTGTGCAGTTCGACCGTGGCCGTCGTGTCGAAGGTCCCGGTGGAGGCCGGCCTGTCGCTGTTGCGGGAGCACGCCGCCCAGTCCAGTGCCGGATGCCTGCCGCCCGTCTCCGGCGCGGTGTCCGGAAGGCCGCCCAGCAGCCCTTCCAGGGCCGGGGCCTTGAACTGGCCGCACAGGTCGTCCGTGACCCGGTAGCGGATCTCCGGCTCGGCGAGCCGGTCCCCGAGGGCGTACAGTCCGCCCGTCCACAGCGCGGAGGTGGCCACGACCGCCGCAGCGACCCACTGCCACGGCGGGCGCGGCGGGCGCGGCGCCCGTGCCTCGCGCACCTCGGTGTCCTGTACGACCTCGGCCGGTCGCGCCGACTCCCACTCCCCGTCTAACTCCGGCTCTGTGATCATCCCCGCCCTACTTCTTCAGCGCCGACATCAGCTCACGCATGTCCTCGATCATCGCCGCCTGGACCGCGTCGACGTCGGTGGCGGGCCGGCCGTTCGTCTCGGCGAGGGTGTCAGCGCCCGCTTCGACGGTGAACACCACTCCGCCGTCCAGCACCTTGAGGATCAGCCACCGATCGCCGGACATCACGTTCATCACGGCACGCTCTCCGAGGTCCGGCACCGCTGCCGTGCGCACGGCGCCCGCGTAGGCGAGGACGCGGAGATCCGGTGCGTCGAACTCGGGCGAGGGATCCGTCTTCTTGTGCAGGCCGACCTGGGCAACCACCGCGAAGTCCGAGGCCACCCCCTCCTTCCCGGCGTTCTCCAGGCCACACCGTGCCACGTACACGGCCGGTTGGTCGCTCTCGTGGTTCACCGGCTTCTTCGTGTGCATGTTTCCGGTGATCCCGCTCAGCGCCCGGGCCTTGAAGTCCTGGCAGAGGTTCTTCGACGCCCGGTACGAGATCTCCGGCTCGGCCATCCGGTCCCCGAAGGCGTACAGCCCGCCCGCCCACACCGCCGACGCGGCCACGGCGCCGCCCAGCGCCCACAGCCACGACCGCGGGCCCGGACCGCCGGCCGCCCGCTCGCGCGGAGCGGGCCGGTCCGCCGAAGGGGCCGGCTCCAAAGCCTCGGTCTTCCACCCCTCGCCGAGCTCCGGATCGGTGATCATGTCTGTCCCCCAGGGTCCGTTGGTTCCTCAGCGATGCCGTCGGCACGCGAAGCAAGTCGATCATCGCAGCCTCGATCGCCGGAATATCTGCTTCCGGGGGGACGGTCAGGGTGTGACGTGCCCCTCGCCCTCGGGGGCCACGCTCAGGGCCGTCGAACCGTGCGGGGCCGGGCCGATCATTCCGGATCCGAGGTGGTGCTGCTCGCGCGAGTACGCCTTCAGGTAGCCCACCACCGTGTTGGTGACGGCGACCAGCGGCACGGCCACGACCGCTCCGCCGATGCCCGCGATCATGCCGCCTGCGGCCACCGAGAGCACCACCGCGAGCGGGTGCACCCGTACGGCCCGGCCGAGGATGAAGGGCTGGAGCACGTGGCCCTCGATCTGCTGCACCGCCAGCACCACCAGCAGCACCATCAGGGCGGTGAACACGCCCTGGGTCACGAGCGCCACGACCACCGCGAGGGCGCCCGACACCACGGCGCCGACCAGCGGGATGAAGGCGAACAGGAAGATGAATACGGCCAGCGGCACCGCCATCGGCACGTCCAGGAAGTAGATGCCGAGGCCGATGAAGATGGCGTCGATGAGGGCGACGATGACCGTGCCGCGCACGTACGCGGTCAGCGTGCGCCAGGCGCGCGGACCGGCGCCGGCGACACCGGCCCGGGCGGCGGACGGGACCAGGCCCAGCGCCCAGTTCCAGATGCGCTTGCCGTCGTAGAGCAGGAAGAGCGTGGAGAACATCGCGAGCAGGATGCCCGTCAGGACCTCGACGAGCACCGTGACGCCCTGCAGTCCGGCGGAGGTGATCTGCTCGGTGTTGGTGCCGATGGTCTCGCTGAGGTTCTTCGCGATGTCGTTGATCTGCTTCTCGGTCACGTGGAACGGACTGTCCAGTGCCCAGAGCTTGAGCTCGTTGATGCCGTCGCGGACCCGGTCGGAGAGGTCGTCGAGGTTCTCCATGACCTGCCAGACCACGAACCAGCCGACGAGCCCGATGACCACGAAGCCGAGGATCGCCGTGACGGCGGTGGCCAGACCGCGCGGCAGGCCCAGTCTGCGCAGCCGGACCACGAAGGGCTGGAGCATCGCGGTGACGAGCATGGCGGCGGCGAAGGCGAGGACGACCAGGCGGACTTCGCTGATCACCTTCATCAGCACCCAGAGCATCCCGGCGAGGAGCAGCAGCCGCCAGCTGGCCTCGGCGGCGACGCGCATCCCCCAGGGGACGACGCTCGCCGGGTCGGGGCGCACGGGCGCGGCCGGGGCGGCGAGGTGGGGCGCGGGAACCACGGGCGGGTAGGCGGGCGGGGCGGGAACGGTCGTCGCGGTGGCGCTCGCGGCGGCGGACGCCTCGGAGGCCGCGGCCGCCGCTGTCCGCCCGGGCCCGGCGGAGCCCGGCAGGTCGCCCCTGGTCTCGGCTTCGACCTCGGCACGCCGCTCGTTGAGCCGCGCCTCCATCCGGTTCAGCTTGTTCCCGAGCCGGCCGAGCCAGCCTTCCCTCTTCGCCATGTCGCTTTCCTTCCCCCGCCCCCGGTCTGCGGGCTCACCTCGAAGACCGTACACGCGAGGAGCCCCGCACCGTAGGACGGTGCGGGGCTCCCCCGGGTTGTGCGGTGCTGCGGCGCCTGCGGCGGCGCGGGCCGGCTAGTACCAGCCGTTGGCCTGGTGGAAGCTCCAGGCGGCGCAGGGGCTGCCGTAGCGGTCTTCCATGTAGTTCAGACCCCACTTGATCTGCGTGGCGGGGTTGGTGCGCCAGTCCGCGCCGGCCGAGGCCATCTTCGTACCGGGCAGGGCCTGGACGAGACCGTAAGCACCCGAGGAGGAGTTGACGGCCTTGTAGTTCCAGGTGGATTCCTGGTTGATGATGTTCGAGAAGCACTGGAACTGCCCGGCCGGGACCATCTGCTGGGCGATGGCCTTGACCTGAGCGACCGTGTAGGAGCTCTGGGGGGCGAAGTCCCCGGCGTCGCGGGCGGCGGAGCGGCTGGCGACCTCCTCCTTCTCCTCGCGTTCCTTCTTCTGCTTCGCCTCGGCCTCGGCCTTCTCCTTCTCGGCCTCCGCCTTCTTGGACTTGGCGTCCTCGGCGGCCTGGACGCGCGCGGCCTCCTCGGCGGAACGCTTGGCGTCGGCATCGGCGGCGTGGGCGATGGCATCGGCCTGCTGCGTCAGGGACGCGCTCTGGACCTGTGCCTGGTCGCCGACCGGGATGTCGGCAAGGAGAGTCGCGCCGGACGCGGTCGTCTCGAGATCGTTCGTGGGGTCGCCGGTGGCAACGCCTACGACTGCGCCGACGGTGGTGACCGCGGTGGCCGAAGCCACGGCGAACCCCCGGACCGAGATCCGGCTCACACGGTGTCCTTCCAGCAGCGTCCGCAGTGACCGCGCGGGCGCAAAAGTGCCCTCGACTCTGGCCTCCGTGGTTCTACGGTCACTGGAGGCGCGGGCCCGTGGGCAACCCCCCTGCGGAGGCTGCCGCGTGAAACTCCGGGCGGCATACGGCGATCGGCTGTGGAGTTGTGGTGCTGCGCGTACCTCACGGGAGATACAGGTGTGCCGTATGCGGGGCCTGACGGAAACCAGACTCTGCCGGAACGCCACACCGCAAGGCAATTCTCCGCTGCGTGTGAAAGGTCACACCTGGCATGTCGCCGCCGATTTGAGAAAAGACCTGTGCAGCACGGCGCCGCCCGGCTAGGCTCTCGGGCCTTTGCCGGGCGGCGCCAACTCACCTTCCCGCTATGGGGTTTTTGACCGATCTGACCTCAGAGGTTCTCCAGCATCTCGGTGACCAGTGCCGCGATCGGGGAGCGCTCCGAGCGCGTCAGCGTGATGTGGGCGAAGAGCGGGTGGCCCTTCAACTTCTCGACCACGGCGACCACTCCGTCGTACCGGCCGACCCGCAGGTTGTCCCGCTGGGCGACATCATGGGTCAGAACGACCCGCGAATTAGCTCCAATTCGGGACAGAACGGTCAGCAGGACATTGCGCTCCAGCGACTGCGCCTCGTCCACGATCACGAAGGCGTCGTGCAGCGAGCGGCCGCGGATGTGCGTGAGCGGCAGGACCTCCAGCATCCCGCGGTTCAGCACCTCCTCGATGACCTCGCGCCCGGCGACCGCCGAGAGGGTGTCGAAGACCGCCTGCGCCCAGGGGCTCATCTTCTCGGAGGCGTCCCCGGGCAGATAGCCGAGGTCCTGGCCGCCCACCGCGTACAGCGGCCGGAAGACCATCACCTTCTGGTGCTGCCTGCGTTCCAGGACCGCTTCCAGCCCCGCGCAGAGCGCCAGCGCCGACTTACCGGTGCCGGCCCGGCCGCCCATCGAGATGATCCCGATCTCGGGGTCGAGGAGGAGGTCCAGCGCGATGCGCTGCTCGGCGCTGCGGCCGTGCAGCCCGAAGGCCTCGCGGTCGCCGCGTACGAGCTTCACGTTGCCGTCCGCCGTGACCCGGCCGAGGGCCTTGCCGCGCTCGGACTGCAGGATCAGTCCGGTGTGCACGGGCAGTTCCGCGGCTTCCGGCACGTAGAGGCGGTCCTCCGAGTAGAGGAGGTCCACCTGTTCCCCGGAGAGGGCGAGGTCGCTCATGCCCGTCCAGCCGGCGTCGGTGATCGCGAGTTCCGCGCGGTACTCCTCGGCGATCAGCCCCACGGAGGAGGCCTTGATGCGCAGTGGGAGATCCTTCGAAACCACCGTGACGTCGTAGCCCTCGGCCTGGAGGTTGCGGGCGACCGCGAGGATCCGCGAGTCGTTGTCCCCCAACCTGAAGCCGGCGGGCAGGACGCTCGTGTCGGAGTGGTTGAGCTCGACGCGCAGGGTGCCGCCCAGATCGCCCAGCGGGATGGGGGCGTCCAGGCGACCGTTGCGAACCCGGAAGTCGTCGAGCAGGCGCAGGGCCTGGCGCGCGAAGTAGCCGAGTTCGGGATGGTGCCTCTTTGCCTCCAGCTCGGTGATCACCACGATCGGGAGCACGACCTCGTGCTCGTCGAAGCGGGAGATCGCATTGGGGTCTGCCAGCAGGACGCTGGTGTCGAGGACGTAGGTCCGCCTGTCGGGCAGGCGGCTCTTTGTGCTGGTCACCACGGAAGGACGTACCCCCTCGGAAGAGGTCGGGCCATGAAGACCGGACCGGTCATCGGCACCCATGCCAGGGCCGATTTCCGGCCCTCCACTCCGTCCGTGCGAACCGCACGTGCGTCCTGGTGCAAAGGGCCTCCCGGGCGGACGACCCCATGCCGTCCGCTGAGACTCGACACCCGTGGATCGGGCATCGACCTGAAAGGGATATTCCCCGAACAGGCCAGGCCATGCCATGGCATATGACGGACGCTCGGTGAATCCCTGGTGAAGGCTTCGAGGGGAGGGGGTGGCGGGACCTACGGGAATCAGGTGCCGTAGCGCCGGTGACGGGCCGCGTAGTCGCGCAGGGCCCGCAGGAAGTCGACCTTGCGGAAGGCCGGCCAGAAGACTTCGCAGAAGTAGTACTCGCTGTGGGCGCTCTGCCACAGCATGAATCCGGACAGCCGCTGTTCGCCGCTGGTGCGGATGACGAGGTCCGGGTCCGGCTGGCCGCGCGTGTAGAGGTGCTCGGCGATGTGGTCGATGTCGAGGATCTCGGCGAGCTCCTCGAAGGAAGTGCCCTTGCGTGCGTGCTCCAGCAGCAGCGAGCGGACCGCGTCGGCGATCTCCTGGCGGCCGCCGTAGCCGACGGCGACGTTGACGAGTATCCCGTCGACGTCGTGGGTGGCCTGCTCGGCCTCCTTGAGCACGGTCTGCGTCCGGGCGGGCAGGATGTCGAGGTTGCCGACGTGGTGGACGCGCCAGCGGCCGTCCGCGGCGAGACCCCGCACGGTGTTCTCGATGATGTTGAGCAACGGGCGGAGCTCGACCTCGGGCCGGTCCAGGTTGTCCGTGGAGAGCATCCACAGGGTGACGACCTCGACGTCCGTCTCGGTGCACCAGCCCAGCATCTCGGAGATCTTGTCGGCGCCGGCCTGGTGGCCCTGCTCCGTCGTTCCTCCGGACGCCTTCGCCCAGCGGCGGTTTCCGTCCAGGATGACGCCGATGTGCTTGGGCGCCGCATCATGGTCGAGGCGGCCTTCCACCCGGCGTGCATAAAGCCTGTACACCAGGTCGCGCAGCTTCACGATCTTCCAGCCCCTCCGTGCCTTGCCCCCGTGCGAAATGCGGTCCCTCCCCCGAGTCCGCCACATTACTGCGCGGTGGGATCGGGTACCCAACTCGGTCTGTCACAACTCCGTGATAGGGAGGACAACGTGACTGATACCAATCCCTATCGGGCAGAGCCCTCGCGCTACGACTCCATGGAGTACCGGCGCACCGGCCACAGCGGCCTCAAGCTCCCTGCCATCTCCCTCGGCCTCTGGCACAACTTCGGCGACGACAGGTCCCTGGAGTCCCAGCGGGCGATCCTCCGCCGGGCCTTCGACCTCGGCATCACCCACTTCGACCTGGCGAACAACTACGGCCCGCCGCCCGGCTCGGCCGAGGTGAACTTCGGCAAGATCTTTTCGCAGGACTTCGCGCCCTACCGCGACGAGCTGATCCTGTCGACCAAGGCCGGTTACCTGATGCACCCCGGGCCGTACGGCGAGTGGGGCAGCCGCAAGTACCTGCTCGGCTCGCTCGACGCCTCGCTGAAGCGGATGGGCGTGGACTACGTCGACATCTTCTACTCGCACCGATTCGACCCGCAGACCCCGCTGGAGGAGACCATGGGCGCCCTCGCGTCCGCGGTCCAGCAGGGCAAGGCCCTGTACGTGGGCGTCTCCTCCTACACGGCGGAGCAGACGGCCGAGGCCGTGCGGATCCTGCGCGGGATGGGGGTGCGCCCGCTCATCCACCAGCCCTCCTACTCCATGATCAACCGCTGGACGGAGGAGGACGGGCTGCTGGACACCCTGGAGGACGCCGGCATGGGCTGTATCTCCTTCGCGCCGCTCGCGCAGGGCATGCTGACCGGCAAGTACCTGAAGGGGATCCCGGCGGACTCGCGCGCCGCGCAGGGCAAGTCCCTGAACCCGGACCTGCTCTCGGACGAGGTGCTCCGCCGGCTGACCGGTCTGAACGAGATCGCGGCCCGCCGCGGGCAGTCGCTCGCCCAGCTGGCGCTCAAGTGGGTGCTCCGCGACGAACGGATGACCTCGGCCCTGATCGGTGCGTCGAGCGTGCCGCAGCTGGAGGAAAACGTGGCCGCGCTGGCGTCCGCGCCGCTCGGAGAGGCCGAGTTGAAGGAGATCGACTCCCTCGCCGTCTCCACCCCCGGCACCAACATCTGGGCCCAACGCGGCTGACCTGCGCATTTACCGCGCAGCACGGTCGAGAAGCCGGAAAACAAAAAACGGGCCGGTCCGTGGGGGGGATACGGACCGGCCCGAGGGGGGGGTTCCACCATAACCCTTCGTAAAGCATGCTGCGTGCATTGGCGCACGATGATTACGCTCCGAAACCACCCAGCAGCACTCCGGTGAGTGCTCCGGCCGCCATGAAGGGGCCGAACGCGTAGCCCTGATTCCGCTCGTCGGAGCCGCGCAGCAGCAGGATCAGCCCGTACAGGGCCCCGTAGAGCAGGCCGAGGAACGCCCCGGCGGACCATACCCCCCACCCGTACCACCCAAGAGCGACCCCCAGCGAGAGCGCCAGCTTGACGTCGCCGAAGCCCATTCCGGCCGGGTTGATCAGATGGAGCAGCAGGTACGCCGCTCCGAGCGCGCCGCCGCCCAGCAGCGCGAGCCGCCATGACCCGGCGGAGCCGGGCGCGAGGGCGGCCGCCCCGAGCAGCGCGGCGACCGCGGCGGCGAGCGGCAGGGTCAGTACGTCCGGCAGCCGGTGCACGGCGCGGTCGACGAGGGCGAGCAGCACGAGCAGCGGGGCGAGGCCCACGTAGGCCACCAGCTCCGGGCGCGCCCCGACGGCGGCCGCGAGCAGGGCGCAGACCGCCGCGGTGAGCAGGGCCAGGGGCGCGGCCCGCCGCCCGTACGCGTGCGGGGGCCCGGGCGGCTGCGCCGGCGGCCGGCAGCGGGCCGGGCCCAGCCAGCCGCCCAGCCGGCCCGCCAGCCGGTGCCCCTGCGGGCAGCTGCCCTGCCAGGGGTCCCCCGGCTCGACGGCGAGGCGGTAGGCGGGGCGCGGCAGCAGGAGCCCGGCGGCCACGCCGTACCCGGCGGCGAGAACGATCACCAGCACACCCGTCATCCGGCGAAGGTAGAACACCCCCTAAGGTGACCGCCATGGCGCACTGGCAAGACGGCCGGGCCGTGCTGCGGGTCGGCGCGGACCCTACGGAGATCCCGCTGGAGATCGCCGCCTCGTACGGGGCGCGGACCCGCGGGCTGCTCGGGCGGGACGGGATCGACGGCGCGATGCTGCTGACCCCCGCGGCGAGCGTGCACACCTTCCGGATGCGGTTCGCGATCGACGTGGCGTACCTCGACCGCGGCCTCGGTGTGCTCGCCGTGGTCACCATGGGGCCGGGCCGGCTCGGGCTGCCGCGACTGCGCTCCCGGCACGTCCTGGAGTCGGCGGCCGGTGCGATGGCGGGCTGGGGTCTGCGGGCCGGAACCCTCATCAAGGTGGACGTACCAGGGCGTCTCACTCGCTGCTAGGCGAGGCCCCTCGCTGGCAGTAGGTTGGGGCGGTTGAGCTGGGGCATCAGGGGAGCGGCATGACGGAGAACGCGCGGATCAAGGCGCTGGAGCAGATCATGCCGGCGACGCACGGCGCCGACGAGGACATCGACTGGCCGGCGGTGGAGGCCGTCTGGGGGACCCGATTCCCGGCCGATTTCGTCGCGTTCATGGGCCGCTTCGGCGCGGGCTCCATCAACGGCGAGGCCAGCATCCTGCTGCCGCTGCCCAAGCCCGGACTCCAGTGGGACCCGGCCGGGATGGCCGAGGAGACCGACAACGCCCGCCAGACCTGGAAGGCGGAGGGCGGCCGCTCCGCCTTCGACGTGGACCCCGAGTCGATCATCGCCTGGGGCGTCACCGGCGGGTCGGACATCCTGTGCTGGCTCACCTCCGACCCCGACCCGGACCGGTGGCCGGTCCTGGTCTGCGGGCGGCACACCGCCGACTCCTTCGCGGTCTATCCGTACGGCATGGCCGAGTTCCTCTACCGGCTGTGCTCCGACGAGTTCGACGTGAGCCCCGTCAGCATCACCTTCTGGGACGGCGGCCACCTCAGCTTCGTGCACTGGCGCAAGGCCCAGCGGCGCTGGCAGGAGGGCCGCAACCCGGAGACGGGCGAGCCCGACCCGTACGCGGGCGAGTTCGCCGACTAGCCCGTACCCGAAGAGCCCGCAAAACCCGCGCAACCCGCAAAGCCCGTAGAGCCCGTTCCGAGACCGGAAACGGGCTTTTCGGCATGTCTACGCGCGTCCAGTATTTGGATCACATATCGGAAAACACCATAGGGAAAACCCCCACTTGGAGCATTGACCACAAGTGCGCCCCCAATGGAATCAACCACCCCTCCCTCAGGAGAGAATTCCGGCCAACGGGCCATCGAGGGACACCTCAACCCGGAGCAACTCATAAGTAATAACGGGATCCAAAAGAAAATCAGGGGAATACACCCGTGCGACGAAGAATTTCCGGCACGACCGCCACCACGGCCGTGCTCGGTCTGCTGATACCACTGGCCGGATGCGGTGGGTCCGGAGACGATGCAGGTGACAGCGGTACGCTGCATCTGGTCGCCGCCGAATACGGCGACAGCCCGGCCACCAGTTCCAAGCCCTTCTGGGAGAAGATGGCGGCCGATTTCAACGAGGCGAACCCCGGAATCAAGCTCGACGTCAAGCTCCTGCCGTGGACCGACATCGACCGCGAGGTCTCCCGTATGGTCAAGGCCGGCAAGGCGCCGGATGTGGCGCTGATGGGGTCTTACTCGGACTTCGCGGCCCAGGGGAAGCTGTATCCCGCGGACGAACTCCTCTCGGTCACCGCCGAGGCGAATTTCCTCCAGCCGCTCGCCGACGCGGGCTCCGTCGGCAACACCCTCTACGGCCTGCCCTTCGTGGCGAGCAGCCGTCTCCTCTTCTACAACGAGGCGCTCTTCGCCAAGGCCGGCATCAAGGAGCCCCCGAAGACCTGGTCCGACCTCAAGGCCGACGCCAAGGCGCTCAAGGACAAGGGCGTGAAGTACCCCTACGCCCTGCCGCTCGGCCCGGAGGAGGCGCACGCCGAGGCGCTGATCTGGGAGCTCGCCAACGGCGGTGGCTACGCCGACAGCAGCGGCAACTACAGCCTGGCCTCCGAGCAGAACATCGCGACCTGGGACTGGGTCAAGAAGGAGATGGTCGGTGCCGGGTTCACCGGCCCGACCCCGCCGTCCCAGCTGAACCGCGCCGACGCCTTCGCGGCCTTCCTGCGCGGTGAGGTCGGCATGGTCAACGGCTATCCCTCGCTCGCCCACGAGGCGCGCGCCAAGGGCATCGGTGTCTCGACCACCTCCATGCCCGTCTCGGACAACCTCGGCACCGGGGTGCCGCCGCCCACCGTCGGTGTCGCCGACTGGATGATGGCCTTCAAGCAGAACGGCAAGCGCGCGGAGATCGGCAAGTTCCTGGAGTTCATCTACCAGGACAAGAACCTGTCGGACTTCGCCGGCCGCTACCACCTGCTGCCGTCCACCGTCACCGCCTCGCGCACCCCGGCCGGGGGCGGCCTGGACAAGAACGACACGCAGTTCCTGAACGCGCTGCGCGGCGCCCAGCTCTACCCGGTCAACGACCCGTCCTGGCTGACGGTCAGCGACACCATCAAGCGCAACATCGGACGTGCCGTGGAACCGACCGGCAGCCCGAAGGGCGTGCTGGAGGACATCGCCGGACAGGCCGCCCAGGCCTCCAAGAAGCACTGAGAAATTCCTCGACACGGGACCTTCGACCCATGCCGCAGACCACCCCGTGCGGCACCATGGCCACTACGGCACTTGATCCAAGGCCTCGGCCCAGTCGCCCGACGAGCACTCACAAGGTGCACGGGGCGGCCGGCCTCCACCCGGACCCTCAGCGCTGCTGCCCGTGGTCCGCGGCGAACGCCGTCCGGTACTGCTCGCAGCTGGAGTTCCAGCGCAGCGTCCCCGCCAGCGTTCCGTATCCCGAGCGCGTGACCGACCACTCCACCGTGTACTCCCCGGTGTCGCACGCGATCCGCTTGTCGCCCGCGACCTTCTCCCGCCCGGTCGGCGGCTTCCCGGTCAGCTCCTTGCGCACTTCCGCGACCTTGGCCCGGTCTGCGGAGCGCAGTACGGCGTGCACGACGATCGGGTGCTCGCCCTCCTTCACCGTCACCGCCTTCTTCACCACCGTCGAATCCGACACCGACCAGGCGAACTCGTACCCGGGCAGCCACGCCAGGGTCTTGGGGTCGGCGACCTTGCGCTCGTAGTCCGGCGCGCCCGAGGGGCCGGGGCGGGTGACCGTCCTGTACTGGACCCCGGGGTGGAAGCGGAACTGCGCCTCCACCTTGTGCATCTCGTCCTTGGTCCACATCGACTTCATGGTCTTCTCGCCGCCTGCCGGGTCCTGGAGGTACGCCGTTCCCTCCGCGGCGGTGGCGGCCTGGCCCAGGAGGGGCGCGAGGGCCGCCGAGGCGGTGGCGAGGGCGAGAGCGGCGATGCGGGTGCGCTTCATGCCCGGACCAACGGGACCCTCCGGCGGGCCGGAACGACGCCGGGCGCGCTTTCACCCGTACGGGAGCGCCCGGTTCCGGTGGCCGCGGAATACCCGGTGATCAACTCCCGTTGCCGGTCAGGAGATATGACGATGCGACGATCGACGGGGGATCCGGTGGGCGAGTACGCGGACGGCGGCGTGGGCGGTGGCGTGGGCGGTGGCGTGGGCGGTGGCGTGGGCGGCACGGTGGCGGCGGGCTGGGAGCCGGTGCGGGAGGAGTTCGCGGCCTTCGTGGCGGCCGAGCCGCACTCCCCCGAGGCCCAGCTCGTGGTGCACCACCGGGGCCGGCGCGTGGTCGACCTGTGGGCGGGCGAGGACACCGGCGGGGACACCGTCAGCGGGGTCTTCTCCATCACCAAGGGCGCGGCGCACCTCGTGGTGGCGCTGCTCGTGCAGGACGGCGTACTGGACCTGGAGCGCCTGGTGTCCTCGTACTGGCCGGAGTTCACCGGGGACGGCAAGGAGCGGCTGACGCTGCGCCAGCTGCTGGCCCACCGGTCGGGGCTGATCGGCACGGACGAGGGCTTCGACTACGACGAGATCGCGGACGACGCGCTGATCGCGGCCCGGCTGGCCGCGCAGAAGCCGTTCTGGGAGCCGGGCGAGGCCTACGGCTACCACGCCTTCGTGATCGGCGCGCTGACCGGCGAGGTGGTCCGGCGGGCGACCGGCCGGTCGATCCAGGAGCTGTACGAGGAGCGCGTGCGCGCCCCGTACGGGCTGGACCTCTACATGGGCCTGCCGGCCTCGCAGGAGGGCCGGTGGAAGCCGGTGCTGGAGATGCTGCCGACGCCCGGGCAGCGGGCGGCGCGGGAGGCGGGCGGGCCGCCGCCGAAGCTGCTGGCGGTCGCCTTCAACGCGCACCGCGAGCCGCCGATGGACCTGGTCGCCCACGCCAACCACCCCAAGACCCGCGCGCTCGGCCCGGCCTCGGCGGGCGGCATCGGCTCGGCGCGCGGGGTCGCGGCCCTGTACGCGGCGGCGATCGGCGTGGTGGACGGCCGGGCTCCGCTGCTGGCTCCGGACACGGCCGCCGAGTTCGCGCGGCTGCACACGCCGGGCCCGGACGCGGTGACCGCGGAGCCGGACCACTTCGGGCTCGGCTTCGAGCAGCAGCCCGCGGTGGGCCCCGGGGCCTTCGGGCACTCCGGCGCGGCGGGCGCCCAGGGCTTCGCCGACCCGGTCACGGGGATCGCGTACGGCTACACGCGCCGCCGCTTCGGCTTCCCGGGCGGGCGCGCCCCGGAGAACGACCGCCTGACGGCGGCGGTGCTGGGCGTGGCGCGCGGGCCGGAGTCCGCCGGAAAGTCCGCCGGGGAGTCCGTTCAGGAGTCCGCTCAGGCCTGACCGGTCTCGAAGCGGCTGATCCGGCCGCCGCCGGGGGCGATCACGAAGCGCCAGGTGGTGCGCATCTCGCCCCAGGTGTCGTTGCGGTAGTTGACGAGCAGGGTGCGGCCGCCGTCGGACTCGGACTGGACGTCCATGTGGCCGCCGGAGTCGAAGATCTCGCGGTCGATCCAGTCGTGCAGATCGCGGTCGGATCCGTCGTCGGACATGGTCGCGTCGGCGGTCAGGACCCCGAGGAAGGCGTCCTTGTCGTGCGCGTTGACGGCGGCGACGAGGGCGCCGACCACCGGGTCGGACAGTCTGGCGGGGGCGATGGCCACAGGAGCCTCCTGGTCGGGCGTACGTTCGTCCGTGCCCGACCAGGGAACAACGCGGGCAGGTCCGCGTCGTCGACCGTCACCCGTTCGCGCGGCGGACGGCGTGTCAGGAGGCGCCGGGGGTGGCGGGAGCGCCTGCCGCGTCGGGGGTGTCCGGGGCGGTGCGGACGGGGAAGCCGGTGGGCCGGCCCTGCTCCTTCAGCCAGGTCAGCACCTGGTCGAGGGCGTCGACGGTCTGGGCGCGGTTGCCGCCGCCGTCGTGGAAGAGCACCGTCGGGCCGTTGCCGATCTCGCGCTTGACGGCGCTCACGATGGCGGCCGTGCCCGGCTTGTCGAAGTCCTTGGTGTCGACGTTCCAGCCGAGCGGCCGCATGCCGTGCGCGGCGGCGATGCGCCGGCTGTCGGGGGTGAACGCGCCGCCGGGGGCCCGGTAGTACTCGACCTCGGCGCCGCCGCCCGCGGCTTCCTCGATCAGCTTCTTCGCCTCCAGGATCTGCTGTTCCTGGTAGGCGACGGGCTTCTTGTCCATGGCCGTGTCGTGGCTCATGGTGTGGTCGCAGAGCCGGTGTCCGGCTGCGACCACCTTCTTCACCAGGTCGGGGTGGGCCTTGGCCTGCGGCCCGACCATGCAGAAGGTCGCCTTGACGTCGTGCTGCCGCAGGACGTCCAGCACCTTCGGGGTCCAGCGGGGGTCGGGGCCGTCGTCGATGGTGATGTTGACGGCGTTGCCGCCGCTCTCGGATGCGTGGGCTATGCCCTCGGGTATCCCCTGCGGCTGCTGCCCGGGCCGGCCGTCGTCGCCGCGGCCGGATTTGTCGGTGGCGCCCGGCCGGGCCACGTTCTGCTGGGAGGCGGCGGTTCCGTCCGGTCCGACCAGGGCCGCCACGCCCCACACGGTCGCCGCCACGGCGGCGGCCGAGGCCACGACGGCGGCACCGGCCCGGACGCTCTTCTTGTTCGCACGCGCCAAGAAACTCATGAACTGTCCACTCCCCATCCGCTTTGTGAGCGTTCTGTGGATCAGGACGTTCATCGCCGCCGAGGAGTTCCAGCCAAATAGCCCATAAATTCCCTGTTATGGGACTGTTGGGGCCGATGGGACTTTAGTCCTCCATGGAGTTGCATACCTGCCCGCGCGAACACGCCCGAAACGGGCCGATCCCCGGACTCCGCTCCGCCCGGTCCCAAGTCCTCCCGCAGCCAAGGCGGTTCACCGGCACCCGGGGCGGCGGGCCGGACGAGAATGGGCCGCATGCATGACGGACCCGACTGGCCTCCGGACAAACTGACCACGCTCCGGCTGGGCCGCAGACTGGTGACGGAAGTCCCGGCATCCCGTCCGGGGCGGCGGGCGTTCGTGGACATAGCCCCCGCCCGGAACCGGGCCGACCACCGGGCCCGGGACGAGGGCTGGGTGCGCGGCGACACGGACCGCCGCTTCCGTCTGGAGCACTGGGAGTACGACGGCGACCGCCTCGACGGCTTCGACCACGACATCGGCGCGGTCCTCGTCGCGTCCGCGGACCCGGCGGACGAGGCCGGCCTGCTCACCGTGCTCGCCGCGTGGGGCCTGCGCCCCGGCGCCTTCACCCACCCCTGGGAGACGGACGACCCCAGGTAGCCGCGCCTTTCGGATCTTTCGGGGCCCGGACGTGCCGGGAGGCGGCACCCCCGGTCGTCCCGGGGGTGCCGCCTCCCTGGCGGCGTCTGCGCCGGTGCTGATTCCGGTGCTGATGCCGGTGCGGTGCGCGCCCGGTCAGTGCGCGAGCGACTCCTGTGCGGCCGGGGCCGCCTTCTCGCCGTCCGCGGTACCGGCCGGGGCTGCCGGGCCCGCGCCGCGGAGGGGGACCTCCTTGACGAACCAGGCCGCCGCGAAGCCCAGTACGGCGATGGCCGCGCCGAGCAGGAACGCGGAGTGCGTACCGGCGGCCACCGCGTGCTGGTAGGCGTCGCGTACCGCTTCGGGCAGCTTGGCCAGGCTCGCGGCGTCCAGCTGGGCGGAGCCCGCGGCTCCGGCGGCCTCCGGACCCAGGCGCTCGGCCATGGTGTCCGTGACCCGGGTGGTGAAGAGGGAGCCCATCAGGGCCACACCGAAGGAGCCGCCGAGCGTACGGAAGAGGGTCGCCGAGGAGGAGGCGACGCCCATGTCCTTCATCTCGACGCTGTTCTGCGCGACCAGCATGGTGATCTGCATCAGGAAGCCGAGACCGGCGCCGAGGACGGCCATGTAGAGGCCCGACACGAGGCGGGTGGTGCCGGTGTCCATGGTCGCGAGCAGGAACATCCCGACGACCATGAGCGCGCCGCCGGCGATCGGGAAGATCTTGTACTTGCCGCTGCTGGTGGTGACGCGGCCCGCGATCAGCGAGACGACCATCATCGAGAGCAGCATGGGCAGGAGCAGCAGGCCCGAGTTGGTGGCGGAGGCGCCCTGCACCGACTGCTGGAACAGCGGGAGGTAGAGCACGCCGCCGAACATCGCGAAGCCGACGAGGAAGCCGATCACCGACATGAGGGTGAAGTTGCGGCTGCGGAAGATGTGCAGCGGCATGACCGGCTCGGCGGCCTTGGTCTCCGCGTAGAGGAACGCGGCGGTCGACAGGACGCCGACGACGATGAGGGCCAGGATCTCGGCGGAGCCCCACGCGTACTCGGTGCCGCCCCAGGTCGTCACGAGGACGGTGGAGGTGATGGCGACGGTCAGCAGCGCGGCGCCGAGGTAGTCGATCTTGCCCTGCGACCGCTTCTTGGGCAGGTGCAGCACGGCGGTGACCATGGCCAGCGCGACCGCGCCGAGCGGCAGGTTGATGTAGAAGGACCAGCGCCAGCCCATGTGGTCGGTGATGGTGCCGCCGACCAGCGGGCCGCCGATCATGGCGAGGGCCATCACGCCGGCCATCATGCCCTGGTACTTGCCGCGCTCACGCGGCGGGATCAGGTCGCCGATGATCGCCATGACGCCGACCATCAGACCGCCGGCGCCGAGGCCCTGGATCGCACGGAAGCCGATCAGCTGGCCCATGTCCTGGGCCATGCCGCTGAGCACGGAGCCGATGAGGAAGATGACGATCGAGGTGAGGAAGGCGCCCTTCCGCCCGTACATGTCGCCGATCTTGCCCCAGATGGGGGTGGAGGCCGCGGTGGCCAGCGTGTACGCGGTGACCACCCATGACAGGTGCTCCAGGCCGCCGAGCTCGCCGACGATCGTCGGCATCGCGGTGCCGATGATCATGTTGTCGAGCATCGCCAGCAGCATCGCGATCATGAGTGCCATGAGGACGACCCGTACGCTGCGCGGCTTCACCTCCTCCGAAGTCCCCGCAGGCTTGACTTTGTCCACCATGTCCACTCCCCTGGCCCTACCGCTCGCACTACGTCCCGCACCGGCACTTACTTGCCGCCCGGCTAGTTCACTACAATGGGGACGGTAGACCCGCAACTAGCCGGGCGTCAAGTAAGTAATTGGGAGAGCCATGTCCAGCAGCAGTCCGCAGCGACGCCGTGGCGACACGCGCCAGCGCATCCAGGACGTCGCACTGGAGCTCTTCGCCGAGCAGGGGTACGAGAAGACGTCGCTGCGCGAGATCGCGGAGCGGCTGGAGGTCACGAAGGCGGCGCTGTACTACCACTTCAAGACCAAGGAAGACATCATCATCAGCATCTTCGAGGACCTGACACGGCCCATCGACGAGCTGATCACATGGGCGGAGGGCCAGCCGCGCACCCTGGAGACCAAGCGCGAGGTGCTGCGCCGCTACAGCGAGGCGATGGCGGCGGGCGCCGTGCTGTACCGGTTCATGCAGGAGAACCAGGCGACGACGCGCGAGCTCAGCATCGGCGAGACGGTGAAGAAGCGGCTCTTCACCCTGGTGGAACTGCTCCGCACGCAGGACGGCCCGCTGACGGACCAGGTCCGCTGCGTCAGCGCGCTGTTCACGCTGCACGCCGGGATGATGTTCCTCCAGCACGTCGAGGGCAACCCGGAGGAGACCCGCCTGGCCGCCCTGGAGGTCGCCACGGACCTCATCACCCAGGCTCACCACCAGGCATAGGGGGCGGCGCGGTGCGCACTCCGCGGCACGCGCCGAGCACCTGAGTACGGGCGAGGTGGCGGTTGAGTGCGGCTACTCATGCCCTCCTCCCGACGCCCGGTGGAAGGTGTCGGCATGACTCAGCGACCCCACGGCCCCGCCCCCACCTCCGCCCCCGCGCGGCGCCGGAAGATCCGCGCGGCGTCGGCTGCCGGGCTGGCCCTGGCCGCCGTGGTGGGCGGCACGGTGGGTTTCGCCCGGTGGTTCGCGCCGATCTGGGACGGAACTCCGTATCCGGTCGCCGATCCCGCCGCGACGGCCCGGGAGCTGGAAGGCCACACGCAGTCGGCGTACACCGCGCTCGGCCTGCCGCGCGCCGAACTGGCCGACTGGCCCGGCGCCGGCCTGGTGGCCGAGGGCGACGACTGCCACCTCCGGGGCATGCGCCACTGGTCCCAGCGCGGGATCGCCTATCCGCCGGAAGCCCCTGGTGTCGTCACGGTGAGCGACACATGGGGGCTGAGGGGTGTCCCGCGCGCCGAGGCGGAGCCCGCGCTCGAGCGGGTGAGGAAGGCCCTGACGCAGCAGGGCTGGAAGGTCACGGACTACGAGAACTCGCCCCACCTCCCCCAGGCCGGGTTGCGCCTCGAACTCCCCGGCGCCGGCCGGACCATCTCGCTCACGACGTACCCCGGCGACCGCCTCGAAGTCTCCGCGCACGCCGACTGCGCCCGCTACCCGCCGGGTACCCCCCTGGACGGCAACGGGGACCCGCGCCTGCCGGCCCCGTCGGCACCCACCGAGCTGCGCGGAGAGTCGCCCGACCCGGCCTCCGGGTGAACCCGCGCAGGAGCCTGGCCATCGAGATGGCGGCCCCTGCCGGGACGGCCGAGGAGCGGACGTACGCAGCACCGGACCGGCGCCGGGGGCGCGGACGGATCAGACGAGGCGGCGGTCCTCGGCGGCGATCGGGACGTCGTTGACGCTCGCCTCGCGCCGCCTCATCAGGCCGTCGTCGTCGAACTCCCACTGCTCGTTGCCGTGGCTGCGGAACCACTGGCCGGCGGCGTCGTGCCACTCGTACTCGAAGCGGACGGAGATGCGGTTGCCGGTGAAGGCCCACAGCTCCTTGCGGAGCCGGTAGTCGAGTTCGCGCTCCCACTTGCCGGCGAGGAACGTGCGGATCTCGGCGCGGCCGGTGAGGAAGCGGTCGCGGTTCCGCCAGACCGAGTCCTCTGTGTACGCGAGGGCGACGCGCTCGGGATCGCGGCTGTTCCAGGCGTCCTCGGCGGCCTGGACCTTGGCACGGGCGGACTCTTCGGTGAAGGGCGGCAGGGGCGGACGTGTCACGGCGGATCCTCCGGAGGGGGGAAGGGCGAGAGGAGTGAGAACGAACGTTCTCCTCGCCACCCACCGTACGAGAACGCACGTTCTCGCCGCAAGGGGAAACGGGCTACCCTGCCCTCATGGACGATGAAGAGGCACGGACCCGACTGCTGGACGCGGCGGAGGAGCTGTTCTACCGGCACGGCATCCAGGCCGTCGGCATGGACCGCATCCGCACCCAGTCGGGGGTCCCCCTCAAGCGCCTCTACCGGGTCTTCCCGGCCAAGGACTCGCTGGTCACGGCCTACCTGGAACGCCGCGACCGGCGCTGGCTGGACTCCCTGCGCACCGCGGCCCTCGCCCCGGCGCAGCCGCGGGCACGCGTGCTCGCGGTCTTCGACTGGCTGGCGGACTGGTTCACCGAGCCCGACTTCCGGGGCTGCGCGTTCCTCAACGCGTACGGGGAACTGGGGGCGGCGGCCCCGGAGATCGTCCGCATCCACAAGGCGGAACTCCACGCGCTACTGGCCGACCTGACCGCCGACCCCGCCCTCGCCGACCGGCTCCTGATCCTGACCGAGGGGGCGACGGCGGTGGCCGCCCTCTCTCCCGGCCCGGAGCCGGCCCGCCGGGCCCGGGAGATCGCGGAGCTCCTCATGGGGGAGTGACGCAGGTCACGTCACCTCGTCCCGTAGGGCTGTCACATCCGGGCCGCGTTTTCCGTCAGAGCTGTGTAACGGTCGACACAGCAAGGAGATCACGATGGAAGCGCGCCTCAACTTCTACGGCAACGCGGTCGCGACCAAGTTCGCCCGGTACATCAACTCCGCGGGCAAGGTCATCTCGGACTCGACCCTGCCGCACGCCACGCAGGAACTCGTGAAGCTCCGGGCCAGCCAGATCAACGGCTGCGGGTTCTGCACCGACATGCACTTCAAGGACGCCTCGCACGCCGGGGAGGACCCGGTACGGCTGAACCTGGTCGCGGCCTGGCGCGAGGCGAAGGTGTTCACCGACGCCGAGCGGGCGGCCCTGGAACTGGCCGAGCAGGGCACCCGCATCGCCGACGCGGCCGGCGGCGTCACGGACGAGGCCTGGGCCGACGCCGCCAAGTACTACGACGAGGACCAGCTGGCCGCACTGGTCACCCTCATCGCACTGATCAACGCGTACAACCGGATGAACGTCATCGTCCAGCAGCCGGCGGGCGACTACCAGCCGGGCCAGTTCGGCTGATCCCGCGCACCGGAGCTGCCGCTGTCCGGCCCCGACAGGGGAGGGGCCGGACCGTGCGCACCGTTCTGGGTAGGGGTACTCACGACAAGCCCCCACGTACTTCCGATCATGGAGGGAGTCCACACAGCCTGGGGGAATCCATGACCGCTCGCACGCTCGTCCGCCTGACCTTCGCCAACCCCGCTTCGCTGATCTACCTGGGCCTCGTCGGCGTCGCCGTGGCCTTCGCGACGGCCGTCACGCTGTTCGCCCAGGACCCCGGCTTCGTATGGGTGCTGCCCGCCCTGTGCGCGTTCCCGCTGTTCCTCCTCGTGGGACTGGCCCATGGCACGGCCCCCGGGGATGGCCAACCCGCGGCGTGGCTCTTCATCACCGAACTCGTCCTCTGCGTACTGGCCCAGTCGCTCGTCCTCGGAACGATCGTGGAGGCCTCCCGCGGCCGCCTCCGGCGCGGCAACCCCCGTAGTCCGACCGGCTAGTCGGACCCACCCGCACCCACGACCGGGGGCCGGCGGATCTTCTTGACTGCCTCTTGATGCGCACCCCGTGCCGGTCAGCCGGCGAGGTACGCAGCGGTCCCGGACCTCGGCAAGCTCGCCCAGGTCCGGGTACCGCCGCCGGGCTCGCGGGACTCCCCGAAACCCCAGGCCCCGCCGCACTCCCGGACCACCGCACCCATGAGCTGCAGCGCCGTCCGCCGCCGGGCCTCGCAGTGGGCGGCGAGGCGAGGGTGGGCATGGGGCGCGTGGCCGTCGTAGACGGTCAGCCGGAGCGATTCGTCCCGATAGCGGACGGACAGGTAGAGACTCCGCCCCGGATCCAACATCCAGGCGGCGGCGACCAGTTCCCCGGTGACTTGCCCGGCGGCGGGCACCAGCGGATCGAGCCGGTACGCGTGCAGGACGGACCCTACGGCGGCCCGCGCGATCTGGGCGCTGTGCGGACCCGGGCACGGTGAGGCTGCACGTGAGCGTGTCGAGCGCGGGCGGCCCGTCCCCGGCGGGCTCGGGCGGGGACACCGGACAGACGATGAAGGGGTGGGTGGACATCGCGGACTCCCTGAGGTCGGAGGTGACTACGGCGAGTTCGACGCGCACGGATGGCTGACGCGGGGCCTGGGAGCGTGGCTCGTCGCCGAGGCCCGAGGCATGCTGCGGCGATGCACTTCAACTCCCGTTGCGTGAGCGGTGCATCACTTAATGTAGGCGATGCGGGCACAATTGCACCCCTAGTCGCGAAAATTGCCGGACCTTCGTCAGGTGGCACCGCAACCGGCAGACTGCAGGCATGACAGCCAGGACTTCCCCGACGGCACGACAGCGGCGTGTGGGCTCGGAGTTGCGCCGCATGCGCGCCGCGGCAGACGTCTCCGCCGAGTCGGCCGCCGGGGTGCTCAACGTCAGCCGCTCACAGCTGTCCGCGATCGAACAAGGCCTACGGGCCGTCAGCACGGAGCGGCTGCACACCCTCGCGAGCCACTGCGGCATGACGGACGAGGTGTACGTCGCCGGCCTGGCCGCTCTGGCGCATCCGCCGGAACGCGGTTGGTGGGAGGCCTACCGGGGAACGATCCCGGCCGGGCTGCTGGACGTCTCCGAGCTGGAATGGCACGCCACGCGCCTGCACACCGTACAGACGGTGCACCTTCCAGGGCTGCTGCACCAAGGCGCCTACGCCCGAGCCGTGTTCGGCTCCGTGATCCCGGCGCTCCCTGCGTCCGAGGTCGAACTGCGGGTGGCCCACCGCATGCAGCGGCAGCAGGTACTCGAAGGCGACGGCGCCCGGCCGTACACGGGGTACGTACACGAGGCCGCCCTGCGTATGCAGTTCGGCGGCCGCCGGGCCACCCGGGAGCAGCTGGAACACCTGTGCACGGTGTCGGAGCGGGACAACATCACGCTGCGCGTGCTGTCCGTAGAGGCTGGGGCCTTCCCCGGCGCCGGCCACGCGATGCTCTACGCCGAGGGCCCCGTGCGCCTGCTCGACACGGTGCAGCTGGACTCGGCGCACGGCCCGGATTTCACCCACGACGCGTCACAGCTCGCGAAGTACCGTTCCCATCTCCGTTGGATGGACCAGCACGCGCTGTCCGAGGACGCGTCCCGCGACTTCATCCACACGATCGCCCGCGACCTTTGAGGAGCCACATATGGCCGACGTCACCTGGGAAGACCCGTACTGCGGGGAAGGAAACAACTGCTACCGAATAGGGGTGGACGGGGACGGCAACAGCTACATCGCCGTCGCGGGCGCGGAAGCCACTTACCTCACCGACACCGCCGACGCCCTCCGCCAGCTGATCCGGGACATCAAGGCGGGCAAGGCCGACCACCTGCTGGCCGACTGAGCCCGGCCCGGCCTCACCAGGCCGCGGCCCCCACGACCCGCCCCGCGCGATCCACGGCACCGAACGGCCGTCCGTGGCGATACGGACCGTCTCTGGCAGAGTCCCAGAGGAACGGCGGGCGCCCCGTCGCGATACCGGTCGAGACACCGAGCGGCGAGGACTACTCCTTCACCAAGGAGACGGATCCGAACTGGTTCTACGCGGTCGGCTCCGCCCGGTCGAACGTGACGGGTGTGGTGACCGTCACATCAGGGGCCGACGGACAGCCGGTGGTCGGCCTGGACTACCAGGTCAACGTCTGGGACCGGTACAACTGGGACGAGGGCAAGGGCGTCGACGTCGGCCCGATCCACATTCCCGATGGCGAGATGGGCCAACAGCACAAGGTCGGCCTGGCCCAGGAGTTCAACATGGCGGGAAGCAGTTCGGTCAAGCACTACGAGCTGCAGGCAAGCGGATCAGATGTGCCCGGACCCGGCGACCCCGGGCGGACAGGTGAGCGCAGCGATCCAGGTCGCCATGCGCGGGACGGGGAAGGAGAACTCGGACGATGAACGATTCCCTTGCCCAGGTCGGGCCCCGGAAGCAGACATGGTCCTGGAGGCGACGTCTCGCCGTAGGTGCGGGTGTGTTCGCCGGGCTGTGCGGCCTCGGGTATGCCGTCCTGCTCGTACTGGGCATGATCACCTGGCAGCGTCTGATGGAGCACGACACGAAGTGCTGCTGGGAGGAGAACGCCACACCCGAGTGGATGGCCGGGGTGATGGGGTTCCAGGTGCCACAGGCGGCCACGGACCGCCGGGCCGGGTTCAAGACCAGCTCGCAGTACGACGTCGGGCTGCTCTCCTTCACGGTGACGACGGCTGAGGCCGACAGCTTCCTGCAGCCGCTGGTGCCGCCGGGTAAGAAGATGCTCCCCAACCTTGATCCGAAGGCTCCGGGGTACACCCGCAGCGACGGCTTCACCCACCTCGGACTCCCCGAGCCCGAGACCTTCACCGAGGGAATGCGTCACCGGTCCGTCTGTCACGGTGACGCGCAGACGCCCGAGAGCAAGGCCCTGGGTCTCTGCGCGAAGATCTACGCGCACGAGTTCCAGCCCGGCGCCACGCGGATCTACCTCTGGGCCGCGATCGAGGGGGACATCGGGAAGCCGCCGGCCCCTTAGCCACCGCCCGTGCTGCGGGGGAAGGTGATCTCGACGCGGCGGTTCTTCTTGCGGCCTTCCTCCGTGCTGTTGTCGGCGATCGGGTAGTCCTCGCTGTAGCCACGGACGTCGAAGACGACGCTGGGATTGGTGACGGTCTTGGCCAGCTCGGCCTGCACGGCATCAGCGCGCTGCTTGGACAGCTCCTTGCCGTGCTCGTAACTGCCCTGGTCGTCGGTGAACCCGAAGACGCGGATGCGGGTCGCTTTCTGCGTGTTGATCTCGTTGGCGATGGCCTGGATCCGGGCTGCGGCCTGCGCGTTGAACACGGCGCTGTTCTCCGGGAACAACACCTCCGACTGCAGCGCCATCATGACGGTCTGATTGGTCTCCTGCCGCCGCTGCTCCCCACCGAGGTCTTCGACGACCTCGGCGATGTCCAGCACCTTGACCGGCGCGAGCGTCCCACCCTGCGGGATCTTCAGCCCGGGCGCGTTGGAGTCGATCTGCACGGGCGCGGAGGCGGATGGCTCGGTGCCGGGGGGGACTGATGGTTTGACGTCGTCGGCATACGCGGCACTCGCGCCGATGAAGTGCCCTCCAGCAACGACAAGGCCGACGGCGGCAGTCGCAGCGGCTACACGATGACGATAGGTCACTGCAATCATGGCGTCACCCGGAGATCCTGATAGTTGCCGTGGCGAAGGTGGGTAGCGTGAAGTCGACCTCGGTGGAACTGGCAGGCGGTGCGGGGAACTGCACGAAGAAGGGGATTGATGTACCGGCATCGATTCGGGTGATTCCTGTCGTGCAGAGGCAATTCTCGCTGTCCCGAAGCACGTAATACCGCTTCTTGCCGACCTTGTCGATCAAGGTCGCGCCCGCAACGGACGCACCGCTGGCGCCTTTCTCGTCACCACGCCAGGCCGTGACCTTAGTGAAGACCCCGCTTCCGCCATTCTTGATCTCTCCGCTGACAGTGACAAAGCCATCAGGATCACGTACAGCCGAGTTGATCGTGAGAACAATGCCGGGATCACCGTTCGCCGTAGCGAGTACCTCGGTCGGCTGGGGACTTGGGCTCCCCTTGGGGGTCGCCGACTTGTTCGAGCTGCCACCCTGCGGCTGTGCAGTGGACGCCTTCTCGTCGGCCTTCGGCTCCTTGGCGCCGTCTCCACCGCACCCGGCCAGCGTGAGGGCCATGACCGCCGCACCTGCAACAGCCACTCCCCCACGGACCTTCACCATGCGCCGAATGCTCATCTATGAACTCTTCCTTGTCTCTCGTTCCTGTCAGCCGACGAGTCGCACGCTGAACAGCTTTCGGGTCAATGCACTCAGCGATCCCGGCTTCAGCGGATCGAGCTTGACCAGCTCTCCGCCACAAGTGAAAGCCACCGTCGACGGAGGAGGCGTGGGAGCGGGCGAGCTACCCTCAGCCGGCGCTGTGAGAGTGGGGCTAGGAGTGGGGGCCGCGCTCAGGGAACACTTCGCCTGCACCAAGGCGGTGGCGGTGGCGGTTCCATGCCGACTGCCCGTCTCAGGAATCACCGAATCACCGACTGTCGCATTCGTCTCCACAGAGACGGTAAATCGCGGAGGGGCGGGATCACACAGTGTTACTTTTCCGTCATTCTTCGCCGCAAATGCGTCTGCAGCCGCGCAAGCCTCGTCGCGTTTGAAGAGTTCCCCATCAACGATCTTCTCCCAGTCCGCAGGCTTCAGCGCGGCAAGATCGAGATTGAGCAGCACAGCGTCTCTGGCTTCCCGCCCAGCTGCCAGGGCCGCAGCATCCGCAGCACCCTGAGCGTCACTTCGAGTGATGGCGGCTCGACCGACGACAAAGAACGCGAGCGCGGCAAAGAGCAGACCCGCAATCACCACAATGTAGATGGGAAACGCCTGCCCTCGGTCGCTGCGGCGACCTGAGGTCATTTCCCTCCGCCGCCGGCCGTGACGGCTTGGACCGCTGCCGCGATCCTGTCCGTGATCGCCGTACCGATACCCGTACCGACGATCGCGCCGATGATCACCACAACCACCAGGATGATGCCCAGGTATTCGAAGGCGGTCTGGCCGCGGTCGAGGTTCGCGTGGCGCTTGCGGAGCCTCGTCGTGGCCGTGTCCGCCCAGCCGTTCACCCTGATCCGTGCCTCCACGGCGGCCTTCAGCAGCGTGTTCTGTGACATGGGGGTTCCCTCCCGGGCCGGTACCGGTGTCGATCTGCGGACGGTACGGCGAGTCACCAGTCGTCACCAAGGGTCCCGGGGCCCAATTACGGACCCACTGCGCACTCTGTCTACCCATGACCGGTCACTCCTGGACGGGCGGTTCCCAGCCAGCGGGCTATCGCCTCGCTGCGCGTGGCGCTCTGGAGCTTCGCGAAGATGCGGTTGATGTGGTTCTTGACCGTCTTCTCGCTGATGAAGCAGGCCGCCGCGATCCGCTGGTTGCTCATCCCGGACGCGATCAGATCCATGATCTCCACCTCCCGGGAACTCAGCCCGAAGACAACAGAGTTGTGCATCCGCTCAGAAGACTGTGCCACAACTCGTTGCGGATGCGAAGAGGCCCGAAGCTCCGCGAGCAGTGCGCTCGCCGCCGTCGGGGTGAAGTGGGGGCGGCCCAGCGGGACGTCGCGTACCGCCCTCAGCAGGTCGTCCGTCGTGAACTCGCCGTGTACGAGGTAGCCGCCCGCACCCAGCGACAGGGCCTCGCAGATGATTTCGGCTTCCCTGCTGTACGTCAGCATCAGTACGGGAGCCAGCCGCACCAGGTGCGGCAGCGCGGAGATCCCGTCCACGCCCGGCATCCGGACGTCCAGCAGGATCACGTCCGGGGCGTGCCGGCGGGTCAGGCTCAGGGCTTCGCGGCCGTCCGCCGCCTGGGCTATGACGTCGAGGTCCTCCGCCGTGCGCAGGATGGCCGCCAGGCCCGCCCGGATGACCGGGTTGCCGTCGGCGATGAGCACGCTCAGCCGGGCCATGGCTCAGCCACCCCCGAACAGCGCGTCGAAGTCGACGTTCGCGCCGTACACGAAACCGCAGACGAGCAGGATCAGCGTGCCGGGCAGCATGAACATGGTCACGGCGAACGTCGCCTTGGGGACGGCCCGGGCCGCGCGGCGGCGGGCGTTCTGGGCGTCCGTGCGGCGCATGTCCTCGGCGATCGCGATCAGGGTCTCGACGATCGGCGAGCCGAGCTCCTCGCCCTGCTGCAGCGCCGTCACGAACTGCGCGACCTGTTCGCTGTCATTGCGGCGGCGCAGTTCGTCGAAGGCCTGGCGGCGGCTGACGCCCATGTTCATCTGCTGCAGTGTGATGCGGATTTCGTCGGCCCAGGGGCCTTCGTACTTGTCCGCCACCCGCTCCAGCGCCTGCCGGAAGCCCAGCCCGGCGCTGACGACGACCGCGAGTACGTCCAGGAAGTCCGGCAGGGTCCGCTCGATGTGGTCCCGGCGGACCCGGATCGCCGACCACAGGCCGGCCTCGATCCAGAACAGTCCGAAGGCCACCATGAGGAGTGCGGCGACCAGCTGACCGTTGATCAGCATCGAGAAGGCGCCGAGGGCGCCCAGAGCCCCGTACACCGCCCGCCGGGCCGCGTAGCGGTCGATCGTGAGGCCGGCCGGGTTGCCCGCCATGTCGATCTGGCGGCGCTTGCGGGCCACCCGCGCCGGCCCCATCAGGCGCAGCACCGCCGGGGCCCAGCGGATGCCCATCCGGTCCACCAGGGAGCCGACCGCCGTCGTACGGGTGGCACCGACCTCCAGGGCGAGCGCGAGGTCCGTGGGCAGCTTCACGTCCGCGCGGTAGAGGCGGATGCCGTGGAACGCGCCGAGGACCGACAGGGCCACGGCCAGTGCGAGAAGGAGTCCGATCATCGTCCCGTCCGCCCCCTCACACGTCGATCTTCGACAGGCGGCGGATGAGGATGAACCCCAGGGCGAAGAGGCCGAGGGAGATGAGCACGGCCGTCTGGCCGATGAGCGCGCCCGTCATCCGGTCCAGCGCGCCCGGCATCATCAGGTCGACCAGCAGCAGGGACCCGAGGCCGATCGCGGGGACGAGGTACGCCGTCACCGTCACCTGGGACAGCTGGGTACGGATCTCCCTGCGGGTCTCCTTGCGCTGCTCCAGCGTCACCGTGAGGTTGCGCAGGCTGTCCACGATCGCCCCGCCCGCGCGGGCGGACAGGACGAGCGTGGAGACCAGGACGACCAGTTCCCGGGACGGCAGGCGCTCGGTGAGTTCGCCGAGGGAGTCGTCGATCGAGTGGCCGACGGCGAGGCGGTCGGCGACGCGTGCCAGTTCCTCGCCGGCCGGTGCCTCCAGCTCCTCGGCGGCGAGGCCGATGGCCGTACGCAGCGCCAGCCCGGCCTGGGTGGCGTTGGCGAGGATGCGGGCCAGGTCGGGGAGCTGGTTGATGAACCGTTCCGTACGCCGCGCCCGCTGCCAGTTGAGGAAGGCGTTCGCCGCCCAGATGCCGATGGCGCCCGCCACCGGGCCGAAGAACGGTGCGAGGAGGGAGGAGGCGATCAGCCAGACCCCCGCGATCGAACCCAGCATGTAGACGAAGAACTCGCCGGGGGTGAGGTCCAGGCCGGTGGTCGCCAGCTTGGTCTCGATGCGGCGGCCCGGCTTCGTCTTCCGCAGTCGCCGGTCCACCCCTGGGAAGCGGCGGCGCCGGCCGACGGGCTCCGGGGCACCACTCGCCGAGAGGCGCTCGATGAGGGCGGCGCGCTGGGCGCGGCCGGCCATGTACGCCTGGAGGCCGGCGACGACCAGGACGCAGGTGAGCAGTGTGGCGCCGAGGGTGGCGAGGATCAGTGGGTTCACAGGGCGGTCCGGGTGATGCGGGCGGTCAGGGGGTCTTCCGGTGCGACGCCGAAGGCCTGCGGGATGGGCTGATTGTTCATGTAGAGGCGTTCGGCGATCCGGCGGGGCAGCGGGTAGTACTCGAAGTAGCCGCGGACGCGCCCGTCCGCCCCCATCGGCTGGGCCCCGAAGCGGCAGACCGTGGTGATCCGGAAGGGCTCGCGGCCGTGCGATTCGAGGACGGAGATCTCGGTGATGCGGCGCGAGCCGTCGCCGAAGCGGGTGAGCTGGACGATGACGTTCACCGCACTGTTGATCTGGTCCTGCAGGGCCTCGAAGGGGATCTCGACCTCCGACATGGAGGCGAGGGTCTGCAGGCGCATCAGGGCGTCCGAGGAGCTATTGGCGTGGACGGTGGCCAGGGAGCCGTCGTGGCCGGTGGACATCGCCTGGAGCATGTCGAGGGTCTCGCCGCCGCGGACCTCGCCGACGATGATGCGGTCGGGGCGCATGCGCAGGGAGTTGCGGACCAGGTCGCGGATGGTGATCTGGCCCTTGCCCTCCACGTTCGCGGGGCGGGATTCGAGGCGGATGACGTGGGCCTGCTGGAGCTGGAGTTCGGCCGAGTCCTCGATGGTGATGATGCGTTCGCCCTCCGGGATCAGGCCGGAGAGGGCGTTGAGGAGGGTGGTCTTGCCGGTGCCGGTGGCTCCGGAGACGATCACGTTCATCTTCGCCGCGACCAGGCCGGAGAGCAGGAGGAGCATCTGCTCGTCGAGCGAGCCGAGGGCGATCATCTCGTGCAGGGTGAAGGCGCGCGGGAAGCGGCGGATGGTGAGGGTGGCGCCGGTCAGGGAGAGCGGCGGGATGATGACGTTGACGCGCTCGCCGCTGGGGAGGCGGGCGTCGACCATCGGATTGGCCTCGTCCACCCGCCGGTTGACGGTGGAGACGATGCGCTCGATGGTCTGCATCAGCTGCTCGTGCGAGGCGAAGCGGATGGGGAGCTGTTCGACCCGGCCGGCGCGTTCCACGTAGATGTGGTCGGGGCCGTTGACCATGATTTCGGAGATCGAGGCGTCTTCGAGGAGCGGTTCGAGCACGCCGAGCCCGAGGGCCTCGTCGACGACGCGGCGGATCAGCTGGGCGCGCTCGACCGTGGAGAGGACGGGCCCTTCCCGGCTGATGATGTGGCCGAGTACGCGCTCCAGGCGTGCCCGGCGCTCGGCGGGTGCGAGCGCGGACATCTCGGCGAGGTCGATCTCCTCCAGCAGCTTGGCGCGGTAGGAGGAGACGAGCCGGCCGTCCTCGCGCGGGCTGTGCCGGTCGTCGGGGGTGTTGACCCGGGAACGCAGGCTCATGGTCCGGTCACCTTCGGGTCGTCGTTGGGCATGATGGCCGTCGCCTTGGCCGGTTCGGGATCCAGCCCGGGAATGATCGAGTTGATCCGGATGGTCACGGTCGCCGTCACCGCGTCGCCTCCTGAGTCCACATGGACGGTCGCCGGGAGCCCCTCGCGGATTGCGGCGTATCCGGCGGCCACCCCCCGGCCCCGGTGCTGGGCCTCCACCCGCGCCGCCGTACGCGCCGCCGTGTCGGCCTGTTCGTGGACGTACCCCACCCAGCCCAGCTGGATCCCGCAGAGGGCGACGAACAGCAGGATCGGCACGAAGCCGATGTACTCCAGGGCCACTTGGCCCTGGTCGGAACGGATGCGCCGCCTCATGTCACTCGGCCTCCTTCTCCAACGCGGCGCCGCCGGTGCCGTGGATCTGGCCGAAGTCGAGGCCCGGGAAGAAGACCGGAATGCCCAGGGTGACCTTCGCCTTGTAGATGTCGCCCGACTTGCCGCATTCGGCAGGCGGCATGTACCACGCCTCCCCGATGTGTTCCCGCGCCGCCTCCCTACAGGCGGCATCCCCGTGCACCGCCCCCGCCCGCGCCGCCTCGTCCGCCGCGTTGCCCGCCAGCGAGAAGGCGTAGCCGATCAGTACGCACTCCCACACCGCCGCCACGAGCAGCAGGATCAGCGGCACCGTGCCCACGAACTCGATCGCCACCTGGCCCCGGTCCCCGCGCCCCGGTCTGCGGGCGGGCATGCGTCAGCCCTCCCGGCCGCGGCGCAGGCGGGCCACCGGGCCCGTCGCGCGGACCGCGAGCGAGGCGCCCGGGGCGGTGGCGGCGGACGGGGCGGTGTCCGGGGTCGACAGGAGGCCGAGTTCGCCGGCCAGGGTCCACAGGGCCTGTTTGACCGTCGAGCGGTTGTCGAGGTCCTGGACGCGGCCCGCGTCGACCACGGCCTGGAGTTCCTTGAACGCGGCCGGGACCGGGGTGCGGGTGGCGCGGGTCTTGGTGATCTTCTCGATCAGGGCGGGCTGGATCTCGGTGTGCTTGCTCCAGCGGTTGACGACCATCGCGGTGTCCTCCGCCTTGCGCACCTGGAGCCGTTCCCACATCCGGACCATGCGCTTGGCCGCCCGCACGGCGACCACGTCCGGGGTGGTGACCAGCACCGCCACGTCCGCCATCTCCACGGCCGCCGCGTTGGCCCCGGTGACCTGGGTGCCGCAGTCGACGACGACGAGTTCGTAGCGGCTGCGCAGGGCTCCGACGATGTGCCGGGCGGCCCGGTCGTCGACCTCCTCGCCGCGTTCCCCGTCCGCCGGGGCGAGGAGCAGCGCGAGGCCCGAGGCGTCGTCGTAGACGGCGTCCTGGAGGACCCGCGGGGAGATGTCCTGGATCCCGGCGAGGTCGGCGATGGAGCGCCGGAACTGCACGTCGAGGTACGAGCCCACGTCGCCGGCCTGGAGGTCCAGGTCCACCAGTGCGGTACGCCGTCCCGAGGCGGCCGCGGCCAGCGCGAACTGCACGGCGGTGAAGGTGGTGCCCACGCCGCCCTTGGCTCCTGTGACGGTGACCACCCGGCCGCCCGGTCCCGTGAACACGTCGGCGGCGGCGCCCCCGCCCAGGTGGCGGCGTACGCCCACGGACCACTGGGCGGCGGCCTGGACGCGGGCGGCGAGTTCCTCGTAGGAGAGCGGGAGGCCGATCAGGCCGCGCGCGCCCGAGTCCATGGCGGCGGAGAAGAGCCCCGGGCCGGCGTCCGAGGAGACCAGGACGACGCCCACCGCCGGGAAGCGCAGGGCGACCTCCCGGATGAGCTCCAGGGCGGGCACCGGGCCGATCCGCTCGTGGACGAGGACGACCTCGGGGAGTTCGTCGATGGACTCGGCGGCGAGGCGGGCGAGGGTGTCCAGGAGCGTGGTCGCGTCGGGGACGGGGACGGCCGGCTCGGCGGCCGGGAGCTGGCTGAGCAGGGTCACGATGGCGCGCGCGGCGTCCGGGTCGCCGACCGCGGGGAGGATTCGGGTGGTCATCCGGGCCTCACCTGTCCCCGTCGAGGGTGTACGTGCGGTCGCCCGGGGTGGGCGCCGAGTCGGTGCCGGGGGCCACGAGGGCCAGGCGTACGTGCTCCGCGAAGGACTCGGCGTACGCGACGCGCTGGGTGTCCTTGGTGCTCAGGGCGAAGGTGATCGGGACGGCCTCGGCGGGGCCCTTGCGGTCGCTGTCCTTGTCCAGGGCGGTGAGCTTGCCGACGCCCAGGACCCGGGCGTTGGCGACGATGATCACCGAGCGCGAGGGGTCGGTGTCCTTGGCGCCCTTGAAGGTGGCGAGGATGTTGACCTTGGCGCCGGAGGTGATCTTCCCGGCCACGCCCGTGGCCGCGTCGATCATGATGGCGATCTCCTGCTCACCGGGCTGCAGCTGCGGCCGGTCGACGAACATGTCCGCCTGGAGCAGCGAGCCCTTCTTCAGCGTGGTGAGGGCGATCTTGTCCTTGAGCGCGCCGAGGTCCGTGACGGCGGTGCCGGAGAGCCACCGCTTGGGGATCCTGACCTCCTCGAACTGCCCGGCCGCCAGCGGGCTGTACGGGGCTATGTCGCCCTTGGCCCGGTACGCGACGACCTCGGCGCCGACCTTGGAGTTGACGTCGCCGATCACCACGAGGACTCCGGCGAAGGCCCCCAGGGCGCACAGGACCGACAGGAGCAGCAGGATGACGCCGCGGCGCTGGCGTGAGTTCATGGGCCTTACCTACCTCGCCGTTCTTCATTCATTCGTGCGTTCGAGTGATCAGGGTCTGGAACGGGCGGTGCTCGCGGGCGGCGGCGGTGCGGTGAGCGGTGCCGCGCAGAAGCCGCAGCGGTCGCCGATGAGTTCGAGGCCGCACCAGCGGCACTCCTCCCGGCGGACCGAGGCGACGAGCTGGTAGAGCACGGACAGGTCCGGGATGCCGGCGGCGAACTCGACGAGTTTCGGGGTCCCCCACCAGCCGGGGGACGCGGCGGGCAGCGGGTTCTCCAGGACGCCCTGGACCTGCCAGGCGGGGGCCAGTTCGGCCGTGACCCAGTCGGAGGTGAGCTGGCCGCGGGCGAAGATGAGGTGCGTGGCGAACTCGGGGCCGGCCGGCAGGGCCGCGCCGCGGGGGCCATGGGCGCCGCCCTGGGATCCGCCGCCGCTCAGTTTCGCGAGGTGCGGTTTCGGGTGGGCCATGACGGCGAACTGCGCGCTCGGCGACCAGGATCTGGCGTGCGCCCCCAGTCCGACCGGGACCCGGACCCGGTCGAGTCTGGCGACCGAGCCCAGCAGGGCGCCCGCGTAGATGTAGTGGGACAGCAGCCGGGCCGCGGAGGCGATGATTCCGGGGCTGAAGTCGCAGACGCTGAGCTGGCGCAGCTGACGTACCAGCAGGGCCGTTCCCAGCGGCGGCAGATCGATGCCGAGGAGCGCGATCCGGTCGGTTTCCAGGATGGCGCGTACGGTGTGCAGGCGCTGGACGGTGGAGCGCGGGAGCCAGGGCGGTACGAGGGCCACGAGGTGGCCGTGCCGCTCCAGCAGGGCGCCCGTCTCGGCGAGCGCGGACTCCAGGTCGAGCTGCTCGGGCGGGTGCAGTAAGGCGGCCCCGGGCGTATGCCGGTCAGGGGCCGGAAGTACCAGATCGGCGCTGGTGACAGCGATGGCGGTCGGCACGCGCATTCCCCCGTTCCCCCACGTACACCCCTGTACGCCCTGTACGTCGCGGGCACTTACACGTGCCTGACGTGCGCTCGGCACGGACCTGACGCGGGCTCGACGCGGATTCGGCACGGATTTTTCGCGTCCGCGCCCGCACTGCGCGACCGCATCCGATCGACCCGCTCCCCCCTTGCTCCAGCACCATATCCGCGTCACCCCTGGCGGGGCAGGGCCTTGAAGATTCCCGTGCTACCAGCACATGTCACAGGTGGCGGAAACCCGGACAACAGGGATCGCATAGCGGGCCATTTCAAGCCACATCGCGAAGACTCTTGACACGGGGATTGGTCTGGACCAACTTGGCAGCCAACGCCTTGAGTCGGACCCACCCCACTCGGTCCGCCTCTCCCCACACCTCTCTTCCTCCCCCCACCGGAGCCCACGTGAACCGCATACGCTCCCTCGCCCTCCCCATCGCCGTCACCCTGGCGGCGGGCGCCCTGTCCGCCCTCGCCGCCGGTACCGCACAGGCCGCCGACGTGAACGTGGCCCGCAACGGCGGCTTCGAGTCGGGTCTCGCCAACTGGTCCTGCACCGGCGGAACCGGCACCTCCGTCTCCTCGCCCGTCTACGCCGGATCCGGCGCCCTGAAGGCCACCCCGGCGGGCCAGGACAACGCCCGCTGCAGCCAGACCGTCACGGTCAAGCCGAACTCGACGTACACGCTGAGCACACAGGTCCAGGGCAGCTACGTCTACCTCGGCGCGACCGGGACCGGCACCCAGGACGTCTCCACCTGGACGCCCGGGTCGGGCGCCGGCTGGCAGAAGCTCTCCACCACCTTCACCACCGGCCCCGGCACCACCCAGGTCACCGTCTACACGCACGGCTGGTACGGCCAGCCGGCCTACGTCGTCGACGAGTTCAGCGTCTTCGGCCCGGACGGCGGGGGCGGCACCGACCCCGGCCCTTCGGTCCCCGGCGCCCCGGCCGGGGCGGCCGTTTCCGGCCAGAGCGCGAACGCCCTCACCCTTTCGTGGAACGCGGTCGGCTCGGCCACCGGCTACTACGTGTATCAGGACGGCGTCCGCGTCAAGGCCGTGACCGGCGGCGCCGCCTCCACCCAGATCACCGGGCTCGCGGCCTCGACCTCGTACTCCTTCCAGGTGAGCGCGTACAACGCGGCGGGCGAGGGCCCGAAGTCCGCCCCGGTGACCGGCACCACCACCGGCACCGACCCGGGTCCGGGCCCCGGCCCGGGCGTCCCCAGGCACGCCCTGACCGGCTACTGGCAGAACTTCAACAACGGCGCGACGGTCCAGAAGATCTCCGACGTCTCGGCGCAGTACGACATCATCGCCGTCTCCTTCGCGGACGCCACCACCACGCCCGGCGCCATCACCTTCAACCTCGACTCGGCCGGCCTCGGCGGCTACACGGTCGCCCAGTTCAAGGCCGACATCGCCGCGAAGAAGGCGGCCGGCAAGTCGGTCATCCTCTCCGTCGGCGGCGAGAAGGGGACCATCACGGTCAACGACTCGACCTCGGCGAACAACCTCGCGAACTCCGCGTACGCCCTGATGCAGGAGTACGGGTTCACCGGGATCGACATCGACCTCGAGAACGGCCTGAACCCCACCTACATGACGCAGGCCCTGCGCTCGCTGTCGTCGAAGGCCGGCTCCTCGCTCGTCATCACCATGGCCCCGCAGACGATCGACATGCAGTCCACGCAGGGCGGCTACTTCAGGACGGCGCTGAACATCAAGGACATCCTCACCGTCGTCAACATGCAGTACTACAACAGCGGCTCGATGAACGGCTGCGACGGCAAGGTCTACTCCCAGGGCTCGGTGGACTTCCTCACCGCGCTCGCCTGCATCCAGCTGGAGGGCGGCCTCGACCCCTCACAGGTGGGAATCGGCGTCCCGGCCTCGCCCAGCGGCGCGGGCAGCGGCTACGTGTCCCCGACGATCGTCAACAACGCCCTGGACTGCCTGACCAGGGGAACGAACTGCGGCTCCTTCAAGCCGTCGAAGACCTACCCGGGGCTGCGCGGCGCGATGACCTGGTCGACCAACTGGGACGCCAAGGCGGGTAGTGCTTGGTCGAACTCGGTGGGTCCCAAGGTCCACGGGCTCCCGTAGGCGGTACGTGTGGGGGTGGCCGGATCGGTACGGCCTGCACCGCGTGTCCTTGACCGGGACATGCCACGAGAGCACGCTGTGCGCGTCCGCACGGCTACCCCCACACTCCCGACCCAGGAGAACGCATGCGGCTCCATACCCGCCGGAGGGCCGCCCTCACGGCGGCCCTGCTGGCGCTCGCGCTGGGCGCACCCGCCTACGGCATGAGCGCGACGGCTTCCCCTCCGCCCGCCCCTTCGACCGCCACCCAGGACGAGGCGATCGTCCAGTACCGGATCCACGGCCCCTCCACCGCCGCCGACCGCACCGCCCTGCTCCGTACGGGCGTCTCGATCGACGAGGTGGACGACCACACCGTCGTGGTCAGCGCCGACACCATGCAGGCCAAGAAGCTCAAGGAGCTCGGCTACAAGCTGACCGCCCTGCCCGGACCCCCGGACCGCTCGCTGCCCGGCATCGCGGCGAGCCCGATGGACTTCCCCTCGGCGGACTCGAAGTACCACAACTACGCCGAGGCGACGGCGGAGATCAACCAGCTCGTCGCGCAGTACCCGGCGATCGTGAGCAAGCGGGTGATCGGAAAGTCGTACCAAGGCCGCGACATGTTCGCCATCAAGATCAGCGACAACGTCGCGACGGACGAGGCCGAGCCCGAGGTGCTCTTCACCGCCCACCAGCACGCCCGTGAGCACCTGACCGTCGAGATGGCCCTGTACCTGCTCAAGGAGTTCACCTCCAAGTACGGCACCGACTCCCGGGTCACGGGCGCCGTCAACGGCCGCGAGATCTGGATCGTCCCGGACCTCAACCCGGACGGCGGCGAGTACGACATCGCCACCGGCTCCTACCGCTCCTGGCGCAAGAACCGCCAGCCGAACTCCGGCTCCTCCTACGTCGGCACGGACGAGAACCGCAACTGGAACTACAAGTTCGGCTGCTGCGGCGGCTCCAGCAGCAGCAAGAGCTCCGAAACCTACCGGGGCGCCTCCGCCGAGTCGGCGCCCGAGGTGAAGGTCGTCGCGGACTTCGTCCGCAGCCGGGTCATCGGTGGCAAGCAGCAGATCAAGGCCGCCATCGACTTCCACACCTACAGCGAGCTCGTCCTGTGGCCCTTCGGCTACACCTACAACGACACCGCCCCGGGCCTGACCGCCGACGACCTCGCCGTCTACAAGAAGATCGGCACCAGCATGGCGGCGAGCAACGGCTACACGCCGGAGCAGTCGAGCGACCTGTACATCACGGACGGGACGATCGACGACTGGCTGTGGGGCAACCAGAAGATCTTCTCCTACACCTTCGAGATGTACCCGGAGAGCGGCGGCGGCGGCTTCTACCCGCCGGACGAGGTCATCGACCGCGAGACCGCGCGCAACAAGGACGCGGTGCTCCAGCTGCTGGAGAACGCGGACTGCATGTACCGCTCGATCGGCAAGGAAGCCCAGTACTGCGCGACGCCGTGACCGGCTGACCGTGTGAAAGGGGGCGCCCCACCGCCAGGGGGGCGCCCCGCCCGCGCGTCCGTCTGCAGGCCTGACTCAGCCGAGAACGGCGAGGGCGTCGATCTCGATGAGCAGCCCGGCCGGCAGGCCCACGTACACGGTGGTGCGGGCGGCAGAGGCCTCCTTCAGGCCCTGCTCCTCGAAATAGGCGTTGTAGATGCCGTTCATCTCGGCGAAGTGCCCGGTGTCGGTGAGGTAGACGCGGATCATCATCACGTCGTCCCAGCCCGCACCGCCGGCCTCCAGCACGGACCGGACGTTCTCCAGCGTCTGGAGGGTCTGCTCGCGCAGGGTCGGCCCGGCGGGGGTGGGCGGCTGCCCGTCGACGTGCGGAAGGAAGCCGACCTGGCCGGCGACCTGGAGGATGTTCCCCTTCCGCACGCCGTGCGAGAACTTCGCGGGCGGGGTGGTGTGGGTGCCGGGCGTGATGGCGATCTTCTCGGTCACGTTCTTCTCGGTCACGTTCTTCTCGCTCACGTGCTCTCCTGTACTCCTGAATAGTCCTGGCTGATGGCTTCGGCGGTACGCAGCACCTGCGGCAGCAGTTCGAGCAGCCCCTCGGCGGGTACGACCACACCGGGCGCGGACACCGACAGCGCGGCGACGACCCGCCCGTCCGGCCCGTGCACGGGCGCCCCGAGGCAGTTGATGGACTCCTCGTGCCCACCGAGATCGGTGGCCCAGCCCTGCTCCCGTACGAGCTCCAGCTCGCGCAGGAAGGCCGCCGCGTCCGGGGTCGAACGGGCGGTGTAGCGCGGGTACTCGATCCGGCCGGCGAGGGCCCGGAGCTCGGCCTCGGGCAGGTCGGCGAGGAGCAGCTTGGCGACGGCGGCGACCGTGAGCGGCACGGGCCTGCCGATGCGGGAGTACATGCGGACCGGGTAGCGGCTGTCGACCTTGTCGACGTACACGACCTCGTCGTCCTGGTGGAGGGCGAGGTGAACGGTGTGCCCGGTGGCCCGGTTCAGCTCGACGAGGTGGGGGTGCGCGATCTCCCGGACGTCCAGGTTCTCGATGGCCTCGGCGGCGAGCGCGAAGAGCTGCGCGCCGAGACGGTAGCGGCCGTCGGGGCGGCGGTAGACGAAGCCGCGCTCGTGCAGGGTGCGCAGGAGGCGCAGCGCGGTGCTCTTGTGCACGCCGAGCTCGTCGGCGACGTCGCCGAGCGAGGCCGGGCCTCGCGCGAGCAGGGGCAGGATGCCGAGTGCCCTCTCGACGGACTGGCTCATCGCTCGCCCTCTCCCACGGTCACAACGCACACCGGCTCCGCCGGCGCCCCGGGCTCCGCCCGGACCCTCCCCCAGCTACCGCTGGGAGGTGCCCCCTGCTCAATCGCCGGCGAGGCTGAACCATCCAGCCCCGCCGGCGATTGAGGCGCGGGGTCTGGGGCGGAGCCCCAGCAGCGGCGCCGCACCGGGCAACGTTGACCCACCGTCACCCGGGATGTTAGACAGCGTGCAGCGGTATACGCAACGACCGTTGCACCACACGCAACCCCCGGGAGGCACCCCGCATGGCCAGCGACAGCGACCCCGTCAAGGACCTCGCCGACGAGCCGGTCGACCATCGGTTCAAAGGCCTCCCCCCGGACGCCCAGACGCACGGCCTCACCGTCGGCCGGCTCGCCGCCGAGCGCCGTGACCTGTACACCGGCGGCTTCACCACCCCCGTCCTGACGCTCGACGCGGACGCGCTGGAGCACAACCTCGCCGCGCTCGGCGCCTACGCCGCCCGCCATGACCTGGCCTTCGCCCCGCACGGCAAGACCTGCATGTCCCCCCAGCTCTTCGACCGCCAGCTGGAGCACGGCGCGTGGGGCATCACCGCCGCCGTCCCCCACCAGGCCCGCGTCTACCGCGCCTTCGGCATCCAGCGGATCTTCCTCGCCAACGAGCTCGTCGATCCCGCCGCCCTGCGCTGGGTCGCCGACGAGCTCGCCGCCGACCCCGGCTTCCGCTTCGTCTGCTACGTCGACTCCGTGCGCGGGGTCGAGCTCATGGACCGCGCCCTCCAGGGCCGCACACCGGCGGCCCGCATCGACGTCGTCGTCGAGCTCGGCGCCGGCGAGGGCGCCCGTACGGGGGCCCGCAGCGACGAGGACTGCCGCGCCGTCGCCGACGCCGTCGCCCGGACCGGCACCCTGCGCCTGGTCGGCATGGGCGGCTACGAGGCCGAGGTCCCCGGCGCGGACCCCGAATCCGTCCACGCCTACCTGCGCCGGCTCACCGCGCTCGCCGTCGAGTTCGACAAGGCGGGCCGCTTCCCCGCGGACCTCGACGAGATCGTCGTCAGCGCCGGCGGCTCGGCCTGGTTCGACGCGGTCGCCGACGTGTTCGCCGAGCTCCCGGAGCTCTCCCGCCCGGTCCTCAAGCTGCTGCGCTCCGGCGCGTACGTCTCCCACGACCACGGCTGGTACACCCGGCTGACCCCCTTCAACCGGCACCCGGAGGAGGGCGGCCTGCGCCCGGCGTTCCGGCTGTGGACCCAGGTCGTCTCCCGTCCCTCCCCCACCCAGGCCTTCGTCAACGCGGGCAAGCGCGACATCGCCTACGACCTGGGACTGCCCGAGGCCGAGCTGGTCCGAGACGCCCTCACCGGCGCGGAGCGCCCCGCCACCGGCGTCCGCGTGGTGAAGCTGTCCGACCAGCACGCCTGGCTGGAGACCGATGCGGCCGAGGACGTTCAGGTGGGCGACTGGGTGGCCCTCGGCATGTCCCACCCCTGCACGATCTTCGAGAAGTGGCCGCTGATCCCGGTCGTGCAGGCCGACGGCACCGTCACCGACTACGTCCGCACCTTCTTCTAGTGCCGTGACCCGGTGAACCTTTCCGGTCACAGCACTGGGCACCGGCCGGTGGACCTGGTCATCCGGGGGGCCCGCGTCGTCGACGGCACGGGCGGGCCCTCGTACACCGCCGACGTCGGCGTCCACGAGGGCCGGATCGCCGAGATCGGCAGGCTCCCGGGCGGCAGGCTCCCGGGCGGCGGGCGCCGGACCCTCGACGCGCACGGGCTCGTCCTCGCCCCGGGCTTCGTCGACATGCACGCCCACAGCGACCTCGCCCTGCTCCGCGACCCGGACCACAGCGCGAAGGCCGCGCAGGGCGTGACCCTCGAAGTCCTCGGCCAGGACGGCCTGTCGTACGCGCCCGCCGACGACCGCACCCTCGGCGAGGTGCGGGCCGCCATCGCCGGCTGGAACGGCCCCGGCGACGACATCGACTTCGACTGGCGCACGGTCGGCGAGTACCTCGACCGGCTGGACGGGGCCCACGGCGGTCAGGGCGTGGCGGTCAACGCCGCCTACCTGGTCCCCCAGGGCACCGTCCGCGCGTACGCCCTCGGCTGGGACGACCGCCCGGCGACCGCGGCCGAGCTGGACCGGATGCGGCAGCTCGTCGCCGACGGCCTGGCCCAGGGCGCCGTCGGCCTCTCCTCCGGCCTCACCTACACCCCCGGCATGTACGCCACCGGGGCCGAACTGACCGAGCTGTGCCGGGTCGTGGCCCGGTACGGCGGCTACTACTGCCCGCACCACCGCAGTTACGGCCACGACGCGCTGGCCGCCTACGCCGAGATGGTCGCCCTCGCCCGGGAGGCCGGCTGCGCCCTGCACCTCGCGCACGCCACCATGAACTTCGGCGAGAACCGGGGCCGGGCCGGCGAGCTGCTCGCCCTGCTCGACGCGGCGCTGGCCGAGGGCGCCGACATCACCCTCGACAGCTACCCGTACACCCCCGGCTGCACCACCCTCGTCGCGCTCCTGCCGGGTTGGGCGAACGAGGGCGGCCCGGAGGCAGTACTGGCCCGGCTGCGCGACGACACCGAGGCCGGGCGGATCCGCCACGCGCTGGAGGTCGAGGGCTCCGACGGCTGCCACGGGGTGCCCGTCGACTGGTCGACGATCGAGATCTCCGGCACCGCCGACCCCGCCTACGGCCCGTACGTCGGCAGGCGCCTGGACGGCTGGGAGACCGCCCGCGGGCTCCTGCTCGGCGACCGGCTCGCGCCGACGATCCTCCAGCACGTCGGGGACGAGGAGAACGTCCGGGCGATCATGCGTCACCGGGTCCACACCGGCGGCTCCGACGGCATCCTCCAGGGCACGAAACCGCACCCGCGCGCCTACGGCACCTTCCCCCACTACCTCGGGCACTACGTCCGCGAACTCGGCCTGCTCTCCCTGGAGGAGTGCGTGGCCCACCTGGCCGGCCGCCCAGCGGCGCGCCTGCGGCTGCCCGACCGGGGCCTGGTCCGCGTGGGATACCGCGCCGACCTCGTCCTCTTCGACCCGGACACGGTCGCGGCCGGGTCCACGTACGAGCGGCCGCGCGTGCTGCCGACCGGTGTCCCGCACGTCCTGATCGACGGGCGTTTCGTCGTGCGCGACGGGCGCCGGACGGACGTGCTGGCCGGACGGGCGGTGCGCCGCACCGCCCGCGATCTTCGGTAGATCCGACATCTACGATGGGCGGCATGGTCGCCTTCGCCCTTGCCGCCCTGCTCTTCCTCGCGTTCTGCATAAGCGTCCGGCGGGACCGGCGGCGCTTCCAGAACGCCGTGCTCCTGGGGCTGACCTTCCTCAGCGCGTTCTCCGCGCTGTTCCTCCAGGTCGGCAAGCTGCCCACCTGGGCGGCCGTCACGGTCGTCGTGCTCGTCTTCGCCTCACCCGCGTTCGCCGCCCTGGCCCTGGGCGTCTTCCTCGTCCGCAACGGCATGGTCATGATCCGCAAGGAGGGCTTCCGGCCGGCCAACCTGCTGTCGATGCTCGCGGGACTCACGATCTTCGCGCTGATCGCGCTGCTGGTCCTTGTCGGTGTGGTCGGCTCCCCCCTCCTCGGCGGCATCGCCGGAACGGTCACCGTGGTCGCCGGCTACGTCTCCTTCGTCTTCTTCTGCTTCCTCGGCTACGCCTTCCTCTACGGGCGGATCAAGGTGCGCGTCGACGTCGACCACGTGGTCATGCTGGGCTCGGGCCTGGTCGGCGGCGACCGCGTGCCGCCGCTGCTGGCCTCCCGCCTGCGCAAGGGGCAGCAGATCTACGAGGCCCAGCTGGCCCGGAGCGGCCGGCCGCCGCTCCTCCTCGTCTCGGGCGGCAAGGGCTCGGACGAGAAGGTCGCGGAGGCCCGGGCGATGGCGGACTGGCTGATCGCGCAGGGCGTGCCCGAGCAGCACGTGGTGCTGGAGGACCGCTCCACCACGACCGAGGAGAACATGCTCTTCAGCCGGGACATCATGACGGCGCACGACCCGGCCTACCGGTGCGTGGTGGTCACCAACAACTTCCACGCCTTCCGGGCGGCGATGCTGGCCCGCAAGACCGGCGTCAACGGGCAGGTGCTGGGCTCCCCCACCGCGAAGTACTACTGGCCGAGCGCCACCATCCGCGAGTTCGTCGCGGTCTTCTGGGAGCACCGGATCGTGAACCTGTCGATCTGCGCCGTGCTCACCGTCTTCGGCGCACTGGGCACGCTGGCGGCGGTCCTCGTCTGATCCGCGCGCACGCGGAGGTGCCGTGACTCCCCCCTTGGCAGTCACGGCACCGGTCCGCGCGTGCGCGGCTGTACGGACTACACCCGCTGCCAGAGTGCCGGGACGTTCGGCGGCTCCCAGCCCGTCTGGGCCTGGTGCCCCTGGAGGCATCGGTAGGCCGAGCCGCCGTGGGTGACGGTGGCGCCGGCCGCGTAGACGGTGCCCGCCTTCCAGGTGCCGCCCGGCTCGGGGTCACCGGGGCCGGGGCCCGGGCCGGGGTCGCTGCCGCTGACCTTGAGGGTCAGTCCGTACGCGGACAGGATCGGCTTCAGCGGCTGGAAGAAGGTGGTCCCGCCGCTGGAGCAGTTGCCGGAGCCGCCCGAGTCGCCCGGCTCGGCGCAGACCGTCGTACGGGTCACGCCGGAGATGGTGCCCTCGGGGTACGTGACGCTGGTTGGCCCCTTCCCCGGCGCTATGCCCGGGGCCGTCCGGCGGCCCGCGCGCGGTCGAGGTGCGTTCATGGGGCGGCGGCCGGAGGATGGGGCCAGGGGAAACCGTAGGAGGTACGCGATGGTCAGTGAACCCGACGAGCAGCCCACACGGTCGGACCGCCTCTTCACGGGCGGGGAGCGACCGTACGACCCCGAGGACCTCGTGATGGTGACCGGCCACGACCCGACTCCGGAGCGGATCGAGAAGGCCCGGAAGCTCATGGAGAAGGAGGGCCCGCAGGTCATCGAGCGCTACCTGCCGTAGCCACGGCACTGCGCCCGAGGACTGCCGCAACCGCCCCCGGCCCCGCCGGGGGCGTTCCCCACTCCACCCCCCGCCGTCACCACCTCAGCCGCGCCGGCACCCCTTCAGCCCCGCCGGCGTTTGAGGCGCGGGGTCCGGGGCGGAGCCCCGATCTTCCCAGCCCCGCCGGCGTTTGAGGCGCGGGGGCCCGGGGGCCGCGCCCCCGGGCGGCGCCGCACCTGCCCAGGCACCTGCCCCGCGCGCAGCGGCTACGCCGCAGGCGACGGCGCAGGCGACGGCGCGGCCGGCCGCAACCCAGCCGCCCGCAGGGCCGCGGCTCCGGCCGACCTGGCCAGAGCCTCCGCATGCGCAGCCCGCGCATGGTCCAGGACATCGGTGGTCCAGACCTGTGGGCATGCGCTACGGGTCGGGCGCATCCAGAATCGTTAATGCTCGTTAGCCGCAAGGGGGACACGACCCTAAGGACAGGAAAATGCACGCACTCGATGTCGACTGGGACCACCCCACCGACCCGCGACCCGGCCCACGGCTCGACCACGTACGCGCCTACGTGAGCACCGCGGGAGCCGACGGGCACCTCTGGCACGGAGTCCGCACCCTCCTGCTGACCACGCTCGACCGCGCCAGCGGCCGTGCCGTCCGCACCCCGCTGATCTACGCCGAGGACGCGGGCCGCCACATCGTCCTGGCCTCCGCCTACGGCGCCCCGGACCACCCCCACTGGTACCGGAACCTCACCGCCCACCCGGAGGTCCGCCTCCAGGTCGGCGCCGCCACCTTCACGGCGCGGGCGCGCACCGCCACGCCCCAGGAACGGGAGGTGTACTGGGAGATGATGACGGCCCTGTGGCCCCCGTTCGAGGACGACCGCGCCGCGGCCCGGCCCCGCGAGATCCCGCTGGTGATCCTGGAGCGCGTGGGCTGAGCACTCCGCGCACACGGGTCAGAGCGTCGCCGCGGCGACCGCGCTGTACGTGCGCCCGCCCGCGACGAAGTCGCCCAGCGGGACCATGCCGAAGCCGTCGACGTGCACCTTCCAGGACGGCACGTTCCCGGCCTCGATGAAGGCGACCACGACGTCGGCGCGCTCCGAGGCCGCCGCCACCGCCATGGTGAACAGCGCCCGGGCCACACCCCGCCCCCGGTACGCGGCGGCGACCACGACCGGCCCGTAGAGCAGCCACCGCGCCTCGGCCAGCGGGCGCCCCTGCCACTCCAGGGTCTCCTGGGCCCGGAGCAGGCCCGCGACCGGCGGCGACGGGTCGGCCGGAGCCGCGGGCGCCGACAGCGCGAGCAGCCCGGCGATCCGGCCCCCGTCGTCCGCGACCAGCAGCTCCCGCGCACCGGCCATCGCCCGCAGCAGGCCGACGTCGAAGCGGCCCTGCACGAAACCCTGTTCCGCCCGCTGCCGTTCCGTCAGCGCGTCGTGGTGGTTGGCGGCGAAGAGCTCAGCCATGGCGGGCGCATCGGCCTCGGTGGCGTACCGGTACTCCATCCCGCGATCGTGCCACGCCCCCACGGCCGGACCACGCCGCCGACACCGGGGCCTACGGGTGACACCGGGGGCGGTGTTGAACACGTTCAACGCTCTGGCAGTATGGCCTCCGGCGAACCTGCCGGAACAGCGGGAATGCGAATCCGTCTGCCCTCGCGACCGGTCGCCCCGAGTCCGGAGGTCGGCACGACATGGGCCTGCCCCTGCTTGTCCTCGCATTTACCCTCTGGCTTGCCGTCACGCTCGCGGCCCTTGCCGTGACCCTCACGGCGAGCGCGGTCCTCGGGTACGTGACCGTCGCGGTGAGCGGCAGGCTGCCGCTCTGGGCCAGGATCACGCTGCTGCTGGTCCTGGCCGCCGCCTCGTCGGCGGCGTGGGTGAGCGCCCTGGGATTCTGGGCCATCTGGCGGCCGGCCGCCCTGGCGCTGCCGTTCCTCGCGGCAGTCGTCTCGGGGGCCGCCTTCCTGGCACGCGAAGCCCACAAGCGGCGCGCACCCCGGATCCCGGCGTCGGCCTGGCCCTTCCGCCCACCGGCCGCCGGACGCTGAGGTCGCGCGACTCACCCGTGGTCGTACACGGTCACTTCCACGTCGCGCGCACACAACGCCCCGGTGATCAGAGGCTCGACACGCGACCACGTACCGCCCGCGAGCCCGCACCCGATGCGCGGCATGTGGACACTCGCCCCGAGCTCGACGGCATGGTCGGCGAGCGCGGTGAGGCACCGCTCCACGGCGTCGTAACGAATGGGCGGTCCCCCGCTCCCGGTCCGGATGCCGCGCTGACCGACCATGTTGGCCACCCACACGTCGGGCTTCACCCGCACCACCTGCACGGCGCCCAGCCCGAAGTCGTTCCCGCTGCGCCCCCGATGCCAGGCCCGGAAGGCGGCCTCAGGCTCACCCCACCGCTTCGAAACGGCCAGCACGAAGCCCTTCCCCCACCCCCCGAGGTCATTGCAGACATGCGCGATGACCTTGGGCCCCTTGGCCTGGGGACTCGTCGCATCCCCGGCAATGATCCTCAGCGGCTTCATACCTCGAACGGTACGCACCACCACTGACACCGGACGGGTGGGCGGGGGTGGGGGTCGGGGTCGGGGAGGTGGGGGCGGGGAGGTGGGGCGGTGGCTTCGGTAGGCGGGATCTGCTCGGGCGGCATCAGAGAGGTCTTGGGGGTTTCCCGTCAGTCCCATCGTCCCTCCGTGTCGGGCCGGCTCCCGCCCCCTCAGAGGTACTCGCGGGCGAACTCCACCGCCCATTCCACCGCCGCCAGGGGGACGCTGCCCGAGTGGGGGTCGATGGCGAGGCGGGCCGATTCCCAGTCCTGGTCGTGTTCGCGGAAGATCGCGAAGCGGGCCTCCTCCAGGACTCCTTCCGGCCTGACCAGGAACTCGATCGCCCGGTCGTCGCCATCCGTGCCGACCGTGGCGATCTCCATGTCACCGACTACGAAAACCACTGTCCCGCGCTCCTCAGTTGCCGCTGTACACGTACACCAGCAGGACGGACCCGATGTAGATCGCACCTGCCGCCATGAAGGCGCCCGCCACTGCGACGACGGCCGTGCCGACCCGTTCGGCACGCCGGCGGTAGTCCGCCGGCTTCCACTCGCCCTGGTTCATGCACCCAGCCTCCGCCGCGGCAGCGGCGCCCACATGAGTGCGCGTACTCATCCGGGGTACTCATGCGGCCTACCCGGTCACGCCCGATCCAGCCGGCCACCCGGGGTGACGAGCGCAACACCAGGTGCTCGCACACGCCCGCGTCCCACCCATTCCGCAGGCCGGAACGCGGGCGCGGCCCCGGATTCCAAGGGGGGACCACTTCCCCACCCACCCATTGCCCGAAGTGGGACAAACCGCCCCTCGGGCCTCTCTTCGAAAACACACGTCAAGCGCGCACCCGGGCCCGTAAGCTCCCGTCATGCAGGTGATCCAGTCAACCAAACTCGCCAATGTCTGTTACGAGATCCGCGGCCCCGTGCTCGAAGAGGCGATGCGGCTCGAAGCAGCAGGTCATCGCATCCTCAAGCTCAACACGGGCAACCCCGCGGCCTTCGGCTTCGAGTGCCCTCCGGAGATCCTTGAGGACATGCTCCGCAACCTGGGCACCGCCCACGGTTACGGTGACGCGAAGGGGCTGCTCTCCGCGCGCCGCGCGGTCATGCAGCACTACCAGACCAAGGGCATCGACCTGGACGTCGAGGACATCTACCTCGGCAACGGCGTCTCCGAGCTGATCCAGATGTCGATGCAGGCGCTGCTCGACGACGGCGACGAGGTCCTGGTCCCCGCACCGGACTACCCGCTGTGGACCGCCTCCGTGTCCCTCGCCGGCGGTACGGCCGTGCACTACCGGTGCGACGAGCAGGCCGACTGGATGCCCGACCTCGCCGACATCGAGCGCAAGGTCACCGATCGCACCAAGGCGATCGTCATCATCAACCCGAACAACCCGACCGGTGCCGTCTACGACGAAGAGATGCTGCGCGGGCTCACGGACATCGCGCGCCGCCACAACCTGGTCGTCTGCTCGGACGAGATCTACGACCGGATCCTGTACGACGGCGCCGTGCACCACAACACCGCCGCCATCGCCCCGGACCTGCTGACGCTGACGTTCAACGGCCTCTCGAAGAACTACCGCGTCGCCGGCTACCGGGCAGGCTGGATGGCGGTCTGCGGCCCCAAGAAGCACGCCGCCTGCTACATCGAGGGCCTCACGGTCCTGGCGAACATGCGCCTGTGCGCGAACATGCCCTCGCAGTACGCCGTGGCCACCGCGCTCGGCGGCCGGCAGTCGATCGAGGACCTGGTCCTGCCCGGCGGGCGGATCCTGGAGCAGCGCAACGTCGCGTACGACCTGCTCACCCAGATCCCGGGCGTCACCTGCGTGAAGCCGAAGGGCGCGCTGTACGCCTTCCCGCGGCTGGACCCGTCCGTCTACAAGATCAAGGACGACCGGCAGATGGTTCTGGACCTGCTGCGGGCCGAGAAGATCATGGTGGTGCACGGTACGGGCTTCAACTGGCCCGAGCCCGACCACTTCCGGATCGTGACCCTCCCGAACGCCAAGGATCTGGCCGATGCCGTGACCCGGATCGGGAACTTCCTCGACGGCTACAGCCAGCTGTAGCGGCGCACGGTGCGACTCGCCGGAGTCCAGCCGGCGAGACACACCCCGCAGCAACAGGATTCAGCTCAACTTTAGAACCAATCCAATGTAGGATGGTCTCCTGACCACGCAGGAGGCCACCTCATGTACGAGCCGATCCGCACGAAGCCGGTCGTCCACCGCATGGGCGCCACTCCGGCCGACTACCCGCACAGCAGCCGCGGCGAAGCACTGGACATCCAGCTCGCCGGCCACCTCGCGGCCCTGCTCGCCGTCACCGACGAACTCGGGCTCGACGAGGGTGCCGCCGAGATCGCCGCCCAGGTCGCACGGCTGCGCGGGGCCCGGCCCGCCCGTGCGCCGCGCCACTCCGCCGAGGACGCCGCCGCGCTGCACCAGCGCGCCCACGACCTCGCCGCCCGCGCGCTCCTCGTCGCCGCGTCCCGCGCCGACACCACCGTCGCGATCCTCGCCGCCGAGCGCATGGATGCGCACGCCGCCGCCCTGAAGTCCTCGGACCTGGCCGGCGCCCTCTAGACGGCCCCGGTCCGGGGCCGCGGAGGCTCCGGACCGGGTGCCACGCTCCGTGCGCGAGGGCCTGCGGCAGGGGCGGAAATTGGACAGAATCCGGTGCTCCGAACACGATGAGGGCTGAAAGATCGCGGTTGCACGGGGGAGGCCGCTCCACAGGGTCAATCTCCTCCGCTCCGCTTCGTCCCCGTTCGAGCATTCTGGAGAGATTCGCCCATGAGCTTCGGCGACCCGAACAACCCCTACGGCCAGCAGCCCCCGCAGGGCCAGCCCGGCCACCCGCAGCAGGCCCCGCAGGGTGTGCCCCCGCAGTACGGCTACCCGCAGCAGCCGCCGCAGGGCGCCGCCCCTCAGTACGGCTACCCGCAGCAGACCCCGCCGCCGTACGGCGCGTACCCGCCGCCGGGGATGCACGCGCCGGGCATGCCGGGCACGGGGATGCCGCCGCTGGCCCACTGGGGTCTGCGGGTGGGCTCGTACCTGCTCGACGTACTGATCATCGTGGGCCCGATGTACGCGCTGATCGGTGTCGGCGCGGCCATCGCCACCGACGAGGCGGGCGAGACGATCGCCGGCATCCTCAGCCTGATCGGCATGCTGTACACCCTCGGCATGGCCTTCTTCCAGCTGTACAAGGAAGGCACCACCGGCCAGTCGTTCGGCAAGAAGATCGTCGGCATCAGCCTGCACCGCGAGCTCGACGGGGCCACGGTCGGCTTCGGCATGGCGTTCGTCCGCAAGCTGGCGCACTTCCTCGACGGCGCCGCCTGCTACATCGGCTACCTGTGGCCGCTGTGGGACGAGAAGAAGCAGACCTTCGCCGACAAGGTGTGCAGCACCGTCGTGATCAAGGTGAACAAGAACGGCTGATCGCCCCACGGTGAGGACCGGTGGCGACTCCCTGCGCGATCCCTTCTAGGTCGTCCGCGCGAACTCCGCGCCGGCGACCCCGCACCAGGGCACCGTCGCCACCGGCCACACCGGGCCGACCGCCTCCCCGTACTCGGTCGCGCCCGGGGCCACGCCCGGGATCTTCACCAGCGCCTGCGCGGCCCGCCCCTGCGGGTCCGCTTCGGCGCGGTCGCGGAACTCCACCGTGACGACGTACGCGCCGGGGCCCTCGGCCCGCCCCGTCGCCTCCACGGCGGCCACCACCCGGCGGCTGGCCGGATCGATTCGGCACCTGGTGACCCGTACGTCCTCCACCGCCGCCCGCGGCGGCGCCGGCGGCGGATCGCCGCCGCTCGCCCACACGTACAGACCCAGCGGGGCGAACACCAGCAGCCCGGCCACCGTCACCAGGCCGACCAGCCAGCCCTGCCATTTCAACGTGCTCACGCCCATGCCCTGATCCTCCCGGGCCGCCGCCCCGCCCACCAGCACCCGAGGGCCCACACAGCATTTCGAAGTGGGACCGCCTGGACACCTGACGTTCACTCAAATCGGCGCGGAATGTGGGTTTCCGCGAGCACTCTGCACCCGTGAGACGCATCCTAGGAATCGTCCTGGGCCTCCTCCTGATCGGCGGCGTGCTCTACGTCGTCGCATTCCAGGGGCAGGATCACCCAGAAACCACGGCAACGAAGACCGTGCGTGGCGTCATCGGCTCGGAGAAGTCCGAATTCTTCCGCGACCCCGACGTCGTCAAGGCCCTTGCCGCCAAGGGCTACACCGTCAAGACGGAGACCTCGGGCTCCTGGGCGATGGACCAGCTCGCCCTCAAGGAGTTCGACTTCGCCTTCCCCAGCAGCAGTGAACCCGCCAAGGAGGTCGCGGCCGCCGCCGGGCTCAAGGGGGCCCAGGAGACCAGGCCGTTCTTCTCCCCCCTCGTCGTCGTCGCCCGCCCCGGCGCGGCCAAGGTGCTGGCCGACAACGGCCTCGCCCGGATGACCGGCAAGAACTCGGGGACCCTGCTGATGGGTCCCTTCCTCAAGGCCTCCGGTGAGGACCGCACCTGGCAGCAGCTGCCCGGTTCCGCGGCCCACGTCGAGCTGGCCGGCACGGTGTTCATCAAGACCACCGACCCGTCGTCCTCCAACTCCGGCGCCCTCTTCCTCGCCGCCACGTCCAACGTGGCGAACGGCAACACCGTGGTCGCCGACGACGCCGGCATCGCCCGCACCGCGCCGCTGATGCGCAAGCTGATCTCCGTCCAGGGCGCGCTGGAGCCCAGCACCGACGACCCCTTCCGGGCCTTCATCAGCGGCAGCGGCGAACCGCTGATCCTGGTGTACGAGTCCCAGGTGGCCTCGCTGCTGATGCAAAAGCAGGATCCGGGCGACATGGTCGTGCTCTACCCGGACACCACCGTCAACTCGGCGCACACCTTCGTGCCGCTGACCGAGAAGGCGAGGGAGCTGGGCGCCCTCCTCGCCACCGACCCGAAACTGCGCGAACTGGCCGTGCTCCGCGGGTTCCGCCCGCAGGAGGGCGTGGCCGAGTTCGCCGCCGCGACGGCCCCGCACACCGCCTACCTCAACACGGGGCTGACCGGTATCCGCCAGGTCGGCACACCCACCGTCAAGATCCTGATGGCGCTGGCCCAGCGCGCCAAGGGCCAGGGGGACACGCCATGACACTGACACCGCCCGAGGACACGTCCTTCCACCTGAGTCCTCCGGAGCCCGTCGCCCCCGTACGCAAGGAGCAGGCCGCCGGGCTGGTCCCGCTGCAGGACGGCGTCCGCGAGGAGATGGCCCGCCGGGCCGGGGAGTACGTCGGCTCGCTCGCCGCGATCGATGCCCGCTCCCCCGAGTTCGCGCAGCGCATCGGCGAGATAGCCGGCCTCGGCCAGGCCGACATCCGCAGCGCCGCCCAGCTGTCCAACCGGATGCTGGAGCGGGCCGTGCGCTCGCTGGGCCCGGACGGCGGCGGTGACGCCCAGGCCCGGGTCGCCGGCTCCCTGGTGGAGCTGCGGCGCACGGTCGAGGACCTCGACCCGCGGGACACGCCCGCCAGGGGGGCCCGCAAGTTGCTCGCGAAGCTGCCGGGCGGCAACAAGTTCCGCGACCACGTGGCGAAGTACGCCTCCTCGCAGGCCACCCTCAACAAGATCGTGGGCTCGCTGCGCAGCGGCCAGGACGAACTGCGCCGCGACAACGCGGCGCTGCACACCGAGCGCTCGCGCCTGTGGGAGACGATGGGCAAGCTCCAGGAGTACGCCGTCCTGACCGAGGCCCTGGACAGCGCCGTCGAGCAGCGGGTCGCCGAGGCGGAGCACACCGATCCGGGTGCGGCCGACGCGCTGCGCGCGGACGTGCTCTTCCCGGTCCGGCAGAAGCACCAGGACCTGCTGACGCAGCTGGCCGTCTGCGCGCAGGGCTACCTGGCGATGGACGTGGTCCGGCGCAGCAACGACGAGCTGATCAAGGGCGTGGACCGGGCCGCCACCACCACCGTGTCCGCGCTGCGGATCGCCGTGATGCTGGCCTCGGCCCTCGACAACCAGCGCAAGGTGATCGAGCAGGTCAACGCCCTGAAGGGGACCACCGAGGAGCTGATCCGGGGCAACGCGGAGATGCTGTCCACGCAGAGCGGCGAGATCCAGCGGATCGCGGCCGATCCGGCGGTGGGCGCGGAGACGCTGCGGACGGCCTTCGCGCAGATCTACAAGACGCTGGACGCGATCGACTCGTTCAAGGTGCAGGCGACGGAGAACATGGCGGCGACGGTGGAGTCGCTGGCCGGGGAGCTGCAGGGCGCGTCGGCGTACCTCGCGCGGACGCGGACCGCCGGTGCGCTCGACGAGGGCGGTGCCCTGTGAGGGGGCGTACCGGCCGGGGCTGGATCGCCGGCCTGGTCCTCGCCTCGCTCGTGGGCGCGAGCGGCTGCACCGCCGACGGGGCCGCCAAGCCCGAGGAGTCGAAGTACAGGGAAGGCACCCTGCGGGTGCTGGCCTCCAGTGAGCTCGCGGACATGGAGCCGGTCCTGGAGCAGGCCCGGAAGGCGACCGGGGTCACCGTGAAGCTCACCTGGTCCGGGACGCTGGACGCCGCCGAGCAGGTCGCCTCGGGGGCGGCGGACGGCAAGTACGACGCGATCTGGCTCTCCTCCAACGACTACCTGCGGCTGCGCCCGGAGGCGGCCGGGAAGCTCTCCAGCGAGACCCCGGTGATGTCCTCGCCGGTCGCCCTCGGCGTGAAGCCGGAGGCGCTGGCCCGGCTCGGCTGGAAGCCCGGGGAGGTCACCTGGCCGGCGGTGCACGAGGCCGTGGCCGCCGGGAGGCTCACGTACGGGATGACGGACCCGGTGCGCTCCAACTCCGGTTTCTCGGCGCTGGTGTCGGTGGCCTCGGGGCTGTCGGGCGCGCAGGCGGCGCTGAGTGACGCGGACGTGAAGGCGGCCACGCCCCGGCTGAAGGAGTTCTTCGCCGGGCAGAAACTGACCTCGGGCTCCTCGGGCTGGCTCGTCACCGCGTACGGCAAGCGCGGGGACGTGGACGCGCTGGTGAACTACGAGTCGGTGCTGCTGTCCATGAACCGGGAGGCGAAGGACGCCGGGGCTCCGCTGACGGTGATCCGGCCGCGCGACGGTGTCGTCACCGCCCACTATCCGCTGACGCTGCTGACCTCGGCTCCGGCCGGGGCCCGTGATGCGGGGCGGGCGCTCACGGACTACCTGCGGGGCCCGGAGGCGCAGAAGGCGATCACCGGGCAGACCTTCCGCCGCCCGGTCGCGGCCGGGGTGGCGCCGGCCGCCGGGCTGGACGCCGAGAAGCGGCGCGAGCTGCCCTTCCCGGGTTCGCGGTCGGTCGCCGACGGGCTGCTGGCCTCGTACGAGAACGAGCTGCGCCGGCCCTCGCGGACGGTGTACGTGCTGGACACCTCGGGCTCGATGAGCGAGGAGGACCGGATCGGGCGGCTGAAGTCGGCGCTCACCGATCTGACGGGCTCGGGGAGTTCTGGCACCGGGCAGCGGTTCCGCGACCGCGAGGAGGTGACGCTGCTGCCCTTCGGGTCCAAGGTGAAGAAGGTGCGGACGCACGTCGTCGAGCCCGGCAATCCGGGTCCGGCCCTGGACGCGATCCGGGGGGACGTGAAGTCGCTGGAGCCGGACGGGGGTACGGCGGTCTACGGCAGTCTGGAGGCGGCGTACCAGCACCTCGGCCAGGGCGGCGCGGACGCGTTCACCTCGATCGTGCTGATGACGGACGGCGAGAACACCGAGGGTGTCGGGGCGAAGCACTTCGACTCCTTCTACGCGGCCCTGCCGCCGGCGCAGAAGCAGACGCCGGTCTTCGCGGTGCTGTTCGGCGACTCGGACCGCAAGGAACTCACCCACATCACCGAACTGACCGGCGGGCGGCTCTTCGACGCCACCGGCGGGAACGGTTCGCTGGCCGGAGCCTTCGAGGAGATCCGTGGCTACCAGTAGGGCGACCCGGGTCCTGACGTACCTGGAGTCGAAGAAGAACCTGGCCGGCTCCGCCTGCGGCGTGGCCGGCCTGGCCCTCACCCTCGCCGGGGTGGCCGGTGCGTACTGGCCGGTGGTGGTCGCCGGGCTGTACGGGGCGGGCGCGCTGATCGCACCGCCGGAGCGGACGGCGCCGCCGCCGTTCGATCCGCGTGAGGAGCTCGGCGTACTGCGCGAGGACTTCGGGCGGCTGCGGGAGTACGTCGCCGAGGTGGAGCTGCCGTCGGGGGCCGGGGAGGCCCTCGCGGAACTGCTGGAGCTGTACGGGGCGCTGCTGGAGCCGGGGTGGGTGGCGGATGTGCTGGTCACCGATCCGGAGGCGGTGCACGCGGTGTCGCGGGCGGTCCGGCAGGACGTGCCGGAGAGCGTGGACGCGTACAACCGGACCCGCTGGTGGAGCCGGATGACGCCCGGCGGCGAGTCGCCGGAGCGGCACCTGGAGCGGCAGCTGGGGCTCCTGCGCGAGGAGGCGCAACGCGTAACGGCGGGCCTCCACGAGGTGGAGGCCCGCCGTCAGCAGACGCACACGGCCTACCTGGAGGAGCGCGGACGCTCCTGACAGGACAGGCCGGTGCTGCGGTGGGCGCCGCTTGGTCGGGGGCTCCCACAGCGGTGGGACGCCGCTTGGTCGGGGGCTCCCACGTTCATTGGCCCTTCTTCAGGGCGCGTCCTGGCTCAGCCCAGGCGCTCCACGAGTGCGTGGTACTGGTCCCACAGCTCCTTGGGAGTGTGGTCGCCGTAGGTGTTGAGGTGCTCGGGGACCAAGGCGGCCTCCTCGCGCCAGACCTCCTTGTCGACGGTGAGGAGGAAGTCGAGGTCCTCGGCCGGGAGGTCCAGGCCGTCGAGGTCGAGGGAGTCCTTGGTCGGCAGGATGCCGATGGGGGTCTCCACGCCTTCGGCGGTGCCTTCGAGGCGGCCGACGATCCACTTCAGGACGCGGCTGTTCTCGCCGAAGCCGGGCCACACGAACTTGCCCGCGTCGTTCTTGCGGAACCAGTTCACGTAGTAGATCTTCGGGAGCTTGGCCTGGTCCTTGTCCGCGGCCACCTTGACCCAGTGGGCCATGTAGTCGCCCATGTTGTAGCCGCAGAACGGCAGCATGGCGAAGGGGTCGCGGCGCAGTTCGCCGACCTTGCCCTCGGCGGCGGCGGTCTTCTCGGAGGCGATGTTCGAGCCGATGAAGACGCCGTGGTTCCAGTCGAAGGACTCGGTGACCAGCGGCACGGCGGAGGCGCGGCGGCCGCCGAAGAGGATCGCGGAGATCGGGACGCCCTTGGGGTCCTCCCACTCGGCGGCGATCGTCGGGCACTGCGAGGCCGGGACGGCGAAGCGGGCGTTGGGGTGGGCGGCCGGGGTCTCCGAGGCCGGAGTCCAGTCGTTGCCCTTCCAGTCGACGAGGTGCGCGGGCGCCTCTTCGGTCATGCCCTCCCACCACACGTCGCCGTCGTCGGTGAGCGCGACGTTGGTGAAGACGGTGTTCGCGTACATGGTCTTCATGGCGTTGGCGTTGGTGTGCTCGCCGGTGCCGGGGGCGACGCCGAAGAAGCCGGCCTCGGGGTTGATCGCGTAGAGGCGACCGTCCTCGCCGAAGCGCATCCAGGCGATGTCGTCGCCGATGGTCTCGACGGTCCAGCCGGAGATCGTGGGCTCCAGCATGGCCAGGTTGGTCTTGCCGCAGGCGGACGGGAAGGCGGCGGCGACGTATTTGGTCTCGCCCTCGCCCTGCGGCGGGGTGAGCTTGAGGATCAGCATGTGCTCGGCGAGCCAGCCCTCGTCGCGGGCCATGACGGACGCGATGCGCAGGGCGTAGCACTTCTTGCCGAGGAGGGCGTTGCCGCCGTAGCCGGATCCGTAGGACCAGATCTCGCGGGTCTCCGGGAAGTGCGAGATGTACTTGGTGGTGTTGCAGGGCCACGGCACGTCGGCCTCGCCCTCGGCGAGCGGAGCGCCGAGGGTGTGGACGGCCTTGACGAAGAACCCGTCGGTGCCGAGCTCGTCGAGGACGGCCTTGCCCATGCGGGTCATGGTGCGCATGGCGACCGCGACGTAGGCGGAGTCGGTGATCTCGACGCCGATCGCGGAGAGCTCGGAGCCGAGGGGGCCCATGCAGAACGGGACGACGTACATCGTCCGGCCCTTCATGGAGCCGCGGAAGATGCCTTCGCCGCCGGCGAAGATCTCCTTCATCTCGGCGGGGGCCTTCCAGTGGTTGGTCGGGCCCGCGTCCTCCTCCTTCTCGGAGCAGATGAAGGTCCGGTCCTCGACGCGCGCGACGTCGGAGGGGTCGGAGGCGGCGTAGTACGAGTTCGGGCGCTTCGTCTCGTCGAGCTTCTTGAACGTGCCCTTGGTGACGAGCTCCTCGCACAGGCGCTCGTACTCGGCCTCGGAGCCGTCGCACCAGACGACGCGGTCCGGCTGGGTGAGGGCTGCGATCTCGTCCACCCAGGAGATCAGCTCTGCGTGATTGGTGGGAAGAGTCGAACTGGTGGGAGCCGCGTTGTCGCGCGCCACGATTGCTCCTTGTTGAGGGGTGTGTTTGGTGTTTGCCCCGTGGGGGCTGCGACCCGGACGCTTCGCGCTCCGCTCATCCGGTGCCGACCGCACTCATCTGATCATCCGGTGGATGTGCGCATATGTCCAGAGGGCCTCTCACGTGAGCATTGCCACGTCCGTCAATCTTCCGTAAAGACCACTAACGGAAACCTACGGACCCGTAGGTAGCATGGCGCGCATGACTTCTGATGCCGCCGCCGTCCCGGCCGCCGAGGCCACACCGGTAGTCGAGGCCCTGGAGGCGGCGGAGACCGCCCTGGAGGAAAAGCCGCTGTTGCGCGGCTGGCTGCACCTCGGGATGTTCCCCGCCGTGGTCGTCGCCGGCCTGGTGCTGATGGCCTTCACCGACTCCACCCGGGCCCGCGTCGCCTGCGGGGTGTACATCCTCACGGCCTGCCTGCTCTTCGGCGTCAGCGCGGTCTACCACCGCGGCACCTGGGGACCGCGCGGCGAGGCCATCCTGCGGCGGCTCGACCACGCCAACATCTTCCTGATCATCGCGGGCACCTACACCCCGCTGACCGTCCTGCTGCTGCCCCCCTCCACCGGGCGGACCCTGCTGTGGGCGGTGTGGATCGCGGCCGCCGCCGGCATCGCCTTCCGGGTCTTCTGGGTCGGCGCCCCGCGCTGGCTCTACACCCCCTGCTACATCGCCATGGGCTGGGCGGCGGTCTTCTTCCTGCCCGACTTCATGCGCACCGGCGGGATCGCCGTCCTGGTCCTGGTGATCGTCGGCGGCCTCCTCTACAGCGTGGGCGGGGTCATCTACGGCATGAAGCGCCCGAACCCCTCGCCCCGCTTCTTCGGCTTCCACGAGGTCTTCCACTCGCTGACCCTCGCGGCCTTCGTGGCCCACTACGTCGGGATCTCGCTCGCCGCGTACCAGCACTGATCCAGGGGCGGCCCGGCCGCGGTCGCGGCCCCGGCCCCGGCCCCGGTCGCGTTCCGCGCGCTCAGGCGGAGCCGGAACCGGAGTTGTACAGGGCCGCACCGAAGAGCCGGTCGGCCAGCTCGCCGAAGACGGCGCTCAGCTTCTCGTCGGCGATGCCGTCGGCGTACCCCTGGAACGCCAGCCCGGCCACCGCCTGGACGGCGGGCGTCGCGTACTGCGGGTCGACGAGGTCGACGGGGAAGGGCTCTCCGGGCGGCCAGGGGCCCGGCCAGTTCTTGGGCCAGGGGATCTTCGGATGCGGCGGCGTGGGGCACATGTCGTCACCGACCGCCTGCAGGATCTCCCGGGCGTCGCGGCCCCCCTGGTGCGCCCCGATCGCCGTCTCGGCGACCCCTTTCACCGTCTGCAGGACGGCGATCCGCAGCTGTTCGCGCGGCGGGAGCGGCTGTGGGTTGAGGGCGACTTCGGAGGATCGGTCGAGGGAACGGACCCCTGCCACGCCTGCGGCGAACACCGGCCCGTGCGGATTGATCGCGTCCCACATCTCGGGCCTGACGCGTGCCGCCAGCCGCACGATGCGCGCGGTCTGCGATGCGCTGATCGGACTTGCCATGGTTCGGCCTCCCTGCTCGGGTGACAGCAGCCACATCCCTCCCCAGTGTGCGCGGATCAAGAGGGCCCGCAACCAGGACCCCGCCGCCCCAGGGGGGCGGCAGGGTCCCGGTCCGTCGCCGTCGCCGTCGCCGGATCCGGCTTCAGCAGGCGTAGCCGTCGCGGTCGGGGTCCAGGCGCAGCGGGTCGCTGCCGTCGACCTTGAGGCGCTTCGGGTACTTGTGGGAGGCCAGCCAGTCGCAGCGGGCCTTCGTCGTCGCCTGCACCTCGGCCGGGAAGCGGGTCGGTACGCACACGTTGACCGTGCCGTAGTGCCGGTCGCAGCCGGCCACGCCCGGCGCGACCGGGGCGGAGTCCCGCTTGGCCCCCTCTTCATCAGACACAGGCTCCTTGGCGGGCCCCAGCCTGTCGGCGAAGGTGTGCTCGTGCGCGGAGGGCTGCTGCTGGGCGGCCGCCAGCGCGGACGGGCCGCCGAGGTGCACCCAGGTCGCGATCGACGGGATGCCGTTCGCGTCGACCGCGAAGAGCATGTACCAGCCGGGCGGCGCCAGGTTGGGGTTGCTGGTGACGTTCAGGTCGATGTTGTTCCCGTCGACGGTCATGGGCAGGTCCACGAACCGCTGGTTCGGGTCCGAGGAGTGGGTGACCGCTGCCGGACGGATCAGCTCCGCCTTGGCGACCGGCCGGTTGACGGTGATCCGCTGCATGTCCCCGTACACCCACTGCGTGTCGATCACCGAGGTGATCTGCGGGCGGGCGCCCTTGAAGAGATAGGGCGGGGTGTAGATCGACACGTTGTGGTTGTACGTCCCGTTGCCCGGGTTGTCGCCGACCGACATGACCCGGCCGTCCGGCATCAGGAACGACGCCGAGTGGTAGGTCCGCGGGATCGGGTCGGTGGCGAGACCCGGCTGGTAGGTGTTGGTCGCCGGGTCGAAGAAGGAGGCCTCGAAGACCGGGTCGGCCCGGTCGTGCAGCCCGCCGCCGGTCTCCAGCACCTTGCCGTCCGGAAGCAGCACCGCCGACACGAACATCTTGCCCTCGGCGCCGGTCTGCGGCCGCTTGCCCTGGCCCTGGTCGACCAGGCCCTGCGGGATCGGCGGGCCGGCCGTGTAGGCGGGGCTGGGCTGCTTGAGGTCGATGATGTCGGTGAGCCGGTTGGCCGCCGGATTGCGCTCGTTGTTGCCGCCGCCGATGGTCAGCACCCGCTGGTCCTGGGCCGGGGGCAGCAGCACGCTCGCCGACTCGTCCCGCTCGTCCTTGTTCCGCAGGCCCGGCACGTCGGTGATGGTGTTGGCGTCGTAGTCGTAGATCGAGGCCCCGGTGCCCGGGGTGCCGTTGCCGAAGGTGTGGCTGCCCGAGTAGAAGAGCCGCCCGTCCTGCATGAGGATCATCGAGGGGTACAGGCCCCAGTAGGACCAGGTCTGGTTGACCTCGTTCATCGGCAGCCACTTGTTCTGCGCCGCCGAGAACTTCTCCGCCGTCACATTGCCCGTGGAGTCCTCCTTCAGCCCGCCGAAGGAGATCACGTCACCGTTGCCGAGGATCGTCGCCGACGGGTACCAGTGCCCGCCGTTCATGTCGTTCGTCCTCGTGTACTTCTCGGTGACCGGGTCGAAGGTGTACGAGTCCTTCAGCCCCTGGTAGCCGATCGAGCCGTCGGCCGACGGGTAGCCCTTGTTGCCGCTCATCACCAGCACGCGGCCGTCCGCCAGCTGCACGTGGCCCGCGCAGAACATGTCGACGGGGGTCGGGATCGTCTTGAAGGACCCGTTCGCCGGGTCGTAGACGGCGGAGGTGAAGGTACCCGCGTTGAACTGGGCGATGTCGTTGCCCGAGCCCGCGATCAGCAGCACCTTGCCGCCCCCAGAGCCTCCGGCCTGGGAGGTGCCCCCGTTCAGCACGACCGCGTGCATCGAACGCACCGGGTTCTGCGCAGGGATCACCTGCCACTTCCCCTTGGCGCACTCCTCCGCGGTCCCCGAACAGGCCGGCTGCGGCGGGACGGCGCCCACCTCCTCCAGCGCGTAGTCGTCGGTGGTGACCGTGCCCACCCCGTAGACCGACAGACCCCACGCGATCTTGTCGGTGTTGGGCGGAACGGCCGGCGTACGGACCTCCGTGCGCGCCCAGGCCGCGCTGACGGGCGGATTCTGCAGGTCGGTCCAGTACTGCCAGCCCGCCGTCGTGTCACGGCGGAACACGGTCACCGACACGTCCGGGGTGTTCGACTTGTACCAGGCGGACAGGTCGTACTGCCTGCCCGGCGTGACGGTCGGGGCGCAGGTGCTGTTCTCCGTGACCAGCGCCTTGCGGTCGCCGTCCACGCGGCGGGTGAGCGAGACCTTCATCGCCTTGGTGCCGCCGTGCGCGTCGGCGACGGTGGCGAAGGTGAAGTCGTTGTCGCCCCAGCCGGACTTGGACCAGCAGGACGGCATGTCGGAGCCAGCGGCTCCGGCGGTCTCGAAACCGGGATTGGAGAGCAGATTGGGCGGACCGGCCGTGGCCTGCTGCGGTGCGGTGAGCAGCAGGCTCGCGGTCATCGCCCCGACGGCAAGCAGGGCGGCCCGCCGCCCGGCCCTCCGCCGGATCGTCAGACGCATGGAAAGGTTCCTTTCTGTGCGGCTCAACTCCTGGTGTGACGGCCCGCCTCCGACGGGACGTCCGGGTGGGCCGGCGCGGCCGAGGTGGCCGAGGTGGCCGAGGTGCGGCGCGGCAGATAGACCAGGGCCTCCGTGGCCGCGAACCGCAGGACGAAGGTGGTCACCAGCGCCAGAGCGGTGGCCGGCAGCACCTCCATCCCGAACCGGGCGACGAACAGCGCGATCAGCGGTATGCGCAGCAGCAGATCGGCGTTGGCGAGCAGCGCGAACCGCCCCACCCGGTCCGCCCAGTGGCGGTGCCGGCGCCGGTCGCGGAAGAGCAGGGTCTCGATGAGGAGGAAGTTCCACAGGACCCCCGCCTGGTTGGCGACGATCTCGGCCGGCAGGTAGTGCATCCCGGCATGGGTGAGCAGCCAGAGCGCGGCCAGGTTCGGGACGAAGCCGGAGAGCCCGATCAGCCCGAAGCCGATCATGCGGGCCAGCGGGGTGGCCGAGCGCAGCGAGGCGAGGTGGGCGAGGAAGCGCATGCCCTCGCGGGCGGTGGACTTCGACTCCCCCGCATAGCGGTCCTGGAAGACGAACGGCACCTCGGCGACCCTGCCGGGGCGGCAGCGCACCGCCAGCTCCAGCAGGATCTTGTAGCCCAGCGGCTTCAGGGCCTCCGCGGTGACGACGGAGCGGCGCATCGCGAAGAAGCCGCTCATCGGGTCGCTGATCCCGCGCAGGGCGCGCGGGAAGAGCCCCTTCGCCAGCCAGGTCGCGGCGCGGGAGACGGCGATGCGGTAACTCCCGGCGAGCCCGGCCCGGCTGCCGCCGCTGATGTAGCGGGAGGCGACGACGAGGTCGGCGCCGGTGCGGACGCCCTCGCCGACGAGCTCGGGGACGAGGTGGGGCGGGTGCTGGAGGTCGGCGTCCATGACGACGATCCAGTCGGTGTCCGCGCGCTTGATCCCTTCGACGACGGCGCCGCCGAGCCCGCCGTCGGCCGTCTCCCGGTGCAGGACAGACACCGGGAAGGGGTGGTCGGCGGCGGCCTTCTCGATGACGGCGGGGGTGTCGTCCGTGGAGTCGTCCACGAACAGCACCTCGCAGGGCAGGTGGTCGGGCAGCGCCTCACCGAGCCGGCGCAGCAACTCGGCGATGTTCCCGGACTCGTTGAAGGTCGGGACGATGAGGGTGACACTGCCGGTCAGGGTCTTCGGAGCGGTGAGCTCCGGGTCGACCGGGGCATGGAGGTGCCACAGGTCCTCGCTCATGGTGGCTCAGCTCCCACTCGTACGGTCGGCACCGCCGAAGCGGTCGGTCCCGTCGGTCCCGTCGGTCCCGTCAGCCCTGTCGGTCCGGCGGATCTCGATGCGGTCCTCGCCCGACCCGAAGACCGCCACCACCGCCGAATGCTCCAGCGCCGCCTTCACGTTGGGCAGGTTCACCGCGTCACGGCGCACGGTGGGCGAGGAGACCACGTAGTCGATGTCCTGCCAGCCTTGTGGCAGGGTCCTGGTGACAGCCGGGTCGAGGTCCGCCTTGTAGAACCAGACCGCGCCGAGCCCCGGCTCGAAGCCGTGGTGCACCGCGTCCAGCCAGAGGGCGTCGTCCAGCAGCACCCGGGTGTTCGCCGGGTCGGCGACCTCGCTGCCGAGCCAGGCCGCGGCCTGCCGGTACGGGGCGTTCGCGTCCACCGTCAGCGCGGTGCGGTTGCCGTCGTACCAGCGGGGCAGCACGTACACGGCGGCCGACGCGGCGAGTACGCCGAGCAGCGCCCAGCGCGCCCACACCCGCGACCGGCGCTCACCCGGACCGCGGCGGCGGCGCAGCACGGCGTGCGTGATGCTGGCCGCGCCCCCGGCGAGGACGAGCGCGAGGAACGGCAGCGCCTGGATCACGTACATCGCCGGCAGGTAGCCGGTGGGCCGCATCGCGACGGCGGCGAGGATCACGGCGGCGAGCGCGGGGCCGGCCAGTGCCCGGGCGGTGACCGACCACCGGACGGTGGCGAGCAGCAGGACCGCGCCGGCCAGCCCGCCGAGCGGCAGGACGGTGTCGTAGTAGAGCCAGGACCGGAAGACGCCGTTCGAGCCGGAGCCGGGAGTGAGGATGAAGCCGGAGCCCTCGCGGCCCATCTGGTAGGTGATGCCGTCGATGAGCGACACGTGCCCGGAGCCGGGCAGCAGCTCGCCGTTGAGCAGGGCGTACAGCGGGTACGACAGCCCGATCAGCGCACAGGCGGTGATCGCTCCGGTGACCGCGAACTTACGGGTGTCGCGGTGGGTGTGGCGCCACATCGTCACCAGCAGCGCCGGGAGCACCACCAGCATCGTCTCCTTGGTCAGGACGGCGGTGGCGGCCGCCAGCCCGGACCCGAAGTGGTGCCACAGGTGGCGGCTCGGGGACGCGGCGAGGCAGAAGGCCAGCAGCATCCACATCACGGCGAGGTTGTCGAGGAAGATCTCCCGCTGGAGGACCACGGAGAGCGGCGACAGCCCGAAGAGGGCCATCGCGAGCCCGGCCGCCCAGCGCGGCAGCCACAGCCGGCGCGCCAGGACGTACATCAGCACGGAGGAGGCGGCGGAGACGGCGAGCATCGAGAACCGCATCGGCGCGACGGTCATCCAGTCGGGCACGAAGAGCGACGGCAGGTACGTCAGGCCCGCGACCTGGATCCAGCCGAGCGGCGGATGGTCGTACCAGTACGTGTAGTGGGCGAGGCCGTCGCCCTGCTGGACGGCCCAGGCCTGCGCGAGGTAGGTGCCCTCGTCGTCGCTCAGGGTCGGGAAGTTCGTGATGTTCCAGCCCTGGACCAGCACGATCACCAGCAGCAGGGCGCCGCACAGCAGCAGGTCGGGGCGGGAGGAGCGGAAGCGCACGAGCGGCCGGGCGGGCGCGGCCGGGCGCACCCCGAGGCCGCCGGCGACGGGCGTCCGCCGGTCCGGGACGGTGCGGGTCTCTGGCTGGGGATCAGTGGCCGTGGGCAGGGTGGCGGTCACCGGCGGCTGTCCTCTCGGATCGCGGTGGAAGCGGAGACGGCACCGGGTGCGGCGGTGGCGGGTACGGGCGCGGTGGCGTGCGCGGGCGCGCCGGCGGCGGTCGGGGTCGCGGTGGCGGCGGTCGGGGTCGCGGTGGCGGCGGTCGGGGTCGCGGTGGCGGTCGCGGTCAGGTGGGCGCCGGTGTGGCTGGTCAGCTCCCACTCGTTGCGGCCGCGCTGCTCGCGCCAGACCGCACGGATCGCGGCCCCCGCGAGCATCACCTGGTAGAACGGGCCGCCGACGACGAGCTTGACGTAGTGCACGAAACGGACGCGCAGACCGTACTGGCGGCCGAAGTCGTGCAGGCCGACGATCTCGAACACGAACGTCACCATCGCCGTGATCATGGGGAGGAAGGTGATGATCGCGATGCCGACCGGCACGTCGAGGAGGACCGCGACGGCGAAGTTGAGCGGAATGATCACTCCCGACGCCGCCTGCATGAAGGGCGTCATCAGTGTGTAGCGGGCCAGCCAGCGCTGGCCGCGCCCGGGCAGCTGCTGCCAGTCCTTCTTCCGGTACACCTGAAGGAACCCCTGGTTCCAGCGGGTGCGCTGCTTGAGCAGGCTCACCAGCGAGCCGGGCGTCTCCTCGCGGGTGACCATGTCGGAGTCGTAGGCGACGACCACCTTCTTGCCGACCGACGACAGCCGCACCCCGAGGTCGCAGTCCTCGGCGAGGCAGTTCTGGTCCCAGCCGCCGGCCTCGCGCAGCACTTCGGTGCGCACGAAGACGGTGTTGCCGCCGAGCGGGATGAAGCCCTTCTCGGCGTGCAGGTGCAGCCGGGAGCGGAACCAGAAGAAGTACTCCAGGCAGTTGCGCAGGCTGTACCAGCTGGAGTGGAAGTTGATGAGCTGGACCCCGCCCTGGACCACGTCGGCGCCGGTGGAGCGGAAGGCGTGGTCGACGTGGGCGAGCAGCTCGGGGTGGACCTGGTCCTCGGCGTCGAAGACTCCGACGATGTCACCGCGGCAGGACGGGAGGGCGGTGTTGAGGGCCTTCGGCTTGTTCTTCGTCTCGTGGTGGTCGACCACGACCCGTACGCGGGCCGGTGCGCGGGCGGCAGCCCGTTCGGCGACGGCGGCCGTCTCGGGGTCGTCGTGTCCGACGATCACGATGATCTCGTAGTCGGTGTGGCTCGACTCCAGCAGCCGGTCGATGGTGTGCTCCAGGACCGCCTGCTCGTGGCGGGCGGGCAGCAGCAGCGAGAAGGCGAGGCGGCCCTCCCCGTCGGGGCGGTCGAAACGCGTGGAGGCGAGCACCTCGGGGGTCCGCCACGCGTGCATCTGCCACCAGAGCGTGAATGCGGCCATCCAGAAGAGCGCCAGGGAAATGACAGCGATGAACACAGATGTGTACAACAGGCCCCCCACAGACCCGCCGCCCCCCGGCGGCGATCAGCAAACCCCCCGGGGGCTCACGGCGGGCCCCCCGGCCCGCCGCCCCCGCTTCCCCCTTGCGCGCACCCCCCAGTGCGCCGTCTCGGTGACTCCCGAAGCTAAGAGATTAGGCAGTGAACATGACACTCAGCTGCATCGCAGATAAAAAGCGCGTTTCTCAACTCATATACGCGCAACCGGAATTGACGGTACTCCGGTAACTTCAGGGGCGAATCCCACCCAACTGCTCGGCCAGTTCGACCGGTTCCGTCGTAGGCCGCGCGCAGACGAAATGTCGACACACATACGCCGTCGGAAGGTCGTGGACGAGTGTGCGCTCGGCAAGAAGGGGGAACTCACCGCCGGCACCGTCCGCCGTACGCGGAAGACCGACCGCCACCACCGCCCCGGGAGCCGTCCCCAGCAACGCGGTCCGGTGCAGCAGCGCCAGCGCCGGATCCTCCGGATGGCCGACGACCGCCACCTCACGCGGGCCGTCGAGGAGCGCCTCGGCGACCGACAGCCCGTGCCCGATGAAGCGCGGCACCCGCGGCCCGAGCGCGTGCACCACCCCGAGCGCCCGCTCCGCCGCCGTCCGGTGCGCCTCCGATCCGGTGTGCGCCGCGTACGAGAGCAACGCGCCCGCGGCGGCCGTCCACCCCGACGGGGCGGCCGTGTCCGTTGGATCCTGCGGCCTGCGGATGAGCTTCTCCGCGTCGTGCGCCGTGTCGTACAGCGACCCGTCCTCGGCGGTGAACCGGTCCATGACCAGGTCGACGAGGAACCCGGCGAACTCCAGCCAGACCCCCTCGCCGGTCACGGACGCCAGCGCGAGGAAGCCGTCCGCGACGTCGCCGTAGTCCTCCAGCACCCCGTCGTTGGTGCCGACCTGCCCGTCCTTGCTGGTGCGCGACAGCCGCGCCCGGCCGTCCATGTGCACGCGCACCAGCAGATCGGCCGCCTCGGTCGCCCGCTCCACCAGGTCGGGCCGCTCGAAGTACGCCCCGCACTCGGCGAGCGCGGCGATCGCCAGCCCGTTCCACGCGGCGACGATCTTGTCGTCCCGCCCGGGCGCGGGCCGCCGCCCGCGCGCGGCCAGCAGCCGCTCCTTGATCCCGGCGAGCCTGCCCGCCTCCACCGCGGGCCCGTCCTGGGGCAGCTGCAGCACGGACGCGCCGTGCTCGAAGGTCCCCTCCTCGGTCACCCCGAAGTACCCGGCGGCCAGATCCCCGTCGTCCTCCCCCAGCACCTCGCGCAGCTGGGCAGGCGTCCAGGCGTAGTAGGCCCCCTCGACGTGCTCCCCGGTCAGCGGATCCTCGCTGTCGGCGTCGAGCGCGGAGGCGAAGCCGCCCTGGTCGGTGCGCAGCTCCCGGACCATGAAATCGGCGGTCTCCAGCGCGACCCGGCGCGCGAGACCGGACCCGGTGGCGCGCCACAGGTGCGCGTACACCCGGCACAGCAGCGCGTTGTCGTAGAGCATCTTCTCGAAGTGCGGTACCAAAGCGCCACCGGCATGCTGACGCAGCACGTACCGATGGAACCCGCCTCCAATCTGGTCGAACAAGCTTGCGTGGGCCATGGCCCCGCACGCCCCTTCGGCCATCTCGCGGGCCCCCTCGGCCCCGGTCCGGGCATGGTGACGGAGCAGGAACTCCACGATCATGCTCGGCGGGAACTTCGTGTCACCGCCTCCGAACCATCCGCTGGCAGGGTCGTAGTCCCGGGTCAGGGCGAGCAGGGCGTTGGCCTGGGACTCCTCGGTCGGCCTCCCCGTGCCTTCGGTACTGAACGCGCGGCCGGCCAGGTCCCTTGTGATCTTCTGCGCGACCTCTCCCACCTCTTCGCGACGACCGGTCCACGCCGCATGGACGCCTTCCAGGACCTGCATGAAGGAGGGCATGCCGTGCCGGGGCTCGGGCGGGAAATAGGTACCGAAGTAGAAGGGCTCGGCCTCGGCCGTCATGAAGACCGACATGGGCCAGCCGCCTTGCCCCGTGGCTGCCTGCACGGCCTCCATGTAGACGGCGTCCACGTCGGGGCGTTCTTCGCGGTCCACCTTGATGTTGACGAAGTGTTCGTTCATGTACTCGGCGGTCAGCTCGTCCTCGAAGGACTCGTGCGCGAGGACATGACACCAGTGGCAGCTGCTGTATCCCACGCTCAGGAATACGGGCACGCCGCGCCTGCGCGCCTCGTCGAAGGCAGCGGGCTCCCACTGCCACCAGTCGACGGGGTTGTCCGCGTGCTGGAGAAGGTACGGGGACGTGGCGTGCGCAAGTCGGTTGGGCATGCCCCCATCCTCGCGCACCCGGTGGGGACCGGCCCGAATGCGGGGGTGCGGCCCGCCGGGCGTCGCATATTCGGGGGCGGCGGAGGGCGGGCGGCCCATATCATCGCGAGCGGGACGGGGCTCGTAGCGCAGTGGCTGTCGCGCCTTCACCGCATGTGGGAGGACGCCGGTTCGAATCCGGCCGGCCCCGTCCCGCCTTTGTATCGGCCCTCGCCCGCTCACCGCAGGAGCGGTGTCAGGTCGTGGGTCCAGGTGTCGCGGGTGGCTGCCCAGGTCGCCGGGCAGGCCGCACGGGCCGGGGTCGCGAGGTCCGGGTGGCGGGCCGGGTCGTGGCCGTAGGCCGCGCAGCGGTGGGACTCCGCGCGGGCCGGGTCCGGGGCGTGTTCGTCGTCGGGGGCCGGGGTGGGGCCGGCCGCAGCCGCGAGGTCATAGGCCCGGGCGGCCGTCAGCAGGGCGTGGTCGCCCCCCGGGGCGCGCAGGAGCATCAGCTGCGCGAAGCGGTCGGCGGCGTCCTCCTCGGCGCGGCCCTCGTCGCGGACGGGGAGGCCGAGGGCGTCGATGAGGGCGTGGCCCGCCTCGTGGTGGAGGGTCTCCCGGACGACCTCGGAGAGGGGTTCGTCCGCTGGGCGGCGGTCGGCTTCCTCGAACAGCTTCCGGTCCTCCGTCAGGTCGTCGTAGCAGAGCTCGATCCGGTGGGTCCCGGGGTCGTAGCCACTGCCCTCGCCCGCGCAGGAGCGGGCGACGACCGTGATCCGGTGGGGGACGTCGAGGTAGGCGTCGAGGTCGGCGGTGACGAGCTCGACGAGCTTCCACCGCTTCAGGAAGCCGGCGCTCTCGCGGTCGGCTGCGGCCGGTTTCTCGTGGCGTGCGACGAACCCCCCTGCGGCCGGCTGGGGTTCGCATCCGGCCAGAGCCGGCAGCAGTGCCGTCGCGCACAGGACCGACACCAGAGCGGTGCGTAAGCGACGTAGCGTCATGTTGCCCTCCGAATATGCCAGTTGACTGATTTCGACCCGACTGTAGGAGAGAGTGCGCAGTTCCCTCTGAACTAGCTCAGATTCCCTCGCGCTCGGAGGAGTCCCGCAGGACACTTGGGGCTCGTTGCCGGAGCTCTCTGAGGGGGATGCCGATGCGGGACAGCCATCGCGGTGAGGCCGAGCGGCTGTTGGAGCGGGCCGTGGACGACGCGGCGCAGCGGGGAACGGGTGCGGGCATCGACCGGGCGACGCTGCTGGCCCGGGGCCGGGAGGCGCTGGACGCGCTCGCCGCGAGTGCGGCGCCGGAGTACGAGGCGTACGTGCGGGCTCTGGACGAGGCTGCGGCCGGGGACCAGTCGCTCGGTGAGGCCTTCCGGCGGGGCAACCATTCCACGGCGTTGCTGGTGACGGCGGTCGCGGCGGCCACGGCCGTGGGAGCGGACCTGTCGCTGGGTGTCGCGGCCGGTACGGCGCTGACCGCGGGGGCCGTGGTGGGGATCTCCGGTGCGGTGGCGACGGTGGTGAAGGTGACGGCGCTGCACCTGCCGGCCGCGAACCGGCGGGCCGGGGAGCGGGGCCGGCCGGGCGGGCCGGAGCAGTTGAAGCTGCAGTGGCTGTCGGCGCTGGAGGTGCGCGGGATACGGCCGTTCCTGGAGCAGCAGCGTGCGGTGGCCGCGGCGGCCCGGGCGGCCCGGCCCGCCGCGGCCCCGCCCGCCGCGCGGCCGGCTCCGCGGTTGCGGGGTGCGGACCGCAGCGCGGAGGCGCGGCGGCGCAGTGCTCTGGAGCATTCCTTCGGGCAGCTGCCGGCTCCGGCGGAGGTGTTCGCGGGGCGGCGGTCCGAGCTGACGCGGATCGCGCAGTGGGTTCAGGCGGCCCGGGCCAGTACGGAGACCCGGCCGGTGGTGGTGGTGCTGCACGGTGAGCCGGGGGTGGGCCGTACGGCGCTGGCGCTGCGGGCGGCGCACGGTCTGCGGGATCAGTTCCGGGGTGCGTGCGTGGTGGACCTGCGCGGCGGTTCGGCCGGGGAGGCGTCCGGGGAGGCGCCGCTGGCCACCCGGGAGGCGCTGCTGCACCTGATGAACCGGCTGGGTGCGCCCCGCGAGCAGTTGCTGTTCCGCGAGGGCGCGTCGGCGGAACAGCAGGTGCGGCGCCTGGGCGAGCTGTACCACCAGCATCTGCAGGGGCTGCCGGTGACGGTGCTGCTGGACGACGCGGTGGACGCGGCGCAGGTGCGGATGCTGATTCCGGAGCGTTCCGAGAGCCTGGTGCTGGTGACGGCGCGGGAGCCGTTGGAGCTGCCCGCGGATCTGGCGGCGTGGGTGTACCAGCTGCCGGTGGAGCGGTTGGCGCCGGAGGAGGCGGTGGAGCTGCTCCGGGCGCCGCAGGCGGGTGCGGCGGCTCTGCCGGGTGTCGCGGAGGAGGACGTGGCCGCGGTGGTGGAGCTGAGCGGCGGGCTGCCGCTCGCGCTGCGGTTGCTGGCTCCGCTGGCGGGCGAGGGCCGGGCCGCCCTGGCCGACGAGGGCCGGGCCCCGGCCGGCGGTGCGGCGGCGCACCCGGTGGAGGCGGCGCTGCGTGCGGCGGACGCGCGGCTGGCCGAACCCGCCCGGCAGCTGCTGCGGCGGTTGCCGCTGGCCGGGCGGGCGTCGCTGGGCGGTGCGGCGGCGGCCGCGCTGGCGGACGTACCGGAGACGGCGGCGCTGCGCACGCTGGAGGAGCTGTGGGAGGCCGGGCTGATCGAGCGGGTGCGCGGCCAGCGGTTCCGGATGCACGACGCGGTGCGTTCGTACGCGGCGGCGCGGTCGGTGGCGGACGAGGACCGGGCGCAGGCCGCGGCGGCGCACGAGCGGCTGATCCGCGATTACGCGCGGCTCGCGGACTCGGTGATCCGGATGGTCGACGGGAAGATGTCGACGCGGGCGAACACGTTCCTCAAGGGGCCGGTCGGCGGCCATGGTTTCACCTCGCTGGATGCGGCGCTGCGCTGGCTGGACGACGAGTCGAGCTTCATCACGGCGGCGCTGCGGCATTCGGAGGGGGTGGATCAGCAGGCGGTGCTGGATCTGCTGGGTGCGCTGTGCGATTTCTGTCTGCTGCGCGGGGACCTGTACCGGCTGGGTGAGATCGATGAGCTGACACAGGTGGTGGCGGCGGGCCAGAACGGACTGAAGGATCAGCAGGGGCGGCTGGTGCGGTCGGTGCAGTGGCGTACGGGTATCGCGGCGCGCCAGCTGGGCGAGCTGGACAAGGCCCGCACCACGCTGGCGTCGGTGGTGGACCAGTACATGGAGGCCGATCAGGAGGCGGCGGCCGCGATGGCCCTGGTCTCGCTCGGGATCACCTTGCACCACCAGGGCAATCTTCCGGAGGCGGCGGTGCGTATCCGCGAGGCGCTGGTGCTGCAGGAACCGCCGGAGCTGGCGGGTGACCGGGCGTGGGGGCTGCACGCGCTGGCGGCGGTGGAGCGGGACCGGGCGCGGCTGGCGGAGGCGGCGCGGCTGCTGGAGACCTCGCTGGCGCTGCACCGGGAGAGCGAGAGCGTGCACGGGGAGGCCTGGGCGCATTTCCAGCTGGGTCAGGTGCACCTGCGGTTCGGGGACGTGGAGCGGGCGGAGGCGGAGCTGCGGCTGGCCCTGGACCTGTACGGGCGTACCCGCGACGACCGTGGTGAGGCCTGGGCGCTGACGCAGCTGGGCCGGGCCCGGGTGGTGGACGGGGATCCGGGGCCGGCGGTGGACGGGCTGCGGGAGGCGCTGGCCCGGCACCGGGAGGCGGAGGACGCGCGGGGGGAGGCGTGGACGCAGTACTACCTCGGGCAGGCGCTGGAGGTGGGCGGCGCGCGCGACGAGGCGGTACGGGAGCTGGAGCGGGCGCGGACGATGTTCTCGCGGATGCGGGACGTGTACGGGCTGGCGTACGCGCGCCACCATTCGGGCCGGGTGACGCGGGACCAGCGGGCGGCGCAGACGGGGAACCTGCGGAACTCCGGCTTCGCCCGTCAGCTGCTGGTGGACGCGCGGGCGGACTTCCGGCGGATCGGGCTGGCGCACGGCGAGGCGTGGACGTGTCTGGAGCTGGCGGTGATCGACGCGGGCAACGGCCGGCTGTCGCAGGCGCTGGGTCTGTGCGAGGAGGCGGTGCGGCTGTTCATCGCGTACGGGGACCGGCGCGGGGAGGACTGGGCGCGTTTCCTGCGGTGCACGATGCTGCCGTACGCGGTGCCGGCGGCGCCGGAGGAGGCGCGGGCCGAGCTGGGGCGCCTCGCGCAGGCGCCGCATCCGGCGCGGGACGGCCGGCTGGAGGACTGCCTGGAGACCTACGGGGTGATCCTGGGCCGGGGGGTGGATCCGGCGGAGGGCTGGCAGGCGTGGCGGCTCGGCCTGGTCCCGAACCTGCACTCGCGGGAGGTCATGGGGGTCCCGCGGGCCTGACGCTCGCGTCCCGACGGGCAGGGTGGGTCACGGCGCGTCCCGGGCGCGCTCCCCGGCCGGCCACCGGCCCGACGGGCGGCTCCGTGGTGGCCCGGGGACCGGAAGCGGCGGGAACCCGCCGAGGGCCGCAGGCCGGAAGCGGACCGGGGGCGGAGGGAAACCGCGGGAAGCGCCCCGCGGCGGACCCGGCAGCCGGATCGCGCACGCGCGGAAGCCCCCGGCCGCCGGCTTCCCGGCCGGGGCGGCGGCATGCACGCGAAGGCCCCCGCAGCGCCGAACCGCTCCCGGACCGGCCTTACGGGGCCCGGGTGCCGTCCCCGCCGGAGGCGGCCGGCTCCGGGGCCTCCTCGAAGTTCACCCGGCCCATGTGCCGGTTCATGGACTTCATCAGGGCCCACACGCCGACGGCGAGGGCCGCGAACACGATGAAGCCGAGGAGGCCGGGCGTCACCTTGTTCTTGTCGAAGGTGTCACCCGCCAGCGGAAGGAGCTGGGTCAGTGCTGCCTGCGTAGCGCTCATAGCTACGCATTCTCCCGGATGCCCGCGAAGAGGTCGGACTCGGGGAGGGAGGTGTCGACGAGCGACTTCGCGAGCTCGTACTCCTCGGTGGGCCAGACCTCCTTCTGGATGTCCATCGGGACGCGGAACCAGCCGCCGTCCGGGTCGATCTGGGTGGCGTGCGCGATGAGCGCCTTGTCACGGATCTCGAAGAAGTCGGCGCAGGGCACGTGGGTGGTCAGGGTCCGCTCCTTGCGCTCGAACTCCTTCCACCGCTCCAGCCACTCCCCGTAGGGGGACTCCAGGCCGCGCGCGAGCAGCGCCTCGTGGAGGGCGACGGTGCGCGGCTTGTTGAAGCCCTGGTTGTAGTAGAGCTTCTGCGGCTGGTAGGCCGGGCCGTACTCGCTCTCCGGGTACTTCTCGGTGTCGGCCGCGCTCTCGAAGGCCAGCATGGAGATCGTGTGGGTCATGATGTGGTCGGGGTGCGGGTAGCCCCCGTTCTCGTCGTAGGTGGTGATGACCTGCGGCTTGAAGGCGCGGATCTTCTTCACCAGCTCGCCGGCGGCCTCGTGGGCGTCCGCGAGGGCGAAGCAGCCCTCGGGCAGCGGGGGCAGCGGGTCGCCCTCGGGGAGGCCGGAGTCCACGTAGCCGAGCCATTCCTGCTCGATGCCGAGGATGTCGCGCGCCTCGTCCATCTCCCTGGCGCGTACCTCGTGGATGTTCTCCTCGATGTACTTGTCGCCCTGGAGCTTGGGGTTCAGGACCGAGCCGCGCTCGCCACCGGTGCAGGTGACGACCAGCACGGGAATCCCCTCGGACACGTACTTGGCCATGGTGGCCGCGCCCTTGCTCGACTCGTCGTCGGGGTGGGCGTGGACGGCCATCAGTCGAAGCTGCTCGGTCAAAACAGGATCCTCTGCGATTCGGCGCGACACTCAGCTCCTATAGTGACCGAACTGGGGGGCGGAAAATTCCAGGGGTGACCGAGCCGTCCCCGGCGAGAGGAACGATCATGAGCGCGGTGCGCGAGGGACTGCCCGAGGGCCGGTACGGCCGGTCGGCGGACGAGCGTGCGGACCGGAAGCTCAAGATCATCGGATCGGTGCTGGGTGCGGCGCTGCTGGGCGTGGTCGGCTGGATCGGCTGGGACTACGTCGCGGGACAGAGCGTGAGCGCCGAGGTGATCAAATTCCAGGTGATTTCGGACACCGAGGTGAAGGTGCACCTGGAGGTCCGCAAGGACGCCTCGGTCACCGGGGTCTGTTCGCTGAGCTCCCAGAACACGGAGCACGCCGAGGTGGGCCGCGCGGACTTCACCTTCGCGCAGAACCGGTCGCGGGTGGACGAGATCGTCACCCTGAAGACCACCGGCCGGGCGACGATGATCGAGCTGGTCGGCTGCCAGTCGGCGCCTTCCGCCCACTGAGGTCCGAAGAGGATTGAAGTGGCGCCCCACGAGGCAATGAGCCTCTGGGGTCCTCCCCCTTTTCTTCCCGAATTGTTAGGCTCGTGGTTTCGTCCGCCGACGGCGGCCAGTAGTCCCCTGTACCGACGAGGAGCACCCGTGACCCAGACGAGCGAAAGCGTCACCTGGCTGACCCAGGCGGCGTACGACCAGCTGAAGGCGGAGCTGGACTACCTCTCTGGTCCCGCCCGCACGGAGATCGCCACGAAGATCGCAGCCGCCCGCGAGGAGGGCGACCTGCGTGAGAACGGTGGTTACCACGCGGCGAAGGAGGAGCAGGGCAAGCAGGAGCTCCGGGTCCGCCAGCTCACGCAGCTCCTGGAGAACGCCAAGGTCGGCACCGCGCCCGCGTCCGACGGCGTGGTGGCCCCCGGCACGCTCGTGAAGATCGCCTTCGACGGCGACGAGGACGACACCATGGAGTTCCTGCTGGCCTCGCGCGAGTACGCGTCCTCGGACTTCGAGACGTACTCCCCGCAGTCCCCGCTGGGCAGCGGCGTGCTGGGCAAGTCGATCGGCGAGGACGCCGAGTACGAGCTGCCGAACGGCAAGAAGGCCTCGGTCAAGATCCTGGACGTCAAGCCCTTCACCGGCTGATCACCCTCGGTCACCGTTTTCTTCCTGAGTGACAACGCGCGATGCCCGGCCGGACTCTCCCGGCCGGGCATCGCGCGTTGCTGCGGGTACGGGCGTCCTTCCGGATCTCAGCCGTCCGCCCCGCGGTACTTGCGGACCGCGAGTGTGCGGAAGAGCAGGATGATCAGGGCCGACCAGATCAGCGAGGCCCATACCGGGTGGACCATCGGCCAGGCGTCGGACCGGGAGACACCCGGGTTCCCGAAGAGCTCGCGGCAGGCCTGGACGGTGGCGCTGAACGGATTCCACTCGGCGATGGGCTGGAGCCAGCTCGCCATGTTCTCCGTGGGGACGAACGCGTTGGAGATGAACGTGACGGGGAACAGCCAGATCAGCCCGCCCGAGGTGGCCGCCTCCGGAGTGCGTACGGACAGCCCGATCAGGGCGCCGATCCAGGAGAACGCGTACCCGAGCAGGAGCAGCAGGGCGAAGCCGGCCAGCACCTCGCCGGCGCTCGTGTGGGTGCGCCAGCCGACGAGGAGGGCGACCATCGCCAGCACCACCATGGTCAGCGCCGTCTGCATCAGGTCCGCCAGGGTGCGGCCGGTCAGGACGGCGCCGCGCGCCATGGGCAGCGAGCGGAAGCGGTCGATCAGCCCCTTGTGCATGTCGTCGGCGATGCCCGCGCCGGCACCTGCGGTGGCGAAGGTGACGGTCTGGGCGAAGATGCCGGCCATCAGGAAGTTCCGGTAGTCGCTGGCGCTGGTCGAGCCGCCGATCATCATCGAGCCGCCGAAGACGAAGCTGAACAGCACCACGAACATGACGGGCTGGATCAGCCCGAAGATCAGCATCTCGGGAATCCTGCTGAGGCGGATGACGTTCCGCTTGGCGATCACGAGGGAGTCGTTCACGCTCTGGGCGACGCCGCCGCGCGGACGGGACGCCGTGAGTTCGCGGTGCGGGGAGGCGCCCGGGTTCGGGGAGGTAAGGGTCACGTCGCCACCTCCCTCCGGGTCGTCTTGCGGTCCTCGGCGGCGGGAGCGGCCGGCGCGTCGCCGTTCCCGTTCTCTTCCGCGGCCCGTTCGGCGGCGTGCCCGGTCAGGGAGATGAACACGTCGTCGAGGGTGGGGCGGCGCAGGCCTATGTCGTCGATCTCGATGCCCCGGCCGTCGAGTTCTCGGATGACCTCGGCGAGCAGCTTGGCGCCGCCCGACACGGACACGGTCAGTTTGCGGGTGTGCTCCTCGACCGTGGTCTCACCCTTGCCGAAGCCGGCGAGCACCTCGCGCGCGGTGGTGATGTGCTGCCGCTCGTGGACGACGACCTCCACGCGCTCGCCGCCGGTACGGGCCTTGAGCTGGTCGGAGGTGCCGCGGGCGATGACCTTGCCGTGGTCGACCACGCAGATGTCGTGCGCGAGGTGGTCGGCCTCCTCCAGGTACTGGGTGGTGAGGAGCAGGGTGGTGCCGCCGGCGACCAGTTCCTGGATGATGCCCCACAGCTGCTGGCGGTTGCGGGGGGCGAGTCCGGTGGTCGGCTCGTCCATGAACATCACGGGTGGGCTGACGACGAGGGCGGCCGCGAGGTCCAGGCGCCTGCGCATGCCTCCGGAGTACGTCTTGGCCGTGCGGTCCGCGGCGTCGGAGAGGTTGAAGCGTTCGAGGAGTTCGGTGGCCCGGGCTTTGGCCGCCTTGGCCTTCATCTGGTAGAGCTGGCCGACCATCTGGAGGTTCTCGCGGCCGGTCAGGTACTCGTCGACGGCCGCGAACTGGCCGGACAGGCCGATGGACCGGCGGACTTCGTTGGGGTGCCTGAGCACGTCCATGCCGGCGACGACGGCCTTGCCGCTGTCGGGCCGCAGGAGGTGGTCAGGACACGTACGGTCGTGGTCTTGCCCGCGCCGTTCGGGCCGAGGAGACCCAGGACGGTGCCTTCGGGGACATCGAGGTCCACGCCGTCGAGAGCCCGTACATCGCCGAAGGTCTTGACCAGACCTTCGGCGTAGATAGCGCCTGGCATATGGATTCTCCCAGTGAATCGGGCCAGTAGAATCAGGATATTCAGGGCATTTCTACGCAAATCCTATGAGCGCCGGGCAGGTCCCGCTCGGCCGAACGGGGGATGTCCGGGGGTCGGATGCGACCGGACGGTCGGGGACAGCCGGGGCGGCCGGGGACACCCCCAGCTCATCGCCTAGCTCATCACCTTGTATCCCGCGCCGTGCAGGGAACGCGCGACTTCCGCGCAGTGCTCCGGGCCCTTCGTCTCCAGGTGCAGCTCCACCTCCACCTCCGTGAGCCCCAGCCGCGGGTCCGTCCGCACGTGGCTCACGTCCAACACGTTCGCATCCACCACTGACAACACCGCCAGGAGCCCGGCCAGGGCGCCGGGCCGGTCGGCCACGCGCAGCCGCAGGGACAGGTACCGGCCCGCCGCCGCCATGCCGTGGCGCAGGATCCGCTGGAGCAGCAGCGGATCGACGTTCCCGCCGGACAGGACGGCCACCACCGGGCCGCCGCCGTACAGTTCGGGCTCGCTGAGCAGGGCCGCGACCGTGCTGCACCCGGCCGGTTCGACCACCAGTTTGGCCCGCTCCAGGCAGAGCAGCAGGGCACTGGAGAGGGCGTCCTCGGAGACTGTACGCACGTCGTCGACGAGCTCGGCGATGATTTTGAAGGGGACGTCTCCGGGGCGGCCGACCTTGATCCCGTCGGCCATCGTGACCGGTTCGTCGATCGAGATCGGATGTCCGGCCTTGAGCGAGGGCGGGTACGCGGCCGCGCCCGCCGCCTGCACCCCGATGACCCGCACGTCCGGCCGCAGCGCCTTCACGGCGACCGCGACACCGGCCGCGAGACCGCCGCCGCCGATCCCGACGAGGATGGTCCGCACCTCCGGGCACTGCTCCAGGATCTCCAGGCCGACCGTGCCCTGGCCCGCGATGATGTCGCGGTGGTCGAAGGGGTGGATGAACACCGCGCCCGTGCGGTCCGCGTACTCCTGGGCGGCCAGGAAGGTCTCGTCGACGACCTGCCCGTGCAGACGCACGTCGGCGCCGTACTCCTGGGTCGCGGCCACCTTCGGCAGCGGAGCCCCGACCGGCATGAACACGGTCGAGCGGACCCCGAGGAGGGAAGAGGCCAGCGCCACGCCCTGCGCGTGGTTGCCCGCGCTCGCGGCGACGACACCGGCGGCCCGCTGCTCGGGGCGCAGGCCGGCGATGCGCACGTAGGCGCCGCGGAGCTTGAAGGAGCCGGTGCGCTGGAGGTTCTCGCACTTGAGGTGGACCGGGGAGCCGGTGAGCGCGGAGAGGTGCCGGCTGCCCTCCATGGCGGTGACCCGCGAGACGCCGGACAGCATCTTCTGGGCCCCCCGGACGTCGTCGAGGATGACCTGGGGGACGGGCTGGGGCACGCGGTAGTTCATGCCGCCAGTCTCGCAGCCCGGGCGGGAGCCGGCTCCGGGCCGCGGGAGGGCCTGCGGGAGGAGCCGCGGGAGGGCCTGCGGGAGCGCCTGCGCGAGGGGCGATATCTCGCCATCCGGGACACCTGCGGGGCGGGGGCCCGAACCGGCCGCATCAGTTCTCGTACGCGGCGTACGAGCCGCCGCACGGCCGCGTACTCTGTCCCCCATCCTTGTCGGACCCACGCGAAGAGAGCCCACGGCCATGCCTTCCACCCCGGCCAATTCCGATCTGCCCGCGGCGCCCGGCGCGCCCGCCGGAGCCGGTCTCCTCGACGCGCTCCAGCACCAGGTGGCGGTCTTCGCCCGCCGTGCCGAGCAGACCCGTCTGGGCGGTGTGGGCCAGGCCCGCAACTCGATGGACCGCGCCGCCTACCTGCTGCTGAACCGGCTCGACCTGGAAGGCCCGATGGGTGTGAAGGCGCTCGCCGGCGGCATGGGCATCGACTCCTCCACGGTGACCCGGCAGGTCGCACCGCTGGTCGACAGCGGTCTGGTCAAGCGGACCTCGCACCCCGAGGACGGACGGGCCGTGGTGCTCGCGCTGTCCCCGCGGGGGCTGGCCCGGCTGGAGGAGGTCCGCTCCTCGCGGCGCGAACTGATGGCCCGGGTGACGGAGGGCTGGAGCGAGGGCGAGCGGGAATCCTTCACCGGTCTGCTGACGCGCTTCAACCTGTCGCTGTCGGAGCTCATGGCGGCCGTGGCCGAAGCCGGCCCCGCCTCCTGAGCGGAGTCCGTCCGTCCTCTTGACCCGGGCGGCCCCGCTGCCCGCACTATGTGGACTATGCGGGTGGTTGATCAACAGGCGGGCTCCTACGCGGAGTTCGAAGCCTTCGTCGCGGGCGCGGCCGGGCGTCTCCTGCATGTCGCGCTTCTGCTGACCGGTGAACCGGAGTCGGCCCGGCGGCTGCTGGCGGGCGCGCTGGCCCGTACGTACGCGAACTGGCGGCGCCTGCGCGGGGACGATCCGTACGACTTCACCCGCCAGGAGCTGTGCACGGCCTTCGCCCGGACCGGCTGGCGCCATCACGGTGGCGCCGGTGTGCTGGCGCGGCTGAGCCCGCCGGAGCGGCTCGTACTCGTCCTGCGGCTCTACGAAGGGGTCGCGGAGGAGGTCACGGCGGCGCAGCTCGGGATGCCGGTGGAGCGGGTACGGGTGCTGTGCAACCGGGCCGTGGAGGCGCTGAGGAACCGGGAGGCGGCGTGAGCGGGCTCCCCGACCGGAAGGAAGCGCAGGTCAGACGGCTCCTGGAGGGCCCGTACCCGCCGGTGCCGACGGGGCTCGCGGCGGGCGCCGCGGCCCGGGGCGACCGCCTCCTGCGCTGGCGCCGGGCCCTGCGCAGGTTCGGCTGGGCCGTGCTCTTCGCCGCGGCGGTGGCCTTCGCGGTGTGGGCCTCCCTGACCCGCCCGTGGGCCACACCCCCGAGCGGCATCTCCCCACCCCTGGAGGGCTGGTAGCCCGCCGGGCCCATTCCGGCTTCGCCGGTCCGCATTTCAGCCTCGCCGGCGTTTGAGCAGGGGGCACCTCCCAGCGATAGCTGGGGGAGGGTCCGGGCGGAGCCCGGTGCCCGGCGGAGCCGGGTTTCCTGGGGCGCCGCCCCGGTGGACCCTACACCCTGGGAACTCGGAAGAACACCAGGTCAGCGCAGGAAAGAGCCCCGTCCGGCACGTGCCGAGCGGGGCAATTTCGTCTGTCAGGCTGGTCAGTTTCTGCGGTAGGCGGGTAGCTCATCGTCCCATTGCGGGCCGGGGCTGTACTGGTGCACGCAGTCCGGACAGGTGTATAGGGTCACCCCGGCTCCGCTGGTGCGCGGAATGAGCCGGATGGACACCGGGGCGCCGGACAGGTGCCCGCACACAGTGCTTACGGCGGGCTCACTGGTGAATGTTTCGGCGGTCATGCCGACACCCCCGCAGCAGCGAACGCAGCGGCACCGAACGGGGCACTCTCGTACGTGTACGGGTAGTCAATACCGAGTTCCGCGAGCGCCACGGCTAGCCGACGCTCCTTGATGGCGCGCAGTTCCATGGTCGCTCCGTCGGCCCACGGGTCATTCGTTACCGACGCTGCCCGGTACGACAGGGGCGAGTCGGTCCGCTCCTCGCTCATCCATGCCCGCCGAGCGGCAACGTGCTCGGGCTCGGGGGTAGGCCACGGGGTCATGTGGATGCGCGGCGAGAGAGGTACGGGGATGCGGGCGGGGGTTCGTCCCGCTGCGTGCTTTCCGGGCTTTCGCCGGCTCGGCAGCACGCAGAGAATCAGGGCTAAGACAGACAGTCCGATTGTCGTGAGGGCGATAAGCTCGCGCATGTCGTTCAGCTCCAACTAGCTGTTCGGCGGAGCCCCGTCCGACCGTTCCCGCGGTTGGTCGGGGCGTTTTCGTTGTCGAAAGTAGCGATCCTGTCCATCCCTGTCCACCCCTCGGGGCGGATATGGGCCGCTGTGCGTACTCGTGGGTTCATGGGTACTGTCCGAGCGTGGAGTTCGACCCTCGGCGCCCGAAGTGGCAGCAGATCGCAGACGAGATCACCTGCCGCATTGACGGCGGGCAGTACCCGCCCGGATTTCAGCTGTCCGAAGTCCGGCTAGCGGCCGAGTTCGGCGTGAACCGAGACACCATGCGGAAGGCGACCCGAGCACTGCGGGAGTCGGGCCGGATCACGACCACACCCGGCATGGGTTCTTTTGTTGCCGATGGCGACCACTAGGGCGAGGCGCGAGATGACTTCCTGCCAGCGCGTGAGCGCGACTGGCTGTCCTCAGGTGACTCGTCGTTGGTCGTGGGTCGGGTGCACTTCGGCGGGTAGGGAATCGGGATCCATCACTGTTACCCCTCGCAACTTGCGGTGCAGCCGCTGGGCGAGCATGCCGGGGTAGCGGGGCTTGTTGAAGCTGGAATACACGTCGCGCTCTGAGGTAGTCCACCCGTTCCCGTTCGCGCCTATGCGGTAGAGGGTGCCGGACACTCCACTCAGGACCGACTTACGGACGAGTAGCAGAACGGCAGTCTTCTCATCCGGCAGGAACGGGCAGTGTCGCAGCGACAAGGGGAGGCACGGCGAGCACACGGGCGGCATGTCGGTGGTGATCCGGGTCGGATCTTTCGGTCCCTCGCCGGGGCGCTGCCACTCGAGGAACATCGTGCCGGTACTCGTCTCTGCCGGCTTCGCGCACACCTGACACAGGAGCCGGTTCATGCACTCGCGCTGCCGCAGCGGGTGCATGCAGTCGTAGAGGACGCGCCCCCGCTCGCCCTCGCTCGGGTTGGTCATCCGGGCCCACAAGTTGCCGTGTGAGTCCCGGTCCTCTGGTCGGGGATGGCGGTAGGCGAGATGCGGCTTTCCGTTGGCCGGTACCTCGATGCACAGCTCAGATACGTAGGGCCCGGACTCATTGCTGTAGGCCGCTACGTAGGGAATAGGAATGCGCACGGATGATCTTTCTGCGTCAGAGTCAGAGGACTGCCCCGCCCATGTGCCACGGTGGTAGCGCAGGGGCGGGGCGGGCGGAACCCTGCACGGTGCGCACCGTGGGTGGGTTCCTCATCCGTTGCTGAACACGCCCAGCGGCCCGGCAACGGGTCATGCAACCCGTTCTTCGGCGCTCGTCCCCCGTGAGGGGGCGGTGCGGTCGGAAACGGGCGTCTGTGGTGCTGGTGAGAGCTAGGCTCCGGTCATGCCCGAGCCTTTCGTGAACGGCGACGTACATCACCGCGCGTGCGGTATCTGTCCGTCCCGCGTCCACGTTGTTGGCGAGTTCGACGTGTTCGAGCGCCCAACACCGGAATGCCCGTTCAACAAGGCGGACGGGCACCGGTACTTGAGCGATGGGACACCGGTCTGTGTCCACCCCGAAAAGGTTGGACTGCCCGCGAGGCGCTACAAGAGCGAGAACGCCCCGCTGACTGTCGAGTTGCAACTACCGCCCGACCCTTCCGCGGTGGCGCCGTACCTGCATGACGTGCTGTACGGCGCGGCCCCGGTCCTACTTGATGACCTGATCTCTCAGGCACAGCAGCAGATCCGGCAGCACTTCCCGGAGCTGGACCCGCTTGCGATCATGCGGCAGGCACTCGGGTAGCCCTACGCGGCTACGGGCTCGAACGTGATGCTGTGCGCGAGCCCCATGCGGCGGAATCCCGCCGCCTCGTACTTCGCTCGCAGGATGCCGAGCCGGCGAGCCACCTCGTCATGCGTGATCCAGTACCGGGCGGGCGGCTCGCCCCACGCGGCGCGGTACGCCTGGTGGGTGTAGTCGTCCCGTGTCCAGTCGGTGTGTTCCTGGTCGGTCTGGTGGATGATCTGCGCGCCGACCCTGGCCGTGATCCGGGCGAGGATCTGCGGCTGAGCGATCATGGCGTGCGTCATCTCGTCCACGGGCACGGCGACAGGGATTTCCGCCGCGCGCTCGTCGCCGGTCATCTCGAACACGGCGGCCTTGAGGCAGAGCGCCCGCAGCCCCTCGGTGAAAAGCGGGGCCGCGTCGGTCGCCTGGTCGTACTCGCTGATGACCGGACCGCCGGAAAAGCAAGTCCAGTCCTCGTCGTACCGGAGGCTTGCCGCCTTGAACGCGGTGAACTCGGGGTCGGCCTCTACGGCCGCCAGGATTTCCCGTGCGCGCTCCGCAACGCGCTCAACATGGGGAAGGGTGTGCATGGCTGTGCTCCTTCGGTCGTGTTTCGCGATTGGGTGGGGGTGCTCGACTCCGCCCCGTTCGTCACGCGGTGCCGAGTCCGCCCACCCTCGTCACATCCCTTGGTGTCCGTGCTCGCACTAGGCAACCGCTCGACCACGCACAGCGGTACCGTTGGGAAGCGGGCAGGAGTTAAGAGCGTTAAGCGGTCAGAGCACGGGAGTTGGGGCCAGTGACGACACGACAGCCGAACGCCGGACTGGAGCGGCTGTATCGCGAGAGCGGGTGGACCCTGCGGCAGTTCGCCCAAGAGGTCAACCGCATCGGGACCGAACGCGGAACCCCCCTGAAGTACCAACAGCCCTCGGTGCACCAGTGGTTGAGCGGCCACCTGCCGAAGGAATCCGTCCGGCCACTGATTCTCGAAGTGCTTGCCCGGAGACTGCTCCGTCCCATCACGCACAGTGAGGCAGGCTTTCCACAGGCTCCCGGAGATCAGGAACCCGACCACCCCAGTACGGTTGAAGGGTTGCTAGACCTGGGGAGGCAAGACATGGACCCATCACGCCGAAGCATTCTCGGGGTCGGCCTATTCGCTGTTGCACTGACTGTTCCCAACTGGCCAGATGTGGTGGGTCGAATGGAAGCCGTCCAGAAGGGCCACGTTCAGCGCATAGGAATGGCGGACGTCCAGACCGTCGCCGCAATGACCGAGCGAATTTCTGATCTTGACGACCAGTTCGGCGGACGAACTGCGCGCCCCATGGCTGCCGCGTTCCTCGTGAACACTGCGACCCCATACCTGCGCGCAGAAGCACCCGACAGCGTACGCAAAGCGATGATGGGCGCTGTTTCGGATCTCTGCTACCTCACTGGCTATATGGCAGTAGACGAGGGTCTGCACGGATTGGCGCAGCGCTATTACCTCAAGGCATTGGAACTCGCCGGAGCCTCCGAAGATCACTTGACTTTCTGCACGACGCTTCGGGGGATGAGTGTTCAGGCAGTCGATTTGGGACACGGCGCAGAGGCTATGCGGCTTGCGGATGCCGCTGCCGCCGCCTCACCGAAAGCGGGCCCACGAATGCGCGCTTTCCTCGCTGGCCAACAAGCCCATGCAGCAGCTCAAATCGGGGACCGAATTTCCGCGCAATCCTATTTGAGCGAAGCTGAAGTCGCCATGGAAAAGGCCGAGTCACAATCCAAGGCATTCGGCTCATACGACCCGTCATCATTGCTCTACCACACGAGCCAGGTGAAATTCGAGCTGGGTGATGTAGCCGGATCAATCTCGGCAATGCAACAGTCGGACAAAATCCGCCAGAGCGTCTACCGGCGAGCACGTGTCCGCCATCGCTGCACCCTAGCTGAACGGCAGCTCGACCTAGGTCACCTTGAGGCGGCGTGCGAAACATGGATTCTCGCACTGGAAGATTACCCCAGCCTTCAATCCGGTCGAGCAGACGAGCGCATCAAGGCCATGCACAGTCACATTCGGCCCTACCTCAAGAATAGCGCGGCCCGAGACCTCTTTGAGCGGGCGCGATTGGTGACCCCTTCACAATTGATGCCCCACTAAGGCGACTTCGCGAACTCTATTCGGTGAACAAATTCGCGGACGCAGAATCGTTCCGCAGGACGACGAAAGGCCCGGCACCTCTCGCAGGAGCGAGCAAAGTACCGGGCCAGTGTCAGGCATCCACAGAAACGGCCTAATCAGCCGTGCGAGTTTTTTGCCTCCCTGCCGTGCGGCCTCGGGAGGGGCAGGGGTCACCCCCCTGGGTCAGAACGGCGGACGTTCCAGCGCTTCACGCCGTGACCGCGCTTCGGCAGCGAATCCGCCCGGCTGATGCCTCGCGGTCTCCCTGCTGTGGCACGACGTGCACAGCGGACGCAGACGAGAGGCAACGTCCGCATCGGCAACACCCCGAGCCAGCAGCGACCGGCGCGACTCGGGGAAGTGGTCCGCGACCGTCGCGGTCTTCCCGCACAGCACACACCACGGATTCCGATACAGGTACGCGCGCCGGATGTAAAGCCATCGAGGCCCGTACGCGCTCGTGCCTGGTGTGACCCGCTGTGCAGTCGCCTCGCGCTCGTGCTTGACGCAGCGGCCACCATGGGCGGTCAGCTCCGGGCACCCGGGTATGGAGCAAGGGGGGCGGGGCTTGCGGGGCATGGATAACTCCCTAGGAGGGGGATCTCATGAAGTCGGGGCCAACCAACGGCCTGCGGTGAAACCAGTGATGCTGTAGTTGCGTATGCGGCGATTGCAGAATCGATTCGCCGACCGGCGGCCTATCTACTTCGCTGCATGCGGGTTGCGCATGGGGGGTAGAGAGTTATGCTTGGTGCGCTCTATTGCGACTCGGGGGATTCATGAGTAGCCCACCTAATGAACCATCAGCGAACGCACCTAGTGGAGATCGGGACAGCTGGGCGAGTCGCCATGCCGCAGCACTAATTGGTGCGCTGGCCGTAATCGTTGCGGCTATCATCGCGCTCGCAGGGGTTCTAATTAAGGATGTGGACCCAGCACCAGACCCAGACCCTAAAGTCACGACGGAATCTAGCGCACGGGGGTCGACGCCCCCGTCCGAGCCCCCCGTCAGCCGGCCGGCCACAACAGATCCGGCCACTCCACCCAAGGTGGCAGCCCCGAAGGCTCATTGGGTGGGGGTTGCAACCCTCCCCTTTTCCCTTAATATGAATTCAAACGCAGGGGCTGAACTCGATGGCGCTAATCCGGGGAAGTTGGTGCCAGCTGGCGATGACCTCCGAGGCGACTTCAGTTCATCTGCGAAAATCATGGTCATGAGCGGTCGAGTCGCCTATGCCATAGGGGATATTGATCGGCGCGCGTCGTGCGAGAACGCAAAGTCGTCTGGTGTGGCCAACACGCCGGCAGCGGTAAGCATTTATGTAGGCAACCAGATCGGGGGCGCCTACTGCATGCTAACCACAGAGGGACGCTTGGCAGCTTTTGAGATCGTCTCAGCCGAAGGTCTTCCACTACCCAGCTCAGTAACCGTCAAGGTAGTTCTATGGGATTAACTCAGCGCCATACGCCGCGTACCTAGTCACGCGCAAGAGATTCGGCGTAATCCAACCGAGCCCGAGTAGCGCAGAGTGCACATTTACACACTGCACCAAGGCGAGCCGGGTTAGGCAGGTCTAGGGCGGCGTCAATGGCGACGCACCCCGAAGTCCGTTGCAGTCTTCAACTGGTGGCAGCCGTGACACAGCACCTGCACGTTGCCGTCGGTGTCCTCGCCACCGAGGGACAGCGGGCGCACGTGGTCCACGTCCACCTCGTCCGCGGGGAAGTCGCCTAGGCACCAGTCACACCACGCCGAACCCCGTTCCTGCACGAGCCGGCGGAACCGCGCGGCAGCGTCATACCGGGCCGCTCGTCGCCGGCTCCGTGACCGCCGTGCCCGAACAGCGGGACGACGCTCGTAGCCCTGGTGGTGACTGTGGCAACGTCCGCGGTGCGTCGCAGGGTCGGTGCAGATACAGCTCGTCATAGGTCACCGCCTGGTGCTCGTCCTGGTCCTGGTGCTCGATGTCCTCGCCGGCTCGGGGCCGGTCCGAACAGAGTGGGGACCGCACGCGCTTACAACCCCTTTCGGCACCCCGCAGGGTGGTTACTCATGGGCGGTGCGGTCCCCGATCTCATTCCGTGAAGTAGCAGAACGCACAGATGCCCCGGAGATTCACGGGAGCATCCGGGCGGCGTACCCCGTCCGCAATGAGCTGATCCCGAGTTCGCGGGAAGTGCCGTACCAACTCCGCCCGGCCCTCGCCGCATGCCTGGCATGTTGGATACGTGTCGAGGAATCTGCGGCGGACGGCAGCCCAGTCAGCCCCGCCGCCTACGTTGTGAGTATCACCGGCGGATTGATCGGCTCCCCATTCGCGTGTCTGGGCGTCACATCAATGGTCACCAACCGGCCTGGGCGTCCAGGGTCTCTCAATCCCTGGATTCCGCGAGGCATGGGAGCCCCGCCGTTTACCACGGGGAGGCCCGTCGGGGCATCAGACCACGCCGGCTGCCCCATGGCGTCACGGGGGAAGTATGGATAGCTCCCTTCAGGGCCGGGGTCGAGAGCGTCAACAGCCATGATCAGTCCATTCCCGAAATGTAGGCGGTGCGCTTAGCGTTCAGCTCCTGATCAAACTCGGACGCCAACTCCGAAGCCTTCTTATCGGCGTGTGACACGATGTCTTCCAACAAGCGTGCGTCATACCAGCGCTGTTCAGGAACAGTGGATACCTCGCCCAATGCAGACTGTGCCAGCTGCGCCTCAGTTATTGAGCCGAAACTCCTCGGTTGCCTGGTCGTTGGTCGGGTGTGATCGAGAGTGGGGATATGCGCCGGCTGTCGCCGGATGCGCAGGAGGATCT
>NZ_JBIAVJ010000006.1:0-241745 GCF_042894025.1 Streptomyces sp. NPDC001549
CGACCTGTTCTCGGTGCTGATGGGTGAGGACGTCGAGGCGCGGCGCTCCTTCATCCAGCGCAACGCCAAGGACGTCCGCTTCCTCGACATCTGAGCCTGCGCCAGCAACACCCTCCCGACGCGGGGCCCGCAGCCGCGGGCCCCGCCGCACTCCGTCCTCCGCCGGTCGCCGACGGCTCCGGCTACCGGCTGAGCGACCTGAGCGCCGCCGCGTCGTACGGCTCCAGCTCGTCGAAGCGGTTGCCGAGGACCTTCGCCGCCCACTGCGGGTCCTGGAGCAGCGCCCGGCCGACGGCGACCATGTCGAACTCGTCGCGTTCCATGCGGTCCAGGAGGTTGTCGATGTCGCCGAGCGCCGCACCCTCGCCGGCGAAGGCGCGGATGAAGTCGCCGTCGAGGCCGACGGAGCCGACGGTGATGGCCGGCCGGCCGGTGAGCTTCTTCGTCCAGCCCGCCAGGTTCAGGTCCGAGCCCTCGAACTCCGGGAGCCAGTAGCGCCGGGTGGAGGCGTGGAACGCGTCGACGCCCGCCGCCGCCAGCGGGGCCAGGATCGCCTCCAGTTCCTCCGGGGTCTGTGCGAGCCGTGCGTCGTAGGCCTCCTGCTTCCACTGCGAGTAGCGGAAGATCACCGGGAAGTCGGCCGGGACGCGCTCGCGGACCGCGGCCACGATCTCCGCGGCGAACTTCGTACGGGCCACCGCGTTGCCGCCGTAGGCGTCGGTGCGGCGGTTGGTCCGCTCCCACAGGAACTGGTCGAGCAGGTAGCCGTGGGCGCCGTGCAGTTCGATGCCGTCGAAGCCGATCCGCTCGGCCTCCGCGGCGGCGTCGGCGAACGCGCCGATGACGTCGTCGAGGTCGGCGCGCGTCATCGCCTTGCCGGTCCCCTCGGTGCCGTCGACACGGATGCCGGAGGGGCCGACGGCGGGGGCGTCGGTGTACGGTGCCTCGCCCTGCTTGCGCACCATGCCTATGTGCCACAGCTGAGGCACGATCGTGCCGCCCGCCTCGTGCACGGCCGCGGCGACCTTCGCCCACCCCGCCAGCTGGTCCTCGCCGTGGAACCGCGGCACCCGGTCGCTCTGCCCGGCGGAGTCGTGGCCGACGTAGGTGCCCTCGGTGACGATCAGGCCCACACCCGCGGCGGCCCGGCTGGCGTAGTACGCCTGCACGTCCTCGCCGGGCACGCCGCCGGGGGAGAACATCCGCGTCATCGGCGCCATCGCGATGCGGTTGGGGACGGTCAGGCCGTTCAGCTTGAGGGGCCGGGACAGGATCTCGGCCGCGCGGGAGGCGGTGGACGTGGTGACGGTCATGCGGGTCCTCCGGGTTGAGGCTGTGGCTCGTCGGGGTGACAACGAGAAGTGCATAATACACATGCTATGTATCATGCATATTGCTGTCGGGCCTCGTGCGGCGCCGCCCGCAGGCCGAGCCGTGCAGGGGTCCGCCGGACCCCGGGTTCACAGGTCCGCGATAATGGAGCGCCGGAAGGAGCAGGAGGCGCAGTGCTGGAGAAACTCGAGCGGGAGCTGATGCTGCTCTCGCGGCACCAGGTGCTGGCCCGGCGTGAGCGCGACCCCGAACGCCTGGAGCGGTCGGCGTACTTGCTGCTCAGCCGGATCGACACACAAGGCCCCATGTCCATCGGCCAGTTGGCAGAGGCTTTCGGGCTCGACACCTCGACCGTGAACCGCCAGACGGCCGCGCTGCTGCGCTGCGGACTGGCCGAACGCGTCGCGGACCCGGGCGGCGGCATGGCCCGCAAGCTGTGCATCACCGTCGAAGGCGGGCGCCGGCTCGCCGAAGACCGTGAGGTCAACCGTTCCTGCCTGGCCCGGGTGGTCGCCGACTGGTCCCCGGAGGAAGTGGGGGAGCTGGCGGACGTCCTGGTCCGGCTCAACCGCAGCGCCGAGGCCCTCGAAGGGCGATACTGGCCGCGCGCGGAAGACGACGACCCCCGCGCCACAGGCTGCCCGCCGGTCCCGCATGAACCTCGCGGATGACGCGCGCCGACCGCGTATGGGCGCTGGCTCTTCCCGAGGGTGAGCGGCCGAGCCCTGCCCGCCGCGCGGCCGCGCACTCGCCGGCCGCCGTGCTGCTCAGCGCCGCCGGACTCGTACTCTGCACGCTCGTGCCGGACGGCGTGGCCGCGCCGCATCGAGCGCACCGGCCGGACCGGTTGCCCCACCGTGCGCGGCCGGCGCCGTGAGACCGATTACGTGATCGGCTGCGTGGTCCCGTCAGGCAGCGCACAGGCGTAACCGGCGTAGGGCCGTGCCGTGATCTGTCCGCCCGCAGCCGTGCACTCGTCTCTGGTGATGTTCGGAGACGAGGCGGCTTCAGCGCTGACGGCGCCGACGGCGCTCATGCCGGCAAGGGTTGCCGCGGCCAGGGCCAGGCCCAGGATTCTTCGCATGCGCATGACTTCCTCCTCTTGGACGCCTCCGCCGTCCGGCCTTCGGGAGGGACAAGTCTCAGGACGAGGGCGCCCTACTACTCAGCATGGGCGCTCCACATGAGGCCCGCAGCTCGACGCCGCCGGCCCGCCAGCGGGCGGACGCCGCCCAGTAGGGGTGGGTGCACAGGCTCCCGGAGAGGGCGATCAGCCGACGTCTCAGCACGGTCGTACCGGCCCCGGCGGGGGCCTGCGCGAGCTCGGCGTAGGTCTGCTGCCACGCCCTTTGGAGGCTGAGCAGGTCATCGGGGAAGCGGGACGGTGATCTCACCGTTCCATTGCAACATATGTTCGAATATCTGCGCGAGCGCCCGCCGGCCAGCCGGTCACCCCACGAACCGCCCGTCGGTGACGGACGCGAAGGACGCTTACGTCATCGGTCTGTTTCTGCCCCCGGCTCGAAGACCTTCTACGACCGCAAACGAGCCGAGGGCAAGAGCCACAAGCAGGCGATTCTCGCCCTTGCCCGCCGCCGCATGATGCCGGTCGAGCCGGTGAAGGTAGGTTGATCACCAGTTGCTGGAGGCCGCGGGGGAGGAGCTGCTGTGACAGAGATCGAGGTCCCCGGACCTGACCCCGGCTGGCAGCCGGCCACACAACCGCCCTACTACACCGGCAAGAACCCCGCTCTGCAGTACAGCCTCTGGGAGCACTCCGCCCCGCTGTTCCAGATGATCGGAGCACTGGCGTTGCCGGTGCAGCCCGTTGCCGAGCGGCTGCGTCTGCGCGTGGAGCGGTCCTGGGACGGGCTGGACGGGCTCGACGTCGTTGTGTTCCGGCTGGAAGGCTTCACCTTCGCGATCAACAAGCACGACGACCATCCGCTCGGCTACTCGTATATCTGGCTCACCCAGCCACACGAACAAGCCGACAAGGCCCTGGACACCCTCCTGGAGGCGGTCGGGGTCGGGGAGGACGCCATCGCATTCCGCGGAGATGCTCACGATTACCGAGCGGAGCGGATCGCCGTCGGTTCTCCTGAAAGGGTCTCCGGCGTCCCCGTGCGGACCTCTCTGTGGGCACGGTTCCGGCGTGCCATCGGCATGACATCAGCCACCCGGTAAGCACCTTCGACGTTTGGCAACGGTCATGGGGAATCAGTCACAGGAGGGACTTGGCGCTTTGGCCGGCCTCGTCTTCCTGGGACGGGATGGCCGAGCTCTTCGCATGGCTGGGCCGCCCGGGGGCGCCGGGTGCGGCTACTCCCTGGCTGCCATCCGTGGCTGCACGGGCTCGGCCGCCCGGCGCCCCACGACGGCCCCCTTCTCGGGCTGGACGTGGGCGAGGAGCCGGTCCGGGTTCCGTCCGCCGACCAGCGGCAGCCAACCCACTCTGCGGACACGCCGCCCTAGTCCCGCCAGGCGCTGCGAGGAACGCCAAGATCGACCCGTGCCTGTTCGTGATAGCGGTTCATCAGCGCTATCAGATCCCCTTCCACGGGGGTGGCACCGTCGTTTCTGGTCGCGATTTCCTCCTGCCACAGGGCGAGGTTGACTTCGTGGGCGGCCTCGATCGCTGCCGGCGAGGCCAGAAGGACGAGGGTCTCGAACAGCACAGACCTCCTCAGCTCGGCCGTCTCCATCGCGGCGAGATACTCCCGCCGGTCATCCGTTCCTGCCGCCGCCTGCCGGGCTCGTTTGGCCGTGCTCGATATTTCCTTCACGCACGCGGCGTACTCGATGTAGGTGTCGAGTTTGCGCTCGTCCCAGCGCGTCGCCATGGACCGTTGGTGCCGGGTGCGCTCAGCCATGGTCGTCGCCAGGAATGAGGTCAGGGCACCGACGAGGACGCCGATGAGCGTCACTATCTGAGTGATCATGACAGCGAACCTTGGCCTCGTTCGGGCCATGATGGCAAGACCGGGCGGAGCCGCAACGGCCGGCTGGCTGTGGCGGCGGCCTCCAGTTTGTGGTGGCCGTCGAGGAGGAAGTGGGTCAGGCCCCAGTGTCGGTACTGGTCGATCGGCATCCCGATGGCGGGTTCGCACACGTCCAGCGTGGAGATCGCCACCGCCGTGGGGACCGTTCCCCGTCCCATGAGTGCGACGTACTCCTCGACACGCAGCGGTCATCATCCGGTGACTGTCAACGTCTGCTGTATCGCCGCTGCTCGGACAGAGGCTTCTTCAATCTGGCGTCGGCCAGTCTGGCCTCGGCTCCAGATGAATGCGCGCCAACGACGCGGTGTCTCGCTGCTCCAGTTCCGGAACTCCTCGATCGCGACATTGTCGGACAGCCGCCACCGGATGGTGGGGCCTGAGGCTTCGGGGACGTCGGTGAGGCCGTCGAGCTGCTCGGCGAGTGCGAAGCTGTCCACCTCGGCTGTGATGCGGTCCCAGGTCGCGACCGTGTCGGTGAGGGCATGGGATTCGATGAGTGCCGGTAGGGACGGGGCAATTTCGAGGAACGTGCCGCCTCCATCGTCCACTCCGACTCGTCCGTCCGTGTGCACCAGGTAGCGCACTGGAGAGGAGACACGTTCTCCGAACCAATCGAAGTACCAGCCGTGGGTAGAGCCGGTCGCCATACGCTGACCCAGGTCGTAGTGCCACTCGCGGAGCGTGTCGTGGCGTTCGCCCTGGACGGTGTAGCTGCTTCGCACCTGGTAGCGGAGTCCGCCGTATCTCTGCTCGAATCCTTCCCGGCGGATGACGAGCATCATGGGTGTGGGGTTCAACTGGCCAACGCCGTCCCGGATCCGCAGGAACTCTGTGGATAGTCGGGGTTCCTGCTGATGATCGCGCCAACCGGTTCGTTCGAGCAGACTCTGGGCACGGGTGGAAAGACCGGCGGAGTCATCCAGGATGTGCATCCTGCACTTCTTTTTCCATGTCAGGGTGTGGATTCGTAGGCTCTCACGGTACCGGGTCGAGTCGCTTCGATCCCCAGACGCCCAGCTGGCCAAGGAAAGACCCAGCTACGACGGCCAGATGACTGCTCCGTCACGCACCACCAGCGGCTCCGGCTCGCGCTCTTCATAGAACCGGGTCCATCCCAGGTTGACGCTGCCATCGGGGCGTCGATGAAAATCGCCAGCCTTGTTCGCGAGCCAGGTGAGGAGTTCGCCAGTGCGCTCGAAGTCGTCGGGGTGGATCTCTTGCCGACTGGTCAGAGCCCAGGCATTACGCCGGGTGTCCTGCTTGCGCAACAGGACCGAGACAAGTGCACCGTCCACCTTGGACGCCTCGCCGTGGCGGCCCAGAAGAGGCTCAGGATGGTCCTCGACGATGAGTTCCGCGTGATCATCCTCCACCACAAACGGAAAATCGGTCACGATTCGGAGGGCCTTGGGCTGGGGGCCCAGCCCAAGGTGCCATTGGAGCTCGGCGAGTTCCTCCTCCGACAATTCGTCGCGCAGGTCCAGCGTGAGCATGAGTTCAAAGATGTCAGCCATATCCGCACATGCTAGTGCTCACGTCTGACAGTCCGACCCTCGTCAGCTGGTGGACCTCCCCACGTGGACGGGCAGGGCGGATTGAAAACAAGTTCAACAGCGCGGAGGCGTGGGGACCATGGCTGGAGGCCACGGCTGCGGTGCACGACACGGCCACCGATCTGGTCCAGGCTGCCCGAGTTGGAGATCCTTGCGTCACAAGGGTCCCTGCCCCGGTGGTCGGATGACGCGGCTCTCCAGATGGCGGTAGGACCGTTGCTGGTCGTACCAGCGCTCATGCCCAGCGTCGCGGAAGTTGAGCTTGCACCAGCGGGAGTCCTGATATCCAGGTGCAGAGCGCCAGTAACCCGCGAGTACACAGAGGTGGTTCCACTCGTCACGGAGGCGCTCCAGCCGCTCCTCCGCTCGCACCCGGCGTTCCACCTCGGTGGGCACCGGAGGCAGTGGAATCCCGACCGGGACACGGGCACGGCCGGGTGTTCCGCCGGTGATGGCCCACTCCAAGGCGAGGACCAGCGTGGCTACCGCTTCCGCGAGTGCCGAGGCGGTGATGCTCTCCTCGCTGTCTGCTGGGTGGGCACTTGCCGCTCGCTCCAGTCGCGGAAGCAGGAAGTCGCCGATCTCCCACACAATGTCGGTCGTCAACTCATCGGCGTACCGCGGACCGCTCCCTGTCGGGTTGACATCGCTCGTCAAACTTCCCCCTCCGGTTTGGGCTCCAGACGCCTGACCGCTCGGCTTGGCTGACCGCCTCGTCTGTCAGGTGTCGTACTGGCCATCCCATGGAGCCGAGAACCCCAGTCCATCGGGATACAGCTCAGCCCAGTCTTCCTCGCCATCTTGATCCTCGGCGTGGCATTCGGTGACAAGGCCAAAGAGCACACCGTCATTGGTGAGCTGGAACGGCCGGATTGCGATGTCGCAGTACTCACGTTCCGGGAGGCCAGAGAGGACGGCGTCCAACCGTGCTTCCGCGCGGGCGATCACAGAGTCCTCGCCCCGTGGACGCTTCACGTGCTCTGCCCACGTGCCGGCGCACCAGATGTCGGAACCCTGATAGTTACCGGCAGCGTCGAACTTGTGCAGCACGACAAGGAGCCGCTTCTGCTCCTCCCAGCCATCTGCCATCACGAACCCTTCGGGGAACGCATAGGTGATCGAAGCCAGGAACTGGCCAGCGCTGAACCGGCCGATGGTGCTCGTTCGATAGTCCGGCTCATACGCGATGGGGATGATCTCAGGGACGGCCATGGCCGCACTCTAAAACCTTCCAGATCCTGACCCTCACCGGGTTGGGGATCGGACACGGGTACTCAGGAGCAACGGAAGGTATTCGCCCTCCGGCAGCAACGCACCGAACGCATCGATCACGCCGCCGCCGTCCGGATCGTCCAGTGCGCCGGTGAGCCGTTCCTGCACGCTCTCCAGGGACAGCTTCTGCCTCGCGGTCTCCAGCCGGCGGAACAGGAACGGGCACGTTCCGCAATAGAAGCCGAGCTCGAAGCACGTATCGGGCCGGTCGGGCCGGCTGATGTGCTGAGTCCCGGTGGGCGTGAAGGTGCACTGCGGGTGGCGGGCCGGCTATCTCCGTGTGCGCCCGGCCCGCGCCCATGACGAGCCTGTCGCCGTCCACATCCGGTCGGACTGGAGCTGGAGCGGTGGAGCCATGTCGCCGAAGGACTCGCCGAACGCGCGCGGAGACCCTGCCAGTTCCTGCAGCACACGGTCCGCTGCGTCGTCGCCGACGCGGCCGGGCGCCAGGGCCGCGCAGCCCCGAACGTCCGCGTGCGGGCTGGTCGGCCAGGGGCGCGTGTCGCCCCGAGGTGGCCGAGGGCGATCAGCATCGTTGCCAGGTCGTGCGAGGAATCGGGGGCCCGGGTCATCGACGTCAACTGCTTCAACAGCGCCGGACGTTGCGGCAAGGCCGAGGGGTGGCCGGGCCAGTGCCCCGATGGCTGCGGCTGCACAGGCCCTGCGCCTGCCACGTTCCGACGCGAGGTGTGGCAGCGCCCGCCGCAGAAGCGCGGGAACCAGGTCGAAGCAGGCGAGCGTCGCCTGATCGAGGACAAGTTCGCCCAGCTCCGTGCCGTCCTGCCACATCCGGGCCCGGGCATCGACATCGGCTGACAGGTAGGAGGCGGTCCGGGCCTGCAGCTCCGGTGCACGGTTCGCGACCTGAGCGCGGATCTCCTCAGCCCGGGTGCCGAGGTCGGCGGCGATGCCCACCGCATGCAGGTGGGCGAGCATCGCGTCCGGCAGTGGGGGATCGTCCAGGAGTTCGGCGACAAGCAGTGCGGTGGGCGCCGTCGAGGGCCAGGCCTTGCCTTCACGGCGAAGCGTCGCCGACCAGAGGTGGGAGTAGCCGTCGACGAACGCCTTTGCATCGTCGCCAAGGAGTGCTGCCGGATGCCGCGGTGTATCGGAGGCAGGCCCGACGGCATGGAACAGTCCGGACCGGTCCACGTCGTCCATGCGATCCACCGGCAAGATGATCCGAAGGAAACGGGCTAGCCGCTGGAGCGGGGCTGGTCGGTGGTGGCGAGCAGGGCGTGCACGGCCGTCTCCATGGTGCGGGCTGCCGCTTCGGCGCTCAGGCCACTGCTGCGCCAGTGGTACCAGGCGCCCCAGGTCGTCACCGCGTCCAGCCCGTAGAGGACTTCGGCCCCGCGGGCGGCGGGCAGGCGTTCGAGTTCCTCCGCGAAGATCTCGGCCAGTCGCGCCCGCGCGAGGTCCAGCACCTCTCGGGTGACCTCGGCGACGCGTCCCCCCGGGGCTTCCAGGCGCATCAGGGTCAGCTGGGCCGGCGTGATCCACTCCAGGATCCGGGCCCGCTGTTCCGTCAGGGCCGCTACCCGGGTGTCGCGCGGACCGGAGGTCGGAAGCGGCCTGATCTGCTCGATCAGCTGCTCCAGCCGGCGGGTGATGGCCGTCTCCACCAGCTCGGACATGTCGGCGAAGTGGTGGAACACCAGGCGCCGGGACACGCCCGCGCGCTCGGCCACCCGCTCGGCGGGGAAGCTGGATTCCCCGTCGTCGAGCAGGGACAGTACGGCCTCGGCGATCTTCACCCGGGACTGGCGGCCGCGCTCGGCGCGGCCGTCCGTGGCGCGACCGTCCGTGGCGCGACCGTCCGTGGCGCGGCCGTCCGTGGCGCGGCCGTCCGTGGCGCGGCCGTCCGTGGCGCGGCCGTCCGTGGCGCGGCCGTCCGTTGCGCGGTCCTCGGACCCCGGTCGTCGGGCCGACTGGTTCACGGCGCCCCTCCCCACTTCGCTGGGTGCCATTGTCGCAAACGAACCGGTGCAACTCCTCCTGGTGGCGCGCGGACGCTCTCCCCGGGCCCGTCACTCGCCCTCCAGGTGCCGACCGTACGGGTGGCGGAGCGCGACCGTCCCGGGGAGCCGCGTGGCGCGCCTGTTTGGTCCGGTGCGTACGCGTCTACTGGGAACCCGTTCACTGCTGTCGGACCAGGCCAGGGAACAGGTACGGGTGGTGTAGTCGACGTGGACCCGGGCCAGGCCGGGTTCGGTGTCGACCTGGCGCCCTCCGAGCATTCCCCGGAATCATTGCACTGCGAGTGCAAGCATGATGGTGCGGCAGAGGCCGATGGACTGTCGAGGGTCCGGACGCACGCCGAAGCGTGCCGTGCTTCCCCGGACCGGCCTGGCGCCCCACCCGCCGGGAAGGTCCGGTGTCGCGGCCCGAACGATGGCTTTGCGGCCTGTGTGCTGGGCGTGTGACCTGCGGTTTCGTCGTCCGGCAGGCGGCCGCTGGAGCCTCCGTGCATGCTGGGGAAACCGGGGAGCCGGAGTCGGCCGGCGACCAGTGTCAGAACGACGACGGAGGCGGACCGCACGAACGATCCGCCGATCCCGCGAGCCGTACGGGGACACATCATGAGCCAAGCCATGCTCCGGCAGATCATCGACTACTCCAGCCGCGCCGATCCGTACCCGCTGTACGGAGGAGCTGCGCAAAACGCCGGTGTTCCACGACGAGGACGGGCCGTACGTCGTCAGCACGTACTACGAGATACAGAGCCTGCTGCACGATCCGCGCATCAGCTCGGACCCCCGCAACCTGACACTGCCGTCGAGCGATCCGCTGGCGCAGGAGGACGGGGACGACTCGGCGCTGCCCCCGGTGTTCCTCAAGCTCGACCCGCCGGACCACGACCGGCTGCGCCGCATCACGAACCGGCCGTTCGGGCCGCCGCACTCGCCGCACAAGGTCCACGACATGCGCGGCGAGCTCGGCGGCATCGTCTCGGGCCTCATCGAAGGCATCGTCGACGCGGGCTCCCCGGAACGGATCGACCTGGTCGACCAGTTCTCCTACCCCTTCCCGGTGACGGTGATCTGCCGGCTGCTGGGGGTACCGCACGAGGACGAACCCCGCTTCCACGGCTGGGCCGACACCATCGCCGCCAGCCTGGACCCCGATCCTGACGCCGACCCCGGCGAGAAGCCGAAGGGCGCCGCCGACGCGCAGATGGAGCTCGGCATGTAGCTGGCCGGGCTGATCGAGGAGCGCCGCAAGGACCCGGGCGAGGACATGCTGTCCCAGCTGGCGGCCGCCACCGAGGAGCCGGACGGGTCCATGAGCACGCTGGAGGCCATCAGCACCGCGGCGCTGCTGCTGATCGCGGGCCACGAGACCACGGTCAACCTGATCACGAACGGCATGCTGACCCTCCTGCGCCACCCGGACGTCCTCCAGCGGCTGCGCGAGGACCCGCAGCTGTCCGTACCGATCATCGAGGAACTGCTGCGGTACGAACCGCCCGTGCAGCTCCTGCCACGGCGCAGCACGCTCGACGACATCGAGGTGGGCGGGGTGAACATCCCCAAGGGGGCCACGGTTTCGCTGATCCTGGCTTCCGGGAACCGCGACCCGAAGCGGTTCGAGCACCCGGACCGCTTCGACCCCGACCGCGGGGACATCCAGCACCTCGGCCTCGGCAGCGGCATCCACAGCTGCTTCGGCGCCCCGCTGGCGCGTATGGAGGCCCAGCTGGCCCTCAGCGAGCTGGCCCGCAGACTGGAGAACCCGCGGCTGCTGGAGGACCCGCCCCCGTACCGCCGGAACGCGGTGCTCCGCGGCCCCCGCCACCTGCCGATCGCCTGCGACGGCATCCGCCCCTGACCCCCTGACCCAGGGGGAACCGGCGCACCCCCACACGCTCAGGTGGCGGTTCCGCCGGGCTGGAGGACGGCCTCGACGTCGACCGTGACGTCGACCATGGGGCTGACGACCACTCCGCCGCGGTCGACCACATCGTTCCAGCTCACCCCGAACTCATGTCGGTCGATGCGCGTCGTGGCGACGAATCCGGCGCGCCGCCGGGGCCCGAGGTCCTGCCCCTCCACCCACCAAGGGGTGTCCCACTGTCCCAGGTAGGTGACGTCGAAGGCCACGGGGCGCGTCACGCCGCGTACCGTGAGATCTCCGGTGACCTCGAACTCGGTTCCGCTCACCTGGTGAACGCGCGACCCGACGAACGTCCACGTCGGGTGGCGCTCGACGTCGAAGAAGTCGGCACTGCGGAGGTGGGCGTCGCGCTGGGGCTGACCGGTGTACACCTGGGTCGCGTCGATCGTCACCTCGACGCGGGCCTCCTCCGGCCTGTCGGGATCGACCTCCAGCGAGCCGTGCACGTTCTTGAGCTGTCCGCGCACGTAGGTGACCATCATGTGCCTGGCCCGGAACTCCGCCGCGGTGTGACCGGGTTCGAAGAACCATGTGGTCATGGCCATCGGTGCCCCTGACGGCCCTCTTCATCGGTGTTCGTGTTCGGTCACGCCTTCGGCGACGAGGGCGACGCCGATGCCCAGCAGCCAGAGGTCCTTGGCCAGGGCGATTCCCTGCTCGGTCGGGCGCAGGCTGCCCTCCTCCCGCATCCCCGGCGTACGCAGGTAGAGCCCGAGGGTGCCGACGGAGAACGCGGTCAGCGCAGCCCCGGCGACAGCGGCAGGGACGACCGGTACGAGCAGCGTGGCGGCAATCGCGAGCTCCCCGACGGAGAGCAGCCTGGTGAACTTCCGGGCGTCCTGCTTCTCCAGGAACGGATAGGTCGTGGCGGCGAACTGCTGCAGCCTCTCGGCGGTGGCCTCGTCCGCACCGAGCTTCGAGATCCCGGAGTTCAGGAAGAACGCGCCGGTCGTCAGCCGCAGCGGAAATTGCCGCGCGGCGGAACGCCGTGCCGAAGCGGATAGCATGCCGTGCCTCCCAACATGTACCCCACGTACCACCCTGCCACCCCTTCGAAGCATGTCAAACGGGGGTCGGCCGTCCCCGACCGGTCCCGCTGCGCGAAGAGAGCGGCGACGCCGGTCCCGGCACGCAGGGGGCGTGCCGGGACCGGCGTCATCGTGCGAGGAAGCGATCAGGCGGGCCGGCCGCCGAAGGGGGCGCCGGTGCCGTAGTAGGTGCCCAGCTCTTCCCGGTAGTCGGCGTCGCCGAGGTGCTTGTCCCGGTGGAACTCGGGGGCGGCCTTGATCTGTTCCTTGGTGCGGTCGACGAGGAGCCTCCTCTCCTCCGGGTCGATCCTGACGACCGTGCTCGCCGGCAACAGGACCTCCTTGCCGAAGATCCATACGCCGGTGTCCACGACCAGGTAGGCGTCACCGACCTCGTCGGAGTGCTTGTCGACCTTGCCGATGCTGCCGTCGGTCGCCTCGACCTTGTAGCCGGTCAGGTCCGTACCGGCCAGGTGGCCCGCGGTCGGCTGATAACTCCACACCTTCTCAGTCACGCGAAAACAACTCCTCGGTCAATGGAGGACGGCGGGGAAATGCTTCTCTGCCGGTCCTCCTTGGTCCGTACGTCATGCGCGGCGGGTCTGCGTTTCCGCCCTGGACTTCGCCTGCCCCGCTTTCACCGCTCCACGCACCCGGACCGGTATGAGGGGTCGGGACGGCCGCCGCCGATCGCTTTCGATGAGGGCCACCGAGGCTGTTGGAGCCGTGTTGGTGGCCCGTTGTGGCTGTCGGACACGATGCACCGCGAGGAACAACGGACGGCAGGGCGTGCCGCGGCGTGCGGACGGCTCGTGCCCACAACCCGGAAGGAATCTCATGCCGAGGACTTTTGCCCGCCGGACCGCTCTCGTGGCGGCGGCGACCGCACTGGCCGCCACCATGATGGGCGGAGCCGCGAACGCCTCCACCGGCGCCCCGTACATCGGCAACGGCTACGCGAACAACACCCACGCCGTGTGGTGCGTACAGCGCATGATCAACTATGCGGTCGACCGCGGCCGTTACTGGGGTGTCGCCAAGGTCGCCGAGGACGGCGTCTGGGGTCCGAAGACCCGCCAGGCCGTCATAGATGTCCAGAACGGCACGGGCGGCAGCCTGAAGGCCGACGGCGTCGTGGGCCCGAAGACCGGCGACATGCTGATGTTCGAGGGGGACCCCTACTACAGCGGTGGCGGGGCGGGCAACGGCTACTGCCACACCTACCTGCCGACCACGTACTAGAGCGCGTTCTGTCCCGGCAAGGAGAACTCGGCTGCTGGGAAGGACAGTTGCCGCCACGGGTGCCGTGGCCGGTGACACGGATGCGGGCGGACGGGAGACCGCCCGCATCCGCGCGGCGCCACGCCGAAATCCATGGATCTTGCGAACCCCGAGCGGCTTACGATCTGCCCCAGCCGGTCCCTCCGACACGCGGACGCCGACCGTTGACGCTTGGGGGAGCGCGATGCTGAGGTTCGGGCTACTTGGACCGCTGGTGGTGCACGACGGTACGGGGCTGACGCCGGTCGCGGGGCTCAAGGTTCGCGTCCTGCTGGCCGCCCTGCTTCTCCAGGCCAACCGCGTGGTGCCCAAGGACGCCCTCAAAGAGGCCATGTGGGGCGAGCGGCTCCCGTCCAGCGTCGAGGCGTCCTTCGCGAACCATGCGACCCGGCTGCGCAGGATCCTCTCCGCCACCGAGGACAACCGCCTGCTCACTGTGGCGCCGGGCTATCAACTCCTCGTACAGGACGGCGAACTGGACGTCGAGGTGTTCGAGGCCCGGGCGCGCGCCGCCGGCCTCGCGCATCACGCGGGGGACTGGCACAAGGTCCGCGCGGAGAGCGGGGCGGCGCTGGCCCTGTGGCGCGGGGAGCCCCTCGCCGATCTGTCCCCGTTCTCCGAGGACCGGGCCCCGTCCCTGCGTGTCCACCAGCTCGCCGAGGCGCGCCTCCAGATCCGCGAGTGGGCCTTCGACGCCGATCTCCACCTCGGGCGCCACCGCGAGATCTGCACCGAACTCGCCGCCCTGGCCGCCGAGAACCCACTGCGCGAGGCACTCCACCGCCAGCTCATGCTCGCCCTGCACCGCAGTGGACGCCAGGCCGACGCGTTCGACGTCTTCCACGCACTGCGGCGGTCGCTGGTCGACGAACTCGGTACGCAACCCGGTGCCGCCGTCCACCAGGCGTACCAGGAACTGCTCGACCAGGAGCAGGAGCAGGAGCAGGCTCCGCCCGCCCGTAGCCCATCGCGCGGGCCGGGGCCGGGACCGGGAGAAGGGCCCGGATCGCGGCCGGAGGGTGCGGCTGCGGCCCCGCCTCCCACGCAACTCCCGCCCTCTGTGCCGGAGTTCACCGGTCGGGAAGCCGAGACGGCGGCGGTCTTAGGGCTGCTGCGCCGACCGGTGACGCTCCCGGACGACGACGGCGCCGCCGGCGGCAGCGACGGTCACCGGACGGCGGCGCCCCTGCGGCCCGTCGTCATCTCGGGCATGGGCGGCATCGGCAAGACCGCCCTCGCCGTCCACGTGGCGCGCCTGGTGCGTGACGAGTTCCCGGACGGCACGCTGTACGCGGACCTGCGGGGGTTCAGCAGCGGGGGCGCGCGCTGCGCCCACGACCTGCTCGCCCGCTTCCTGGCCGACCTCGGGGTGCGCCCCGCCGTACTGCCCGACGACACCGACGACCTGGCCACCCTGTTCCGGGCCGCGGTCGCAGGCCGCCGCATCCTGCTGGTCCTGGACAACGCGCGGGACGCGACCCAGGTCGGCCCGCTCCTGCCGCCCGACGGCCCCGCCGCGGCCCTGATCACGAGCCGCCAGCTGCTGGCAGAGGTGCCCGGTGTCGCGATGGTGCGCCTGCGGCCGCTCGGCCCCGACGAGCAGCTGACCCTGCTGTCCAAGCTCTGCGGAGCCGACCGGATCACGGACGAGCCGACGGCCCTGGCCGACATCCTGACCGCCTGCGGGGGCCTCCCGCTGGCCCTGCGGATCGTCGGCGGCAGACTCGCCTCCCGGCCGTCATGGCCGCTGGCGCTGCTGGCCGAGCGCCTCACCCCGCACCGAGGCCGCCTCCAAGCCCTGGCCATGGGCTCGATCGCCGTACGGCACACCTTCGACATGAGCTACCTGGCGATGCGTGCGAGCGGCAACGACCAGGAGCGAGAGGCGGCCCGCGCCTTCCGGCTGCTGGGGCTGTGGCAGCCCCACGCCGTGACCAGCCGGTCGGCCGCCGCCCTGCTGGGTACGACGGAGCACGACGCCGCCGCCGCGCTGGAACTGCTGGTCGACGCGAACCTCGTACACAGCCCCGAGCCCGACGCGTACGCGCTGCACGACCTCCTCGGCGAGTACGCGGCGCAGCGGGCGGCGGAAGAGGTCACCGCTCCGGAGCAGGAGAGCGCCACCCTGAGGCTGCTCACCTGGTACGCGCGGGCCGCCGCCACGGCCTGTGCCGTGGCCAGCCACGAGACGCAGTCCCCGCCGCCGCTCGACGGTCCTCAGGGCCCGGAGCTGCCGGTGTTCGCGGAGGAGGCGGACGCCCTGGTGTGGACCAAGCGGGAACTGCCGGCGATCCGTGAGGCCATCACCCGGGCCGGGGCGCTCGGACGCTCCGACATCGCCTGGCGTCTGGCCGTCGGGCTGTTCGGGTACGCGACCACGCACTGGTGGACCGGCGAGTGGGACGCCTGCCTGCGACAGGCCATGGACATCGCGATGGCGCACGACGACAGGCTCGGGCGCGCCTGGCTCCACCGCAGGATCGCCGTCGCCCACGGGATGGCGGGCCGCAACGAGCAGTGCCTGGAGCACCTGAACGCGTCGCTCGGATTCTTCACCGACGCCGGCGACGAACTGGCGCAGGCCTCGATCCTGGGCAACGTGTCGAGCTTGTACGTCCAGATCGGGGACGCCGAGCGGGGGCTCGCCCACGCCGAGCGGTCGTACGAGCTGTACCGGAAGGCCGGCAACGCCGCCAGCGAGGCGCTGGCCCTGAGCCGGATCGCGGACGCCCAGGAGATGCGGGGCGAACACGACCTGGCGGCGGCGTACTACCAGAAAGTCATCGAGGCGCTCCGCGAGCAGCGGCACGGGGTCTTCCTGGCCACCAGCCTGACCAAGCTCGGCGACATTCACCGGCAACTCGGCCGCCGTGAGGCGGCGTTGGAGGCGCAGGCGGAGGCGCTGGCCATCCGGCGGCGGATGAACGACCTCGGCGGTACGGCCGACTGCCTGGCCTTCATGGCCCGGACGCACCACCAGTTCGGCGAGTGGGACGCCGCGCGGGCCTGCTGGGAGCAGTGCCTGGACCTGGGGCTGCGCCACGGTATGACACAGCACATCGAGCGGAGCCGCGGGGGCCTGGCCGCGCTGCCGTAGGGGGTGCCTTGCCGATCAGGGCGGATCAGGGAGCGTGGCCCCGAGCACGTGCTCGGGGCCACGCTCCCGAAGTGCCGGGAGTACGTCAGCTGACCCAGCCGGTGCACTTCAGCTCGATGCCCTCGACGTTCACGCAGGCGCGCAGCCAGGTGCCGTCCGGCCAGTACTGCATGGACGTGTACGCATCGCCCCCGTCACGGTGCTCGTAGCCGCGCATTCCGTCCCACGTCCTGCCGCCGTCCGTGGACCGGTCGATCCACACCCCGTACTTGGAGTACCGCGTGGCTGTCTTCGCCCAGCCGTACCATCTGCCGTCCTTCTTGCCGGAGCGCAGTGCCACGGTGGCGTAACCGCTGACGGTCGCCGTCGAGTCGGTGGTCGGACCGGAGTCCCAGCTGACCGGGCCCGGGTCCCAGCCGTCACAGCCGCACCCCAGCCCGGCGGCCGAGGCGGGATTGCCCGTGGTCATCAGCGTGGCGAGGGCCATGGCCGCGACCGGCAGAGCCCGGGTGAGTATCCGACTGCGCTTGTTCCTCATGATCCGTCCGTCCCCTGTTCGTCGAGTGCTGAGCGGGCAGGCCCGTACCGGGCCTGCGCCGACGGTCAGGGGCGCGGTGCCCGGGGCCCCTCCGTCGACGTGGGAAGAGTGCACGCGGCACCCAACACGTGCCCAACGCGCCGCCAACGGGGCCGCCGTGCGGGCCCGGAAGCGAGCGGGAGGAGAGGGGTGTCCGTGGTGAGGAGGGCCCGGAGGGCGGGGATGTCCGTCCAGGCGAGGCCGAGGGAGCGGGCGGCGTGGCGGAGGGTGATGTGGTCGGCTCCGCCGGCCGCTTCGCGAAGGGTGTTCATGGCCTCGTCCCGGTCGAGGAGGGCGATTCCCCCGGCGGGCGGGTCCTGCCGGGGCGTGCGGGTGCGCTCGCTCTCCAGCCCGGGAATGCCGGTGATCCGGTGGGAGAGGCCGGCGGCGGCGTCCAGGGTGGCCGGGCGCTCGCCGACGAGGGCCCGGGCGACCGGGTTGTGGCCGATGGCCTCCCGGAGCGGCAGGGGGTACAGCCGCGGGGAGACATCCGTGAGGCGGACGACGCTGTTCACGGTGCGGACCGTGCCGCGGGCGCCGTGGACGGCGGCCGCCCACAGCGCGGATGCCTCGGAAGGGTGCCAGGCCAGTGCGCGGGCGGCCGCTGCTGCCGCGTCCCGGTCCGGGGTGAGGGGGCGGCTTCCGGCGAGGCGTTCGAGGAGGGGCCGTTCACCGATCTCTCCGTCGAGGCCGGGACCCGCGATGTGGACGGTGGCGGGGATGCCGGTGAGGTGGCAGGCGGCGAGGGTGAGGGCGTCCCCGAACGGGCTGCACAGGCCGGGCTCGTTGCCGTGGGTCAGGATGTCGCCGCCGATGTCGACGACGCGGATCCGGCCGCCTGCCGCTCTGGCCATGGACGAGATCTGCCGTGCCAGGGAGGAGAGTCCCCGGGCGGGGTCGAGGAGCAGCAGCCGGGCGGGCAGGTCCCTGGCCAGGGCGGGCATGGTGGATCCGGCCGGCGGGCGGGCGCGGGTGGCCGGTGTGAACGACGCGAAGCCGCCGCCCCGGAAGCCGCCCCCGATGCCGCCGCTCCCGAAGCCTCCGACCCCGGTGCCTCCAACCCCGATGCCTCCGCCCTCGTGGGCGAGGCCGTCGAAGTCGCCTTCCCCGAGGGGGCGGGCGGTCGGGTCGACCTCCGGGCGCTCCCACGCGTAGGTGGCGATCAACGGGGGATCCGCCGGGCCGGCCCGGTCCGCCGTGAGGGCGCGGGCGGCGATGAGGGTCCCGACGGGGTCTCCTCCGCCGCCCGCCGCGATGTACAGATCCCTCACGCGGCTCCCTCGCGCTCGCGCAGGTCGATGCCAGTGATCCGTACCGGCGTCGCCCCCATGTTCTGCCGGGCGCGCTTGTTCGCCGCGTGGAGGTTCTCGTAGTACTCGCGGTCGAGGTCCTTGACGGACCCGGAGTAGAACATCCAGGACAGCACGTCGCGGTACTTGAAGCCCTTGGGGGTCAGCTGGACGCGGCGTCCGAGACGGTGGATGAGCCCGTTGGACTCGGCCGCTTCGAGGACGGGCTCGAACTCGGCGGCGTGCTTCTGGTAGCCGAAACGGTCGAGCTCCGTGAGGTCGAGGTCGAACATGTCGAGGACGAGGCGCTTGCGGACGGTCTCCTCGCCGGTCAGTTCGAAACCGGTGACGGGCGCGAGCTCGTGGTTCTTGGCCCTCTTGATGTAGTCGGCGACCTCGGCCGCCGAGGGCTTCACGCTGCCGCACATGTAGTCGAGCACGCTGGTGTACGAGCGGGCGCCGACCCCGAGGCCGAGCAGGGGCACGCCGTGGAAGGTGAGCACCTTCTGGACGTAGCCGCCGCGCCCGGGCTTCTTGTAGCGGACGGAGCCCTCCTGGACGTAGCCGTGGTCGAGGAAGACCCGGCGGGCGTAGTCGTAGCGCTCGTACAGCTCGGGCTGCCACATGTACTGGTAGGCGCCGGTCCTGGAGAACCAGGCGTCCGGCCGCACCGTGAGGAAGTAGGTGCTGATGGTGGTGGGCTGGAGTGAGGCCAGCTCGTCCACGCTCTGGCGCCAGGTTTCGGGGGTCTGTCCCGCGAAGCCCATGATCAGGTCGGTGGACAGGTCCGGCAGGCCGAGTTCGTGGGCGGTGCGTATGGCGCGGCGGATGACGTCCTCGTCCTCTCCGCCGCGGCCGGCTTCGCGGATCTCGCGCGGGACGAGGGACTGGATGCCGACGTTGGCGCGGGTGAGGCCCATGCCGATGAGGGCCTTGAACTCGTCGGGCGCGTCGGCGATGGACGACGGGGTGGCTTCCACGGCGACTTCCTCGGCCGTGGAGCGCCAGTTGGGGTAGATCTCGCCGATGGTGGTGAAGATCTGCTCGAAGTGGCGGGGCTTCAGCAGGGCGGGGGTGCCGCCGCCGATGTAGATCGTGCGTAACCGCCGGGCCTGGATGATCTCCGCGTGATCGCGGATCTGCGTACAGAGGGCGTCGGTGTAGGCGTCGTAGACGTCCTCGTCGGTGCTGATGATGGTGTACAGGTTGCAGAAGCCGCATTTGCGGTCGCAGAAGGGGACGTGCAGGTAGAGATTGAGCTCGGGGACCTGGTGGTTGGCCAGATCCCTCGCCCACACGTCGGGGACGCTCCACTTGCCCTCCGGGAGCGGTCGGTACGTGGAGCGGGGCGGGTACGAGTACTGGTAGGGCGGAATGACGCCCTGGTCGATGTGGTCGGCGAGCTCCTGGTGCAGGCTGCTGGTCACGGTGTTGCCTTCCCGTACGGGGTGCCGGCGCGGGTTTCCCCGGCCTGGTGCCCGACACCGTCCCCTCCCGTACGGACGCGGCGTCGATCCGGTTCCTGCTGCCGGAGCGCGGCGGGGTGGTGCGGCAGGTGGTCATCCCGGACCTGCCCGGTACGCACGGCGAGGTGCATCTCCGGCCCGGGTAGGTGGTGCCGGAGCCGGCGGATTCGGCCTGCCGGATCGGGCACGTGGTGGCCCGTGCGGAAACGGCTGACCGAGCGCGCGGGCTGGCCGACCGGGTGGCCGCCCGGTCCCGAGTGGAAGTGGGCTGAAGCAGGTGCGGAAGATCGCGTTCTTACGGTCGGTACGCATCCAGCGCGCCGACCCCTACGTCCAGCAGGCCGTACGCGGGCTCGCGGCGGACGGGATCGAGGCCGGACTGTTCCACACCAGCGGCACCGCCGGTGACGAGGACTTCCCCGGCTACCGGGAACGGCTCGACCGGGGCGTGACGCCGCGGGAGCTCGCGGACGCGGTCGCCGCCTGGGGGGCGGACGCGGCGGTGTCGATCTCGCTGCCGTGCGAGAACGCGCTGCGTGATGCCGCGGCCAAGGCCTTCCTGGACGCCGTCGGCATCCCGACGGTCATGACTCCGCTCGCGGCGACGATGCTGCTGGTGGACAAGTGGGAGACCAAGCAGCTCTGCGAGCGGGCCGGGCTGCTGGTGCCCGCCGGGTTCCGTGTCGACTCCGATCTGCTGGTGGGCCGGGGTCTCGCGGTGCCCGGCTACCGGGACGCGCTGCGCGCGCAGGCCGAACGGATCGGCTATCCGCTGATGTCGAAGCCCGTATGGGACTCGACCAGCATGGGCATCCGCACCCTGCGCTCGCCCGCCGACCTCGATGCCTACCTCGCCCCCGGCACGCCGGTGCCGGGGGCGGTGCCGGGGCCCTCATCGGCGGCGGTGTCCGCGGCGGTGCCCACGGTCGTGTCCGCAGTGGTGGAACAGGTCGTCGAGGGTGACCTGTGCAGCGTGGACATCGTGGGGCGCCCCGGCGCCTACCAGGTCCTTCCCCTGTGCTGGACCGGACGCGCCGGGGCGGAGCCGGTGTTCACCTTCGCCGACCTGCGCTGGTGCGGCCCCCGCGAGGAGGCCGACGCCGCGTTCGCCGAAGTGGCCCGCACCCTGGTGGCCTTGTGCGGGAGCCTGGGAGTGCACGGGTCGGTGAACGTCGACATGATCTACACCGGCGGCCGGTTCGTGGTCCTGGAGATCAACCCGCGCATCGGCGGCGCCACCACCCTCTCCTGCGCCGCGTCCGGCACCAACACCTTCGCCTCCCTCGCCCGCCTGGCCCGCGGCCTCCCCTTCACCGGAGGCACGGCACGACGGGCCGGCTGGGCGATCGAGTTCCTCGCCGGGGACGGCATCCCGCCGGCGGTGCTGACCGAGCTCCGGCAGCGCGTCCGGGTGGTCACCGCGCACGAGCTGGTCATCGACGGCACCTCCCACGGGGACATCGTGGTGATCACCCTCGCCGAAGGCGACGAGGACCGGACCGTGAAGGCCCTGGCGGAGCTGCACAAGGCGACCGGCTTCCCCGCGGCCGAGGTCATGGGCAAGATCACCTCCCTGCTGCACCGGTGAGCGCGGTCACCGGCACCCGCCGCCCGCGCAGCGCGGCGGACCGCCTCGGCCTGCCCGGACTGCGCGGGCACGGCCTCTTCATCACCGGCAACCTGATCGACTCCGTCGGCAACGGGATGCTCCTGCCGCTGGGACTGCTGTACTTCACCGACGTCCAGGGCCTGCACCTGGCGCGGGTGGGCGCGGCCATGACGGTGGGTCAGGCCCTCGCCCTGCCCGTCACGTTCCTCGCCGGACGCCTCATGGACCGTGTCGGGCCGAAACGCGTCGTGGTGTGGGCGAACATCCTCTCCGCCGCCGGGTTCGCCCTGTTCCTGCTCGCCCGCGAGCCCTCGCACGTCGCCGGCGTGTACCTCCTCATACAGGCCGGCATCAACATGTACTTCACCGCGCAGCGCACCCTGATCACGCACGTCACCCAGGCCGCAGAACGCCGCACCTGGTTCGCCTTCACCGGCTCGCTGCGCAACATCGGGCTCGCCGCCGGATCCGCCGCCGCGGCAGGCGCCCTGACCGTGTTCGGGAACGGCTCACTGCGCTGGATGATCGCGGTCGATGCCGCCACCTACCTCCTGGCCGCCGCCTGCTTCGCCGCCCTCACCACCACCCCACCGGAACCGGACGGGACGCCGCCGGGAGCCCTCGTGACCCGCGCCGACCACACCCGCCGCTACCTGCTGCTCGTGGCCGTCAACATCCCCTACGTCCTCGCGCAGGCCGTCCTCGCCGTCCTCGTCGCCGTCTACACCACCCGCGCCCTGGGGCTCCCCGCCTCGGCGGCGAGCATGCTGTTCGTCATCAACACCGTCATCGTCTCGGCATGTTCGACGGTCATCACGGCGCACGCAGCACCCAAGGTGCCCCGCCGCGCCGTGACCGCCGGATATCTGATCATGGCCGCCGGGATGTGGGCGTTCGCGCTGCCCTCGCTGCCCTCGCCGCCCGGTGCCGCTTCCGCCGCCTGGGCGGCCCTCATCGTGGCGATCGTCCTGTTCAGCGTGGCGGAGATCCTCCTCGGCCCGGCGCTGAGCGAACTGTCCGTGAGCCTCACCCCCCAGGCGGCCGGCGGCTTCACGCAGGGCCTGTACCAGTTCTCGTGGGCCGTCGGCATGGTCGCCGCTCCCGCCCTGTTCACCCTGTTGCTGGAGGCGGGCCCGCTCCTCCCGTGGGCTGTCGAAGCCGCCGCCTGCCTGATCGCCGTACTCGCCGCGCCCGCCCTCAAGGCCCCCAACCGCCACCGCCGGAGGAATCCCCGTTGATCACGAGCATCGTCGAGTCCATCCATCAGGTCCCCGCCGCCGAGTGGGAGCACCTCGCCCGGTCGGCCGGCCTCTACCTCTCCCACCGGTGGCTCGCCGGCGAGGAGGAAGACCCCACCGCCACCTGCTCGTACGCGCTCGTACGGGACCTCGATGACACCCTGCTCGCCGCCACCCCCCTCTACCTGGTGCGGGACGAACCGAACGACAGCTACCAGCCCGGGACCGTACTGCCCCCGCACCTGCGGCCCCGCATGATCGCCGGCGCGCGGCGCGGCTACCACAACACCCCGCTCACCGCCCCCGGCCTCGGCCCCGGCCGGCGAGACGCCTGCCTCGCCCTCCTCCGGGACGCCGTACGCCGCTTCGCCGACCACCACGGCACGACGCACTGGTGGCCCTACCTCACCACCCCGGCCGCCGCCCGGCTCGCTCCCCTCTACCCGGACCCCGCCCTCCACCTGGAGGACGACGCCCTCATCCCGCTTCCCGGCACAGGCATCGAGGACTACATCTCCTCCCTGCCCGCACAGCGCCGCGCCGGCATCCGCCGCGAACGCCGCGACTTCGCGGCGGCCGCCCTCGACATACGCCGACAGGTACTCGCGGACTGCTGGGAGGACGCCGCGGTCCTGCTCGCCGGACACCAGCAGGACCACGGGCACGACCGGGACGGCCTCGACGCGATGACCGGCCTGCTGAAACGGCAGGCCACGGCGATGGGCAGCGAAGCGCGTGTGGTGGCCGCCTACGACGGACCCCGGCTGATCGGCTTCTGCCTCTTCTACCACCACGGGACCACGACGTGGATCCGCGCGGTCGCCCTCGACCGCCGCCACCCGGCGCCCCACCTGTACTTCAACCTCATGTACTACCTGCCCGTCGAGGACGCCTACGCCCACGGCACGACCGCCCTGCACGCGGGCATGAAGGCCATCGAGGCCAAGCGCCGCCGCGGGGCTGCGGTGTCCGGCCTGTACGCACTGGTCGACCCACCGTCCTGATGTTCCGCGCGGCGCACCGGTGCTCGCGGAGAAGCACGGAATGCTGTGGGTGCGCCGAGGGCGGGTGCCCGCCCTCACCGGCCGAGCCACGAGGTGGCGGCCGCGCCCGTACGCACGCCTTCCCTCCGGGAGTTCCCGATGTCCAGAGCGATCACCTTCTCCGAGTAGGGCGCGCCCGAGGTGCTGCGCCTGTCCGACGTCACCCCGCCCGAGCCCGGTCCGGGCCAGGTCCGGATCCGGGTGCGGGCGGCCTCCGTGAACCCGTTCGACATGAAGCTCCGCTCCGGTCTGATGGCCGGTGCCGTCCCGGCCCCGTTTCCCGTGGTCCTCGGTCTGGACGCGGCCGGCGTGGTCGATGCCGTGGGTGAGGGAGCCGACGCCGTTGTGGGAGACGAGGTCCTCGGCGTGGCCGCCGGCGGCAGCTACAGCGAGTACGCGCTGCTCGACCGGCCGGTCGCCAAGCCCGAGGCCCTGTCCTGGGAGGCCGCGGCCTCGCTGGTCACGGTCGGTCAGACCGCGTTGCGTGTCCTGGAGCAGCTGGGCGTGCGGACCGGGCAGACCCTGCTCGTCCACGGCGCCGCCGGCAGTGTGGGCACGGTCGCGGCGCAGTTGGCCGTCGCCCGGGGCATCACGGTCGTGGGAACGGCCGGCGAGCGCGACCTCGACCGGGTGACCGCGCTGGGAGCCGCGGCGGTCCGCTACGGCGACGGCTGGCCGGAGCGGGTGCGGGCCGCCGCTCCCCAGGGCGTGGACTTCGTCTTCGACACCTCGGGCGCGGGCGTGCTGGCCGAATCCGTCGCGCTGACCGGTGACAGCGGGCGTGTCGTCACCATCGCCGACATGTCGGCGGCGCAGCACGGTGTGCTCTTCAGCGCCGGAAGCACCGACCGGACCGGGGACTTTCTGCCGGAGCTGGTACGGCTGGCCGCCGAGGGGAAGGTCTCGGTGCCGGTCTGGCGCACCTACCCGCTGGCGGAGGCCGCCCAGGCCCACACCGACCTGGAAGCCCACCGCAACCGTGGCAAGGCCGTCCTGCTGCCCTGAGCCGTCCGCCCTCCGCCCTCCGCCCTCCGCCGTCCGCCGCCTACCGATCCCCGGCCGAGGGCGCGGTGCGTACAGGGGTTCTCGCGACCGCCCGTTCCGGTGCGCCCATGGCCGGCAGGGTCCGGTCATGTCCACGCACGAACGTGAGATCGTCGCGCCCGTCGACCTGTGCGGTCCTGGTGGCGAAGGGGCCGTCGCCCGCGAACGCCAGCCGCGCGAAGTTCTCGGCGATGCGGCGATGTCCTTCGGGGCTGGGGTGGATCGCGTCCGGCAGCGGGAATTCGGCGTGGTCGCCCTCGCCGTACAGCTCGCGTCCGTCGAGGTGGTGGAGGTTCGGGTCGTCAGCCGCCCGCTGTTCCACGATCGCGGCGAGTGCGTCACGGATGATGGTGAGGGTGAGTCGCCCGGCAGCGCGTTCGGCCGGATCGCCCGTGGCCTTGAACCGCAGGGTCCCGCCGTCGAAGTCAGGCGCGAGAGGGCCGGGGGTGTCCTCCTGGACCGGGCACAGGAGGGGGGAGACCACCAGCAGCGGTGTCGTCGGACGGCCCTCGCGGATGGTGTCGAGGAAGCCGTGGACGGCGGGGGTGAAGGCGCGCAGGCGCATCGTGTCGCCGTTGACGACATTGATGCCGATCTTGAGGCTGATCAGGTCCGCGGGGGTGTCCCGCATCGCACGCGCGGTGAACGGGTCCAGCAGCGCGCTGCTGCCGAACCCCAGGTTGACCAGCTCCACTCCGCCCCGGGCGGCAGCCAGGGCGGGCCAGATGGCGCTCGGGTGGACGGCGTTCGAGCCGTGGCTGATGGAACTGCCGTGGTGCAGCCACACCCTGCGCCCGCTGCTGCGTGCCGGTTCGACGGGGGATTCGGTGCGCAGGGCGATCAGCTCGGTGATCTCCGTGTGCGGAAGCCAGATCTCGATGTCCTTGTCACCGGCCGGGAGACCGGTGAACCGGGCGGTGCCCGCAGGCCCTTCGGTCAGCTCTGCGGTCTGGGCGACCAGGTCGGTGACCGTACGGACGTTGCCGCCGGCCACCGTGGCCTGGGCGGTGAGACGGCCGTCGACCAGCAGGTCGTACACACCGTCCGCCGGAGGCGGGAAGCCCTGGTGGACCCGCTTGGTGGGCAGCGTGTCGAGTTCGACGACGGTGGCCCGGGTGCGGAAGGCCAGCCGTACGCCGGAGGGCTGGGCCTCGGCCACGGCCAGCCGGTCGTCGGGGATCTGCTGCCGCGCCCAAGCCGGCAGCCGGTGCGGCAGCAGACCGTGCGCGGTCCTCTCCACGTCGAGGTGCCCGCGCAGCATGTCCGCGGTGACGGGTGTGGTGATCCAGCCCTGTTCGGTGCTCATTGCCCTGCCTCAGCCTGCTGATCCGGGTGTACGGGGTGTACGGCGGGTACGGGGTCTACGGGGTGTGGGTCCGGGTCGGCGCGCGCGGCGCGCCGCCGGTCAGGGCGTGTTCCGGCGCCGCAGCATGGCGTCGAGGGACTCCAGGGTCCAGGCCCAGGATTCCTGCGAGTCGACGGCCGTGTGGCTGAAGCCCCCGGCCGCCTCCAGGCTGACGTAGCCGTGGAAGACGCTGCCCAGCATGCGGACCGCATGCGTCTGGTCCGGCTCCGTCAGGTCGTAGCCGCGCAGGATCGCCCGCGTCATCTGCGCGTGCCGCACCCCTGCGCTCGCCGCAGCGGTCTGCGGGTCGAGCCTGAGCCGGGCGGCGTCGTAGCGGCCGGGATGCGCCCGGGCGTAGTCGCGGTAGGCGTTCGCGAAGGCGATCAGGGCGTCCCTGCCCGCACGCCCCGCCACGGCGGCGGCGACCAGGTCGGCGAGTTCCTCCAGCGCGAGCAGGGCGATCCTGGTCTTGAGCTCGTGGGAGTTCTTCAGGTGCGAGTACAGACTCGCGACCTTGACGTCGAACCGCCGGGCGAGCGCCGAAAGGGTCACCTGCTCGAATCCGGCCTCGTCGGCCAGTTCCGCCCCCGCCAGGGTCAGCCGCTCCGGGGTCAGCCCCACCCTCACCATAACCTACACCTTCCCTCGATCTGGCGACAGCTATTATGTATCTACCTAAAGGCTATAGGTATCGCACCGGGTCGGGTGAATCCGGTCCCCGCGTGGCGATGAGTCCGCGGGCACCGGCAGGTCTATCTCTTGACGGAGACAACCGACTCATCGGGAGTGAGCCATGGGCCTCATCCACATCGAGCTGTTCGCGACCCTCGACCTCGTCGGGCAGGCGCCCGGCGGCCCCGACGAGGACCCGGTGGGGTTCCCGTTCGGCGGCTGGCAGGCGCCCCTGCTGGACGAGGTCGCCGGGGCGCAGGTCGGTGCCGCGTACGAGGGCACGGACGCCCTCCTGCTCGGGCGGCGGACGTACGACATCTTCGCCGCCTACTGGCCCCACCAGGAGGGTGGTGAGGACAACGAGATCGCCACGCTCTTCAACCGCGTCCCGAAGTACGTGGCCTCCCGCGGCAGGCCCGACCTCGCGTGGGCCGGGTCCGCACAGCTCGGCCCGGACCTGGCCGGCGCGGTCCGCGAGATCCGTGACCGCCACGAGCACGTGAAGGTCGTCGGCAGCCTGAACCTCGTCCAGACCCTCCTGCGCGAGAAGCTCTTCGACCGTCTCGACCTCTGGCTGCACCCGATCGTGCTCGGCGTCGGGAAGAAGGTGTTCGACGGCGGCGCGGTGCCCACCAACCTCACGCTCCTCGCACCCCCGGCGGCCGGCCCGAAGGGCACCGTCTACCTGCGCTACGGGCTCGCCGACGGCATCCCCGCGACGGGGGACATGAGCGCACCCGACCGCGGTGCCGGAAGCGAGGGCTGAAGCCACCGTGCCGGGCGGCTCGGGGAAGCCTCACGGCGTACGACGTACGCCGTAGGGGCCCGGCTCGGCGGGACGGTGCCGCGGGCCCGGCATACGCTGGTTCGGGGGGCCGAGATCCGGGCGGCGACGCATGCCGGAAGGGACGCCCTGATGGACGAGTACCCGCTGATCGAGAACCACGGCCTGATAGGCGATCTGCAGACCGCGGCGCTGGTGACCTCCGACGGAGTGGTCGACTGGTTCTGCTGCCCGCGTTTCGATTCGCCCAGCGTGTTCGGAGCTCTGCTGGACAAGGGCAAGGGCGGCCACTGCACGGTCCGCCCGGTCCACACGACGTACGCGACCAAGCAGTTGTACCTGCCCGACACCGCGGTCCTGGTGACCCGCTTCATGACCGAGGCCGGTGCCGGCGAGGTGGTCGACTTCATGCCCCTGACCGGCACCACCGTGACGGCCCGGCACCGGCTGGTCCGCATGGTCCGCTGCGTACGCGGCAGCATGACCTTCGACGTCGACATCGCTCCCCGGTTCGACTACGGGCGCAAGTCGCACGAGCTGCACGTCACCGAGAACGGGGCGGTGTTCACCGCCGACGGCACGGCTCTGACCGTGCACGCCATCCGGGAACCGGAGGACGAGCGGCTGGGCCACCTCCTCACGGGTGACCACGACCTGCGTCTCACCCTGAAACTGCAGGCGGGGCAGCAGCGCGGGCTGATGCTGGAGTCCGCCGCCGACGGCCCGCCCCGGCAGATCCGCCTCGCCGAGTACGAGGAGATCTTCCACGCCACCATCGGCTACTGGCGCAACTGGCTGAGCACCTCCCGCTACACCGGCCGCTGGCGCGAGGCGGTGGAGCGCTCCGCCGTGACCCTGAAGCTGATGACCTACGCCCCCACCGGCGCCGTGATCGCCGCCCCCACCACCGGGCTGCCCGAGCAGCTCGGCGGCGAGCGCAACTGGGACTACCGCTACACATGGATCCGGGACGCCTCGTTCTCCGTGTACGCCCTGCTCGGCATGGGGTTCACGGAGGAGGCCGAGGCCTTCATCGGATGGCTCGGCGACCGGATCGCGGAACGGGCGGGCGGCGAGGGAGACACCGGGCCGCTGAACATCATGTACGCGGTCGACGGCTCCTCCGACCTGAAGGAGGAGACCCTGGACCACTGGGAGGGCTACGAACGCTCGTCGCCCGTCCGCATCGGCAACGGCGCGGCCACCCAGCTCCAGATGGACATCTATGGCGAGGCGATGGACAGCATCTCGTTCGCGCAGAGGCACGGCATCCACCTCGGGTACCGGGGATGGACCGGCCTGATCCGCGTGCTGGAGTGGCTGGCGGACCACTGGGACTCGGCCGACGAAGGGCTGTGGGAGACCCGTGGCGGTGCCCAGGACTTCACCTACGGCCGTGTGATGTCCTGGGTGGCGTTCGACCGTGCGCTGCGGCACGCCGTATTCAGCGGCCGGCCCGCACCGGTACTGCACTGGAGCGCCACCCGGGACCGGATCTTCGAACAGGTCATGGACCGGGGGTGGAGCGAGGAGCGCGACGCGTTCGTCCAGCACTACGGCAGCCAGGTCCTGGACTCCTCGCTCCTGCGCATGCCCACCGTCGGCTTCCTCACCCCCCAGGACCCGATGTGGGCCTCGACCCTCGACGCGATGGAGCAGGAACTCGTCAGCGACAGCCTGGTGTACCGCTACAACCCCGAGGCGTCGCCGGACGGCCTGCGCGGCTCCGAGGGCACCTTCTCCCTGTGCACCTTCATGTACGTCGACGCACTCGCCCGGGCCGGACGGATCGACCAGGCCCGGCTCGTCCTGGAGAAGATGCTCGGCTACGCCAACCACCTGGGCCTGTACTCCGAGGAGATCGACCTGACCGGACGCCAACTGGGCAACTTCCCGCAGGCGTTCACCCACCTCGCTCTCATCGACGCGGCGATCACCCTCGACGCGGCCCTGAACCGGGGCTCCGCGCCGTAGGTTGGGTGGGTGACGACCACCGCATCGCAAGAAGCATTCCTCCAGGCGTTCCACGCGGAGTACCCGGCAGTGACCGCGGAAGCGTTCGGCCGTGGCCGCGCTCCGGACGGCCGGTCCAGCTATGAGATCTTGTGCGATCGAGTGGCCGGAAGCATGCGCGTGCTGGACCTCGGCTGCGGAGATGGCCTGCTGCTCGAGTTCCTGGCCCGGACGGCAGGGAGAGAACTCGCCGGGGTGGACCTGTCAGCGCACTCGCTGGCGCTGGCGCGACGTCGACCGGCGCTGTCCGAAGCGAAGCTGGAGGAGGGCCGAGCTCAAGAGCTTCCCTTCGCCGACGACAGCTTCGACGCCTGCGTCTCCCACATGGCGCTGATGCTGATGAGCGAGATCGAACACGTCGCATCCGAGATGGCGCGAGTGCTGTCTCCCGAAGGGGTTCTGGCATGCGTAGTGGGAGGTGGGGCCGTGGGCGGAGAGGCCTATGAACGGTTCCTCGCGCTACTGCGGCGCACGATCGAGGAGACACCGGCCTCGCAGCGCATCCCGGCGTTGGGGGACAGGAGAACACGCAGTCGCGAAGGGCTCGATGGAGTCCTCGGGCCGGCAGGCTTCACGACGGTCGATTGGGAGACCGTTCCGATCGATCTGAGCGGACCGGTGGCGCAGGTATGGGCTGCTGTTTCCGGTCTTTACGATCTCGGCCCGCTCGATCGCGCGACGGTGGAGCGTCTGCGGCAGGCCTTCTTCGTCGACGTGAGGGACCTGACGACGTCAGACGGGCACATCCCCTGCGCCTTCAACATCCACCTCGCCACAGCGCGCCTGAGCTAGGGTCCATGGATCAGGCCGAGGGCAAGGCGAAGGAAGCCATGAGCGAGGCCGGGGAACGCGCCCGCGGAATCCAGGACTCCCTGCGCGACAAGCGCGACAGGACCTGGCATTGCCCCGCGAGCCCCCCACGCGGCAGGCGGGTGAAGCAGGATCGGCCCCGGCGCCTCGGCGTCGTGGGGCCGCCCCCTGTCACGGTCGGCGTCGACCGCTGGCCGATGTTTCCCAAGCCCGGTCACCCACTGCGCTGGATGCCGCCGAAGTCGCCCGGCAGGTATAACGGTTCGACCGGTACCTGCCAGTAGGTTCCCAACAGGCCATGGTTACAGTGGTGTTGAACGACCCCCGGCGAAGTTCGAGGCCGGCGGGAGAGCGTGCGCGCGGCGGTGTGCCGTCGCGCGCGGGAACAAAGGAAAACATGGGTTCGATACACAAGCGCATCGGCGCGGTCCTCGGTTCGGCCGCCCTTTTCGTCGGCGTGGCGTTCACAGCCGGGGCCGCGACCGCCAGCGCGGATGAGGTGGGCGACCTCTCGACCGACATCGACTTCTCCGTGTCCAGGACCGGGATCTCGGGCGTTGCCGCGCGGGCGGGGGACGGGTCGTTCACGATGAACCTCGTCAGCCCCACGGACGGCCACGACATGGGCTTCGCCCGGTGGAACGCCGATCCGCAGCCCGCGCCCAACATTCCGGGCGACTCCCTGATCGCCAAGGACATCAGCCCCGACGGATGGGCGGTCGAGGCCGAGCTGAGCACGGGGCGCATCGCTTCCACGCGCGGCCACAAGGCGATCTACATGAAGGTCGTTTCCGGCAACCTGCCCGAGGGCCACGCGTACAAGCTGCGCGGGTGCGTCGCGAAGGGCAGCGAGCGCAAGTGCACCCAATGGGTTCAGGTCCACGCCTGATCCGCTGAAGGCCGGGCCGCTCGGCGGCCCGGCCGACGCCCGCGCCGATCCGCCGATCGCGCCGGGTCCCTCGTTCAGTCCTCGTCGGCAGCGGCGTCGCGCGAGGGGGCGTCCTTCTTCAGCTCCTGGGCGAGCATCACGAGGATGCCGCTGGGGCCGCGGAGGTACGTCAGCTTGTAGACGTCCTCATAGGTCGCCACACCGCGCAGCGGATGACATCCGTGCCGTGCGGCTGTCTCAAGGGCCTTGTCGATGTCGTCGACGGAGAAGGCGACGCGATGCATGCCGATCTCATGGGGAAGGGTGGGCTGTGTCTCGATCGCTTCGGGATGGATGTACTCGAAGAGCTCGAGGCGACCGTGACCGTCCGGGGTTTGGAGCATCGCGATCTTGGCGTGATTGCCATCAAGGCCGACGGCCGTGTCGGTCCACTCACCACTGACCGTGTCACGACCCACGACCGTGAGGCCGAGGTCGGTGAAGAAGGAGACCGTTGCTTCGAGGTCGCGAACGGCGATGCCGACGTTCTCAAGTTTGATGGCCATGCATCGCATGCTAGCGAGCCGGGCTGTATGTAGGTGCTGCACGATGGACGCCACGAAGACCACGGGCGGACGGGGCCACGGGCGGCGAGGACGGGCACTGCGCGACAGCCGGCGCAACCCACTCGGCTCGGCCGGACGGCACAGAGGCCCACCGGGGTCGAATCCGATGGGCCTCCGGGGCGGACGAACCGGAGGGATCAGCCGCTGGCCGCCGAGCGCTTCCGGCGGGCGATTTCCCTGTCTGCGTCGAGAGCGCTCAGCCGCACCGGGTCTCGTCGGTCGTCGATGACGACGGTGCGGAGCACCGTGCCGACGAGAGCGTCCTGATCACCTGAGGGCCAGGCCGGGCTCATGGTCCGGTCGACGAACCCGGGGGTTCCGTCCCGCGACTCCACGTCCAGCCCCCAGGGTTGAGAGGCGACCACGGTCACGTCGACCTCATGGTGCAAGCGGAATTTCATTTGCCGCCGTCCTTCCCCTTGTGCAGCCACCTACGATTCACGGTGAGCTCGTTGAACTCCTTCAGCCGGCCGACGGGAATCACGAACTCGACGCGCGCGCTACCGTTCGGACCCTTCCAGTCGTACCGCTCAGCGCAATTCGCGAATTTCACCAGGAACTCCGGCGACATATCGTACCTGAACATGCCGTCCGCAAAGGGGCCGCTACCGCTGCCGATGTATTCCGCGGCGACGCTGCGCTCTCCGAAGTAGACCGACCTGTCACCAGTGGTGTGTGAGGCCGGGTTGGGGCCGTACTTCTCCTCGTATTCCTTGTCGACCACCTTCGGGGTGCGATAGATGATGAGCCCGATGGCCGGGCAGTCGTCGTCCTTGTCCTTGTCTTTGCCCTTGTCCTTTCCGTTGGCGCCGGCCAGCCGCATGCCGGATTTCGGGGTGGGACCCTGCTTCTTGTCCTTGGCCTTGACCTTGTCCACCAGGCAGTCAGGAAGTCCCCGCCTGACCTGCTCGACGATCTTCTCGCCCTTTTGGATGAGCTTCTTCGCCTTGGCCGACTTGTCGAGGAACGTGTTGATCCCGGCGATGGCCTTCGCGATCCTCGGTATCTTGCTGGCGACCTTGAGCGCCTTGGCCGGGCCGATGTTCTGAACGACGGCCCAGAGGCAAGTCGGGATGTCGGGATCGTCGATGCAGGCCTTGATGTCCTCCAGGAAGAGTTCGACGAGGATCTCGGCGCCGTTCTCCAGCAGGTAATCGATGAGGCTCTGCTCCGTGAGCGCCCGGGCCAGCTGGTACTCGTCAACGCTGATGCCGGCCGCTTCGAGCGCCTTGCGCTCCGCCTCGTCAGGGGCGGCCGGTGCCTCGCCCTTCGACTTGGTCTTCGCGGCCTCCTCCCGCTCCTTGCGCTGCTGCTCGCGCTGTTCCTCCTCGGCCCTCTTGGCCGCTTCGTCGGCCTCACGGGCGTGCTGGTTGGCGTTCTTGGCGGCGGTCTCCGCGCTCTTGGCGTGTTCCTCGGCGGAGGTGGCGAGCTTCGCGGCGTCCGCGGCGTCCTTCTCCGCCTGCGTCGCCGCGGCCCGGGCGGTGCTTGCTTCCTTCTCGGCCAGGGTGGCGGCGCTGTTGGCGGCAGTTGCCTGGTTCTCCGCCTCCAGGGCGGCGCCCCGGGCCCGTCCCGCTTCGGCTTCGGCCTGGGCGGCCGTGGTCCTGGCGGCCACCGCGTCCGCGTAGGCGTCCTTCGCTGCTTGACGTGCTTGTTGCGCGTCGGTCTGAGCTTGGGCGTCGGCCTGGTCGGACCGTGCCGCGGCTGCCCGGGCCTTCGCGCCGTCCTCCGCGGCCTGTGCGGACGATGCCGTCGCGGCCGCCGAGGACCTCGTGGCGTTCGCCGTCGACCGGGCTGCCGCGGCAGCCGCCTTGTACGCCGGCGCGACCTGTGCGTGCGCCTGCTTCGCCGCGGTCTCGGCGGCTTCGGCGGCCTGGACCGCCTCGGCGGCCTTCGCCTCCGCGGCGGCGACCTGCTCCTTGCCCGTCCGCAGCGCGGCAGTGGCCACCGCCGCGGCGAAGTCCGCGTCGACGTCCTTCCCGGCGAAGGGAGCGGTGAGCGCGATGGCGGTGTTCGCCGGGTCGGCGATGCCTGCCGCCGTGGTCCGGGCTCCGGTAGCGGCCTGGACCGCGATGGTGGACTGGAGCTGTGCCATGCCCGCCTCGCGGGTGGCCCCGTCGGCCTCGTCCCTGGTGCGGTTGGCCGCCTGCAGGGCCTGGTTGGCCCGGATGGCGGCCAGTCCGGCCAGCCGGGCGGCCGCATGTGCGGCGCTGCCCGCGCGGTTCTCCTGTGCGGTGGCCTCGGCTGCCTTGGCGTTCGCCCGCTGGGTCGCGGCGCGGGTGAGGGCGGCCTGGGCCTCGGCGGTGTTCGCCGCCGCGTTCGAGGCGAAGGCGGCTGCCTCGGCCTTGTTCGCGGCCGCGTCGGCTCGTGCGGCGTGCGCTCCGGCCTCGGTCGCCGCCGCGCGGGACCTGGCCGCCGCACCCGCCGATGCGATGGCCGCCTCCCGCGACCTCATCGCCGCGCCGGTGGCCGAGTCGGCGGCGGAACGGGCGGTGACGGCCGCCCGCCCGGCCGCGTTCGCGTCCGCTCGTGCCGCCTCTGCGTTCTGCCGTGCGAGACCGGCGTCGGACGTGCTGCTCGCTGCGGCGGCCAGTGCCTCGGTGGCCCGGGCCCGGGCTTCCTCCGCCTTGTGCAGCCGTTCCGCTTCGTAGGCCCTGTTCCGCGCGTCGCGGGCCTTGGTCTCCTCGTCCGTCGCCAGCTTCGAGAGCTTGGAGGCGTTGCCCTCCTGGGTCTCCGCGCCTCCGCGCATCCGTGCCGCGGTGGCCGCGGCAGCCTGTGCCTCGGCGCGCTTGGCCGACGCCGTACGCGCCTCGGCGTCCGCGAGCGTCCGCGCCTGTGCCGCGGTGTCCCGCTCCTGCTCGGCCCGCACCCTGGCGGCGGTGGCCAGGTCGCGTTCCCGCTGGGCGACGACTCGCTGGTCGTCGGCGATCTTCGCCTGCCGCTGGGCCTCCAGCCGCGCATCGCGGGTGTTACGGGCGTGCTCCCAGGCTTCCTTCTCGGCCCTCTCCGCATCGATCCGGGCCTGCCGGCTCTTGGCCGCGGCGTCGGCCGCGGTCCTGGCCTGCTGCTCGGCCTGCCGGGCCAGTTCGGCTGCGGCCGCGGCGTGCTGATCGGCGTTCTCGCGCCATGCCTTGGCCTGCTGCTCGTGCAGTTGGGCCTGGTTCTGCGAGTTAAGGCCCGCGGCGTCCGCGGCGGTGGCGTCGACCGCGTGCGCGGCGGTCTGCGCGGCGCGCAGCGCGGCGTCGGCTGCCGCGGAGATGCCGGTCGCGACGTCGGACCACTGCGTGCCGTAGGTCAGCCCGGTTTGCACGAGGACCTCGGCCTGTGCCTTGGCCTGCCCGGCGGCGACCCCGGCCTGCTTTGCGGCGGTGTCGGCGAAGCCGACCTGCTGGGCGACGTCCTCCTTGAGCTTCGTGTAGTCCGATAGCCGCTTGCCCGCCCGGTCCGCCGCCAACAGCCGGTCGGCATCGCGTGAGGCGGCGGCCGCCCGGCTCATGGCGTTGGCGGAGTTCTTCAATGCCCGTACGGCATCGCCGTGCGCCGCGATCAGCTTGCTGCGGGCGTCGGCGGCACGGGTGGCGTTCTGCGCGAGCTTGCGCAGCTTCTCCGCGGCCTCCAGCGCCTCCTTCTGCTCCTTCTCCCGTGCGGCCCGCTCGTCGGCGTCCTTCTGCGCCGCGATCAGATAGCCCTTGTCCAGGAACTCCGCGATCACCTTGTCGTCACCGTCGGCGAGGGCCAGCCGGGCGGCGTTCCTCACCTCCGGACCGCCGGAGGCGACCAGCATCTCGACGCGCTTGCGGTTCTCCTCGGCCCGCTTGCGGTCGTTGTCCTGGGTGGTCCTGTCGCGCCCGCGCGCGATCTCCGCGCCGAACGCCAGGAAGTCCGCGCGGTCCTGCGCGGTCCCCTTCAGTACACGTTCGACCTCGGCGTTGAAGAACGGCCCGCCTGTGCCCCGCAGCGGCTCGATCTTCTTCCGGTTCTCGGTGTCACCGGTGTTCCGCTTGTCCTTGGCACGCCGACGGGCCTCGGCCTCACCGTGCTCTAAGAACTGGCGGACGGCGGTCGGATCGGTGCTCTCCAGCGCCTTCCTGGCCGCCTCGCGGACCTCCTCCTCCTCGTCGAACTCGGCGTAGTCTTCCACCAGCTGACGGTCGGCATCCGCGCTGAGCCGGGCGAGCCCGGTCTGCGGCGCCCCGAGCGGCGGAGCGGCCTCCCTCGCCCGTGCGAACTGTGCCAACAGTGCGGCCGCCTGAGCCGAGGACAAGCTGTTCGGGCCGCGCGTGGCGGCCTGGGCCGGAGCGACCAGGCCGCCCAGCAGCGAAGCCGCCAGCATCGTGGACACCGCCCTGGCGACGGCCGCCCGTACACGGCCGGGCCGTTTTCCGGCCCCCGGCCGGACTGTTCCCCTCACGAGAGAAATCCCCCTGAAATGGTTGAGATGGACATGGTGATGAAATGGGTGCAGCGGAAAAGACGGGTGCCCCATCCCCTGCTGGGGACGGGGCACCCGGGTGTCGTAGGAGCCCGCCCGACGTGGTCGGCCGACGCCGATCGCCCCCGTGGCGCGTTCAGCTCGTCACGCGGTTCTCTCCGTCGTGGGCCCGCTGGAGGATGTCCTGCCAGAAGGCGGCGGACCCGGTCGCTTCCTGTGCCTCATTGGTCCAGGACCGCTGGTTCTGTCCGGCGGGGTCGGCGATGCGCTGCCACATCTCCTCCGCCGCGCCCTTGGCGAGGGCCTGGATGTTCTTCCAGCTGTCCGCCTGCTGCCCGGCGCGTTCCCGCTCCGCCACCCAGGCCGTGTGAGCGCCTTGGGCGTGCGCGGCCACGGTCTGCCAGGCGCGTGCCGCCTCGGCTCGGGCCGCGGCGGTGTCCGACGCGCCGCGCAGCGCCTCCTCCGCCTCGGCCGCGGTCTTCAGGAGCAGGGTCAACGCCCGGTGGCGCAGGGCCTCGGAGTCCGCGGTCCGCAGTCGGTGGCCCTCCAGGTCCAGAGCCCCGCCGGTCACCCAGCCGAAGCCGTAGAACTCCCGCACGTCCTCGTCCGCGGCCCCGGGCCGTAGAGCCCACTGCGCGGCCACCCGGACCTGCTCGCCCGGATCGTGCTCGGCCAGCGACCGTACGAACTCCCGGTCCCGGTCCAGTACCGCGCGCTGCTCACCGGCCGCCGCTTCCCGGGCCATCCGGTCGATCTGCTGCGCCTGGGCGTAACCGGTCTTCACGAAGGCGGCCCGGTCGGCGTCCGAGCCCTTCAGCGCCCGTTCCACCGCACCGCGTGTCTGCGCTGCGAGATCCGCCGGATGGGTGCGCAACACGCGCTCGCAGAACATGCGGTTGCGAGTCCGGGCGTCCTTGAGGCGCTGCTTCGCCAGGTCGTACCCGCCGCCCGGTGCCAGCCAGTCGGCGATCGCCGCATCACCGCGGGTGCTGCGCAGCGCGTTCCACGCCGAGGTCCGCAATTCCGCGGGGAGCCCCGACAGCGCGATCCCCTGCACCTGCTTGCGGGCACCGGCCGCGGCCGCGGCCAGCGCCGCCTGTGACCCCTCCGAGCCGGGATCCGGCGCGGGCACGGACGTCGGCTGCGCAAGCGTCGGCACGGCTGCCGGAGCCCGGAGCGACGTCCGCTCATGCGGCGCGTCCTGGGCGTGGGCGGCATGACCCGTGCACGTTCCTGCGATGACCCCCAGGACCACACTCAGCTTCCACAGGATCCGTGCCATCGGAAAGTCCTCCTCTCGGCTGCTCACGTCAGGAGGCGGCCGGCAGGAACCGCCAGCGCTGGGAGGGAAGGTTGTAGCAGTTCACGATGTAAGCCGTCGGCTCCTCACCGGGGGCCTGTCCGCCGACGGACAGGCACTCGCCGGGCCGGTCCACCGGGCGCAGTTCGTAGAGTTCCTTGGCGACCTCGACGAGCGTCACCTTCCAACGCTGGCCGGAGCCGGCGGAGCACCACTGCTGTACGACGCCCGAGAGGTTCTCAGGACGGGTCAGGCACCGTCCGCTGTGCTTGGCCATCAACTCGAAGATCGCACCGCCCACGGGCCTCAGCCGGAACAGCTGGTGGTCGGCCTCTGCGCTGCAGGTGCCGTCGACGGCGTAGGCGTCTTCGCGGAGGCTGCCGTTGACGATCGTGAGGCACTTCTTGGTGTACTCCGACTGCAGTCGCACGTACGACGATGCGTCGAGGGCCGGTCGGGCGGTGGACTGGTCGGCGGCGTGCGCGGTGCTCGCGCCGCAGACCAGTGCGGCGGCACTGGCGCAGGCGACCAGCGCGGCTCGCATGATGCGGGACATCAGGAAGATCCGTTCTTGTGGTGGGTTGGCTCGGAGGCGAGGGGTCAGCCGGCGAGCGGCGGGGCGATCTTCCAGCTGGCCGCGTCGCCGGACCCCCCGGGGTAGTAGAGGGAGGGGTACAGGTAGCCCCGGTAGGGCTGTAGCCAGCGCTCGTCCGGTCCGACGCCCCAGAGGAAGGAGGTGGTCCCCGATCCGGTGAGGCCCGGCCGGGCGCACCACGTAGCGCTGTTGCGGAATTCCTCGCTGCGGTCGTCGGCGCCGACGACCGCCTTGAGGGGCGTTTCCTGCACCTTCAGGTAGTAGCCGGGCCTGCCCACCGACTCGAAGGAGTAGCAGCCGGGGCGGCCGGCCAGCGAAGGAAGCACGACCCAGGTGGCGGCCTCGCGGTCGGCCTTGGGGCTCTGCCTGTCGACCGGGGAGAGGAAGCCGTCTCCCCCGTCCACGGTGCTCTGGCGGGCGTACCACCCGGAGGTGCTCGCGTCGATGCTCTGGAACGACTGGCGCCGCGCCCGGTACTGGTTGTCCTCCTTGAGGAACTCCGCCACCTTCTCGGGCCCCCCGGCCAGCGCAGCCTTCGCCGCGGCCACCAGCCCCGGGTTCACCCCGGTCTTCTCGGCCGCGGCCTGGATCTGCAGGGCGAGGCGGCGGTTCGACTCGGCCAGCTTCTGGCGCCGGCCCTCGTCGTCGCGCTTGTAGGCCTGGTCCGCACCGGTGTGGATGTACTGCTTCCAGTCCGTCGGGGCCGAGCTGAGGGCCGCCCGCTGGGCGGTGGCGTAGAGCTCGGTGCCCTGGAGGTCGGCGGGGGACAGGCGCAGGAGTTCGCGGATGAAGTTGTCGTCGCTCAGTTCGAGCATGGCCTGGGAGGGTGTGATGCGGAAGAGGGCCGCGGCGTTCTTGCGGGCCGCGAGTTCCTTGAGGCGCTCGGCCTCCTTGCGGTTCTTCTCCTCCAGTTCCTTCAGCTCGTTGGCGACGTCCCGCTTGTGGGCCTCGCGCACTCCGTTGACGATGAACTCCCGCCAGTCCGCCGGCTCGCTCAGCAGCGCGCGCATGGCGGCGGCGCGCACCTCCGGCCCGGAGACCTCGTGCTTCAGGATCACGCGGATGAAGTTGTCGTCGCTCAGGGCGAGCAGTTGGGGGGTGCTGGGGATACCGACGGCCAGCAGCGCCTGTGACTTCGTGAGCCGGGCGACGCGTTCGGCCTCGGCCCGGTCACGCTCGCGCTGCTGGTCGAGCCGGTAGGCCTCGTGGATACCAGTGATGATGAACCGCGCGTGGTCCTCGGCCTTGATACTGGCCATAGCCTGTTCCGCGGCGGTACGCACCGAATCCAGCCGCTCGCCCCCGTCCCTGGCCTTTTGCCACAGGGCGTGGACGAAGTCGTAGTCGCCGAGCAGGAGAACGTCCGGGGCGGGGTCGAGCCGTACGACGGCCGCCGCCTCCACGCGCTGGGTATCTGTCGTTCCGATGCCGGAAGCCTGCGCCGTCGCCAGGGGTGCGGTCTGAGATGGTGCGGCGAGCGCCACACCCGGTGTTGCCACGCCGAGAGCGGCCGCGAGCGCGGTGCTGGTCACGATTCCCCGTGCGACGGTCTGCCGCAGGGGGGTGGTGTTTCTGTTGTACATGCTGTTTCAAAAGCCCCTTTGATGCTTTGAATCGAGAGAGCAAGGAGTCGAAGTGGCTATCGCGGAAGAGGGAGATCGCCTCAAGGCCGTCCGTATGTACGCGCATCCGTCGTCGCATCGGCACGGCGGAAGGATTTCCCCGCCACGGCATTTCCTTACGGACGCGCGCAAAATGAAACAGTGTGAGTCGGGCGCTCACTCCGCGGGCCCCTTACCGGCCTCCCCAGCCAGCCGCCGAGACCGTAACAGGAATACCCAAACCCGACAACGATCTTGTTTTCGCCAACGGAATTTCATGTTCTGAATGACGTCCGACTACGCAGGGCGAAGAGCCCCGACTTCCCTGGAATCGATGTGTGACGGAGTGGAGATCTGGTCAACACCGCCAAGAATCAGTCCAGGTTGATGCTCGGCCCGCGCTGCCCTGTTGGCCGGTTTCCTTGCCTCAGGCCCGAAAAGCCCATCGCTTCCGGCCGCCGAAGAGCGCTGTGACGTCGGCGTTCGTCGGGCCGGGCCGCGGCGCATCGGGCGCCGCGACCCGTACCTGCTCGTCGGGCGGTTCTCACGGACGCGGCACGATCGGCACCGGTGTCCTTCCGCGCCTGCTCCGTGAGGACCGCACGAGCGATCCCCTCACGGCAGTCAGGGGGCCAGTGGTGAAGACATGGTCCAGACGGCCAAGAGGGCCGGGTTCCTGCCGTTCGCGGGGAACGTGAAGCCGGAGCGGGCGTAGACGTCCCGGTGCGTGGGCGACAGCCACTTCAGGCCCATGTCGGTAGCCTGCGTGAAGGATACTCCGCCCTTCTCGGGGAGCGCCGCGGGCTGGCTGACGCACCAGTTGGCACTCTTACGGAATGCTTCACTGCGGTCGTCGGCGGCGATCTCCACCTTCGGCGCGCCCTGTTCCATCTTGCCGCTCCTGAGGTAATAGCCGGGCTTGCGCACGGACTCGAAGGAGTAGCAGCCGGGCTCGCTCGCAAGAGAGGGTACGACGACCCAGGTGGCGTCCTCACGGTCGTTCAGTGAGCTGCTGCCCGAGAGGTTCCGCATGACCGCCCTGCCGTTGTCCGCATCGGACTGGCGCGCGTAGTCCCCGCTGTCCCGCGCCCGGAGGGACTGGCGCTTGAGCCGTTCCTGGGTGTCCGGCTTGAGGAACAGCGCGACGTCCTCATCGCTGCCGGCCAGTGCCTTCATGGCTGCCTCGGCCAGGTTGGGGTTGACCCCGCTCTTCTGCGCTGCGGCCTGGATCTGCAGGGCGAGCTTGCGGTTCGCTGCCGCGAGTTTCTTGCGCTGGTTCTCGGCATCGCGCTTGTACGCGGTATCGGCACCGGTGTGGATGAAGGCCTTCCACGCGGCGGGGTCCGAGGCGAGGGTGGCGCGCTGGGCGGTGGCGTAGAGCTCGGTGCCCTGGAGGTCGGCGGGGGACAGGCGCAGGAGTTCGCGGATGAAGTTGTCGTCGCTCAGTTCGAGCATGGCCTGGGAGGGTGTGATGCGGAAGAGGGCCGCGGCGTTCTTGCGGGCCGCGAGTTCCTTGAGGCGCTCGGCCTCCTTGCGGTTCTTCTCCTCCAGTTCCTTCAGCTCGTTGGCGACGTCCCGCTTGTGGGCGTCACGGGCGCCGTTCAGGATGAACTCCCGCCAGTCCGCCGACTCGCCGAGCAGCGCCTTCAGCGCCGCTGCCCGTACCTCGGGGCCTGAGGCGGCGTGCCTGGCGACGGCCCGGACGAAGTTGTCGTCGCCGAGGGACAGCAGCTCCGGGGTGCTGGGAATGCCGATGGCGAGCAGAACCCGGGACTTGGCCAGCCTGGCCGCACGCTCGGTTTCGGCCTTGTAGCGCTCGCGCTCCTGGTCGAGCCTGTACGCCTCGTGGATGCCGGAGGTGATGAACCGCACGTGGTCCTCGGCGGCCGTGCCGGCCATCGCCTTTTCGGAGGCGGTGCGCACCGCGTCCAGCTTCTCGCCCGTTTCGACGGCCTTCTGCCACAGTGCGTGGATGAAGTCGTAGTCGCTGAGCAGGAGCAGGTCGGCGGTCGGGTCCAGGCGGACCACGGCCGCGGCCTCGACGCGCTGGCCGTCGGTCGTTCCGATGCCCGCGGCGCGGGCCACGGCATCCGATGCGGCGGCCCCGGAGGCGTTGTCGGCGAACGCGCTCGGCGCGACGGTGCCCGCGACGGCTGCGAGGGCAGTGGCGGTCACCAGGCCCCGTGTGACGATCCGTCGCACTCGTAGGGAAGTGGTGTGATGGGTGTGCATGGTGTTGCGAAACTCCTCTGCCACCGGGAAACCGGCGGCTGGGCATGAGCTGGTGAAAGTGACGGCAGACGCGCCGCGGCAGTCCGACAGCCGCGTGGGGCAGCCCTGCGGAAGGCGCACCGCGCACCGCAGTCCGCACGGCGCCGAGTACCTGGGCCACGCCGAGGCGGAAGAAGAGCCGAAAGGCGAGGTCGTTCAGGCCGGGAGGCCCGCCGGTACCCGACGAGTCAGGGTGAAGAGGGGTGAAAGGGCGAGCCGGTCGAGGCGTTCATCATGACGGGCGTGCGGCAATGCGCCGAGTCTGCGGAGCATCGCTCCGGACCTCGAAAAGCCGCCCGGAAAACACGGAGCGCATGGACCTACGCAGCACAAATCCCCCTATTGTACACATGAACACCTTCAGCGCCCGGTCCGCCGGGGCATCACGGCCCCTTTGGTCCCCTCCGGCACGCTGCCAGGTCAGATTGGTCATTGGGACCATAACTCGCATTTGTCGAGCAATGCAATGTCACTCCTGACACAGTGACACATCACGCATTCGGTGCATGTGATTCCGTTTAAATGGCGGTAGTTGGGCCACGGCCGCCTCGGCCACACCGTCCCCAAGGCCGGGCCAGGGCATCGCCCCGGATCCCCGCGTCCTTCAGAAACAACCACCCAACCGGTTCCACACGTGCCGGCTTTCCTGACCGGCCCCCCGCGGACGCGGTGGTGTGTCGTTGCCGAACGACGGCACGGAACGCACGGCGCACGATGCGTTCCGATGGCGTCAGCGGGTGGCAGGGCCGCTCGTCACCATGGCCCCCTGCCGTCCTTCACCGTGTACACGGTGAGTCGGCGGGTGATCGTGTCGCCGGCCACGTCGAACGCGACGCGGCCCGTGACACCGTCGAAGGCGAGCCCTGTCACGGCCTGCGGAACCTTCGCCCGGGTGCCGGGGGAGGGGGGAAGGGTGGCCCAGCGCCAGAAGGGGGTCGGTGTTGCTCGGGGACACCACGGCCGTCTTCGCCCGCGCGAGCGGTGCCACCAGGGCCTTGGCGACACCGGAGGCTCCAGGCCAGGACGGAGCCCGTGGCCAGTGCTGCCAGTGCCGCGCCCAGGACCACGGCCCGCCGGGGGAGGGCGCGCGGACAGGCGGACGTTCCCTCGCCGTGCTCCGTCATGGCCGGCGCCTCGTCGGACAGTTCATGGCGACGTATCACGACACCGTGATCCATAACTCAAGATCACTTTGACGGCAGACCCTAGGGGCCCTGTCCGCTCACGATCGGGGTGCGGCCCTTTCGAGGTCGTCGACGGTGCCCGACATGACGGTCCGGATGTGTTCGGTGAGGTGGGCCGCCGGCCAGTCCCACCAGGCGATCGACAGCAGGCGGGCGATGTCGGCGCCGGTGTGGCGGGTGCGGATGAGCCGGGCCGGGTTGCCGCCCACGATGCCGTAGTCGGGGACGTCATCGACCACGACGGCACCGGAGGCGATGACGGCGCCGTGCCCGATGCGCACTCCGGGCATCACCATCGTGCCGTAGCCGAACCAGACGTCGTTGCCGACGACGGTGTCCCCCCTGGTGGGCAGGCCGGTGAGCAGGTCGAAATGCTCGGCCCAGGAGCCGCCCATGATGGGGAAGGGGAACGTGGAGGGGCCGTCCATACGGTGGTTGGCCCCGTTCATGATGAACCGGACCCCGGTGCCCAGCGCGCAGAACTTCCCGATGACCAGCCTCTCCGGCCCGTAGTGGTACAGGACGTTCCTGGTCTCGAACGCGGTCGGGTCCTCCGGGTCGTCGTAGTACGAGTACTCCCCGGCCTCGATCAGCGGTGACGTCAGCAGCGGCTTCAGCAGTACGACGCGCGGCTGGTCCGGAAACGGGTGGAGCACGGTCGGGTCCGCGGGAAGACGGTTCACGGCAGTCGCTTTCGATACGGCAATGGCCGGCCAAGGCTCCATTCTGCTCGTGCCGCACGGTGTTGCGGCGTTCCGGCGATCGTCGACGGGCTCCGTCAGGCCCCGGGTTCCGGGCCGCCGCCCCGTCGCAGGTCGGCGTCGGTGAGGGGTTCCAGATCGCCGCGGGTGTCGAGCCGGTACAGGAAGGCCACGGCGGGAAAGACCAGGACCGCGGCCACGACGGTCACGATGAGCAGCCAGTGCAGGGTGCTGGGCGCCCCCGCCGCCTCGGCCACCGTCAGCCGGCCGGGGATGAGGTACGGGCGCTGCGCCACGCCCCACGCGAGCACGGCCGAGGCCATGAGGACGACGGCCGCCGGCCGGGACCACGCCCCGGACGTGCGCAGCAGCAGCCATGCGGTGACGAGGGTGGCCAGTACGGCCAGGATGACGAGGACGAGCCCGGCGCCGTGGGTGAGGCCGTGCCACAGGTGGGGGGCGTCCTCGTGGGCGACGGTCAGCGTGACCGCGCCCAGCACGGCGAAGGCGGCGAGGGCGGCCAGCGCCCGCCGCCGGAAGTAGGCGTGCAGGTCGGGGGCTTCGTAGCGGACGGCGTCCGCGGCGAGGAACACCGCCCCGAGCAGGGCCGTGCCGACGACGGCCAGCAGGCCGAAGAAGACGGAGGTCGGGTTGAACCAGGCGTGCGCCGTCGGCTCGGTGCCCGGCCCCACGCGCCCCGAGGCGATCCCGCCCGCGGCCGCACCGAGGAAGAACGGGGTGAGGAGCGAGGAAACCGCGAACACGGCGCCGTAGACGCGCCGTCCGGCGATCCTGCGGGTCGGCTTGCGCAGCGCGAAGCCGGCGCCGCGCAGCACGATGCCGATGGCGGCGAGGGCCAGGGGCAGCCACATCGAGGAGAACACGGTCTGGAAGAACACCGGGAACCCGGTCCACATGATGACCAGGACGAAGATGAGCCAGACGTTGTTGACCTCCCAGACGGGGGCCATGGCGTGGTCGATGAGCCACCGGGGGCGCTTCCCGCGTTCCGCGCCGCCCGCCGTCAGGTCCCAGAAGCCCGCCCCGTAGTCGGTGCCGCCGGCGCAGGTGTAGGCGGCCACCGCGAGGAGCAGGACGGCGGCGACCACACCGGCGGCGGTCACGGCCTGCCGTCCTCGGTCGGTGCCGCGCCGGGGCCGTCGCCCGGAGCGGGGGCGTCGCCGGCCGCGACGGCGGAGCGGGGGCCGTAGGGGGTGTCGGTCTCCGGCGTCACCATCGCGCCCGCCTCAAGGCTTCGTTCGTCGTCCTGGCGCCATCGGGTGCGCATCTTCAGGAGCACGGCCAGGAAGGATCCGAAGATGAGGACGTACACGACGACGACCACGGCGAACATGGTCCACAAGGACCCGGAGCGGGCCCCGGTCACCGCCTCGGCGACCCGCATGTTCTCGTAGACGATCCACGGCTGGCGGCCCACCTCGGTGGTGATCCAGCCGCACTCGACGGCGATGACGCTCGCCACACCGGCGCAGGCGGCGCTGCGGTAGAACCACGGGGACGCGGGCAGCCGGCGCCGCCGCCACCAGACGAACGCGTACCAGATGACGAGCAGCAGGAGCACCGAGCCGATGCCCACCATGATGTCGAAGGTCCAGTGGATGAGGGTGGCCTGGGACACGGTGGGCCGGTCCGCCGCCGGTACGGACGACAGTCCGTGCACCTCGGTGTCGGGGCTGAAGCCGGCCAGGATGGAGTCGAGTTGGGGGATCTTGATGCCGCCGGTGACGGTCCCGTCGGGGTGCAGGCGGCCGAAGAGGTACTCCGGGACGTGCGTGTCGGTGTTCCAGACGATCTCCATCGCCGCGAACTTCACCGGCTGCTTCTGGAACACCGCCCGGGCGATCGCGTCGCCCAGCATGAACTGGACGGGAGTGAACACGGCCGCGACCGTGAACGGAACGGTGAAGCCGAGGCGGTGGTAGCGGTCGCGGCGCCCGCGCAGCCAGCCGGTGGCGTAGACACCGGCCACCACGAACCCGGCGGTGACCAGCATCGCCACGACGAAGTGCCAGTACTGCGGCCCGAACATCGGCGTGAAGATCGCCTTGCGGACGTCCACGTCCACGGGATTGCCCTCGGAGTCGAGGGAGAAGCCCCGCGGGGTGTTCATCCAGGAGTTGGCCGCCAGGATGCCGAAGGCGCCCAGCAGGGCCGTCGCCGGCAGGGGCAGTCCGAGGAGGAAGTGGGTCCGGGCGGGCAGCCGGCGCCACCCGTAGAGGTAGATCGCGATGAGGACGGCCTCCAGGAAGAAGGCCCATGCCTCGACGCCGAAGCCGATCCCGAACACATCGCCCCACCGGCCCATCAGACCCGGCCACAGCAGGCCGAACTCGAAGGACAGGACGGTGCCCGTGACGACGCCGATGGCGAACTGCACCGCCATGACCGCCGACCAGCGGCGCGCCAGCAGCAGCGCGGTCGCATCGCCGCGCCGCAGCCCGTAGCCGTGCATGATCAAGGTGATCAGCGGCAGCGCCACGCCCATGGGCACCAGGATGATGTGCGAGGCCAGGGTGAAGGCCATGAGCGAGCGGGCCGGCAGCATCTGCGGCGGCGGTGCCTCCGCCAGCAGGTGGAGCGTGGTGTGCATGCGTCCCTCCCCGGGGCCGAAGCGGACGGAGGTCAGCCGCCGGTGGCGAAGCCCGGGAAGAGCGTCATTCCGCCGTCCACGTAGAGCGTGGTGCCCACGACGTAGTCCATGAGGTCGGAGGCGAGGCCCACGGCCGCGTGGGCGATGTCCTCCGGGTCGCCGACCCGGCCGTACGGGATCAGCTTGAGCAGGTCCTGCTCGGCCTGCCGGGTGTCCCAGGCACTGCGGTTGATGGGCGTCCGGATCGCGCCGGGGGCGATCGCGTTGACGCGGATCTTCTGCGGGGCGAGTTCCTGGGCCAGGGTCTCCATCATCATCTGCACGCCGCCCTTGGAGGAGGCGTAGTTCACGTGCCCGGCCCAGGGGATGATCTGGTGCACCGAGCTCATACAGACGATCTTGCCTGCGGAGCTGGAGACCTCCGGGACGACCCCGCGCCGCAGGAACTCCTTCGTCGCCTCGCGGGCGCACAGGAACTGTCCCGTCAGGTTGACGTCGATGACCTTCTGCCACTGGGCGAGCGTCATCTCGGTGAAGGCGGAGTCCCGCTGGAGGCCGGCGTTGGCGACGAGGATGTCGATGGTCCCGAACTCCTCGACCATGCGGTCCATCATGGCCACGACCTGGCCCTCGTCGGACACGTCCGCCTCGTACGCCGCCGCGCGCACCCCGAAGGAGGCGATCTCCTCGACGACCTTCTCGGCCTCCTCCCGTCCGGCCACGTAGTTCACGACCACGTCCGCCCCGGCCCGGCCCATGCCGATCGCCGTGGCCTTCCCGATTCCGGAGTTCGCACCCGTCACCAGTGCCTTCTGGCCCCGGAGCAGGTGCGCGGGGATCACGCCCCGGGGTACGCCCTCGGTGGAACTCACGACGGACTGCCTCCTTCGCCCCGCCGCCCCGTGCCGTCGGGGTGACGGCACCCCGGCGGGTCCGACGTCACCCAATCACCGCATCCGGCGCGCGGCGGCCCGCCGCGATCCGTGTTGCGCCACCCGGTGCAGGATCTTCGCCCGGACGGCGGTGTCGCTGCCGCGGTGTCCCCGCCGCGGGGTCCCGCCGCGGGGTCCCGCCGCGGGGTCAGCCCATCCGCTCCAGGAGGTGGTCGCCGACCCGCAGGGCGTTCGCGATGGCCGTCAGCGACGGGTTCACCGCGCCGATGCTCGGGAAGAAGCTCGTGTCGACCACGTACAGGTTGTCCAGTTCGTGCGCCTTGCAGTTGAGGTCCAGGGCCGACGACGCGGGGTCGGTGCCGAACCGTACGGTGCCGGCCTGGTGCGCGGTCGCACCGATCGGCATGCCCTTGTGCAGGTAGAGGCTGTGGTCCAGCAGATGGTGCTCGTGCATGCCGAGCCGGCCCAGCATGCTCTGGAGCTTGTGCCGCAGCCGCCCCAGCCCGGCCGTGTTGTGGGACTCGTCGAGCGCGAGGTGGATCCGGCCGTCGCCGTCCAGGGTGACGCGGTTGTCGGGCAGCGGCAGGTCCTCCCCGCACAGCCAGAAGTCCACCGCGTGGTGGGCCATGACCTCGAAGGGCATGTTCGGGGTCACCGCTCCGGCCCAGCGCGGGGCCTCGCCGTGGATCTGCTCGGCGTCCGACTTGCCGAGCATCTGGATCCCGCCGAGGGGGTAGTCCCAGTCGTCCGCGCCCAGGTACCAGTCGTGCAGGGCGAGGGTCTTCTGGAACTGCGTGTCGTTCGGCTCCCTGGAGATGGCCATCAGGGCCAGGTTGTTGTGGCGCATGTAGAACCGCCCGACCACGTCCGAACCGTTCGCCAGCCCCCGCGGATGCCGGTCGTTCGCCGAAGCGAGCAGCAGCGCCGCCGAGTTGACCGCGCCGCAGGCCACGACCACGAGGTCGGCGGAGAACCGGGCCTCCTCGCCGCCGGCGAGGCGGGCGACGACCGAGCTGACCGTGCGTCCCGTCGGATCGGTCTCCAGCCGCAGTACGTGCGCGTGGGTGACCAGCTCGACGCCCGGGTGCCGCAGCGCGGGCTCCACACAGATCACCTGGGCGTCGGACTTGCCGCGTACCAGGCACGGGAAGCCGTCGACCCGGTTGCAGCGGATGCAGACGCTGGACGGGGTCGCCCGGCCGGTCGCGTCCTGGTCCAGGTCGACCCCGATGGGCAGGTGGAAGGGGTGCAGACCCTGCTTCTCCAGGTCGTCGCTCAACTGCTGGATCCGCGGCTCGTGTTCCACCGGCGGGTGGGCGTACTGGGCGCTCGCCGGACCCTCCGTGGGGTCCTCGCCGTGCCGGCCGTGCACCCGGTAGAGGTGCTCCGCCTGGGTGTAGTACGGCTCCAGGTCCTCGTAACGGACCGGCCAGGCGGGCGAGAGCCCGTCGTGGTGGCGCAGCTCCCCAAAGTCCTCGGGACGCAGCCGGAACAGCGCCGCGCCGTAGAACTTGGTGTTGCCGCCGACGTAGTAGTTGACCTCGGGAGGGAACTCGCGGCCGTGCCGGTCGAACCAGAACTCGGGCGCGCGGTACTTCCCCTTGACGAACACCGCCGTGGAATCCCAGTTGTCGCGTTCGCGGGGGAGGAAGCCACCGCGTTCGAGGATCAGCACCCGCTTCCCGGACGGGGCGAGCCGGTGGGCGAGCGTGCCGCCGCCCGCGCCCGTTCCGATGACGATGACGTCGTAGTGCGGAGCGTCGTTCAACCGGATCACCGTCCTCGGCTTGCGGTGCCGCGGCCCCGGCGGGCCTGTCGCGGCAGGGTCCCCCCTTCGAACGTATACGCCCTCCGCCGGTGCGGCACCCGGGGAGCGCGCGGTCGCACGGTGCCGGGATGCCGGGCCCGGTGCCCGTGGTCACCGACGGCGCGCGTCACAGGACGGCGATCGGGTTCACCGGGGAGCCGGTGGCCCCCGGCAGCCGCAGCGGTGCCACCGTGCACAGGAACCGCCAGCGCCCGAGCCCCGCGCACGCGTCGGCCAGTTCGTCCAGGTCCAGGTAGTCCATCAGGTGCATGCCCAGGGCGTGCACAGCCAGGACGTGCACGGGGAAGGAGACGCCGGGCACCGGGCTCGGCGCCGTGTCGTTGTTGCCGTCCGAGCCGAGGACGGCGACCTGCCGCTCGGCCAGCAGCCCCATGCACGCCGGATGCAGGCCCGCCCGGGCGTGCGCCGCGTCCCACGCGCCGGTCTCCCGGCGCCGGCGGCGGTGTCCGACCCGTACGAGCAGCAGGTCGCCCGGCCCGATCCGGACGCCCTGGGCCTCCTCGGCCGCCGTGAGGTCCTCGGCGGTCACGAAGTCTCCGGGCTCCAGCCAGGACACCCCGCGCAGCCGCGGGACGTCCAGCAGGACCCCGGGGCCGACGATCCCGTCGCGCACCAGGTCGAGGGTGATCCCGCGCGCGGCGCCCGCCGCCAGACGGCTCTCCGGGACGCCGCCGTGGAGCTCGCCGTCGAACACGACGTGACACAGTGCGTCGAGATGGCTGTGGGCGTCCCCGTGCACGTTCATGGCGAACCGGTCCAGGGCGAAATGCACCCCCGGGGTTCCGGTCTCCGACACGGTCGGCGCCGTCAGGCGGTACACGGCGGGCTGCGGATCGTCCGGCCCCGGCTGTGTCTCGATGGGAGCGGCCAGCGACACGGTACGCCCGAGGCGCACGCCGGCCGCCGCCGCGGCCACACGCTCCGGGGTCAGGTGGGCGAGGGTGCCGCGCCGGTGCTCCGGGCCGGCGGGTGCCCGCCGGCGCAGCTCGGCGTGGAGGGAGCGGAAGGCCGCCTCCGTCATGAAAGGCGAAACCGTCCGGTCGGGCGTCGGGTCGTCGTCCGTCACGCGGGTTCTCCCGGTCTGCCGAAGGCCCCGCCTCCACTGTCCGCCGCCGCAGCGTCCCGTGCATCCCGGCGGCCGCGTCGCCCGCTCGGCCGCGGCGCCCGGCATCCTCAGGAGCGGTGTCCGGCGACCGACCGGTGCGCGACGGGGAAGTCGAAGTACGTGTCGGGGAACAGCTCCGGCTTGTGCGTGAAGTGCCACCACTCCTCGGGCAGGTTGACGAACCCCTCCGCCGCCAGCGCCGACCTCAGCAGGTCCCGGTTCGCACGCTGTGCCCCCTGGACGCGCGGGTCGTCGGTGTGCGACAGCGTGTCGAAGCAGTCGAAACCCGTGCCCATGTCCACCGAGTTGTCCGGATACCGCTCCGCCCGGGGCGCGTAGCAGGGCACCGATTCCTGCCCCGGCCGCGGTCGGGGCGCCGGCAGTGCCGGCAGCCGCACCAGCGTCACGTCCATGGTGCTGCCCCGGCTGTGTCCCGACTTCTTCGCGATGTAGCCGTCCTCGAACAGCCGGGACTTGTCGACGCGCGGATAGAACTCCGTCTTCCGCCGCTCGTCGCCGAGGTCCTCGGCCCACCGTACGAAGTGGTCGACGGCCCGCTGCGGCCGGTAGCAGTCGTACACCTTGAGCGAGTAGCCCCGGCGCAGCAGGCTCATCTGGGCCCGGTGCAGGGCCTCGGCGGCCGGTCGGGTCAGGATGCAGACGGGCTGCCGGTAGCCGTCGACCGGCTCGCCGACGAAGTTGTGCGCGCGCACGTACCGCATGTCCTGCAGGATCGTCGGGTCGACCGAGCTCAGTGCCACGAACGCGCGCGGAGCCTTCGCCCCGGGTGGCGGTGCGCTCGCCCCGGCGGTGGCGGCCCCGGCCATCGTCAGAGCGGCGGCGATGGCCGTCACGGTCACGGCGAGGCGTGCCCTCATCGGCGGTAAGGACGTGGAACCGGTCATCCGAGCCTCCAGCGGCAGTGCAGTGGGGACGTGATCGGGCACCATGCTGCCCGACGCCGGGCCCGTCCCGTCCGGATCCGGCCGGGCCCACCCGAACTGCGTCCACCGCGAGGCGGACCTACGCTGATCAGGTGACCGGTTGCGCCGGAGGAGCGGTGATGCCTGCCGCCGCACCGGAAGCAGCCCGAGGGAGGTGGTGCCCCATGTCCGCACCCAGGGCGGCCGTGGCCCGCTGCGCGACCGCCGGAGCCGCCTGTTTGCTGGTCTTCGCGGGCCTGGGCCTGGGCGGGGGCACGGCCGTCGCCGATGACAACGGCATCGCCGACGAAAGCGCCCAGGCCATCGCACAGGCCTCGCGCGCGGCCATGTCCAAGGTCACCTCCATGCACATGGTGGGCAAGGTGAGCGACACCTCGGGCACCACCACCCTCGACCTCAGGTTCGACGAGCAGGGCGACTGCGTCGGCACCGTCACACCCCCCGGCAGCGCCGGCACGGCCGACATCGTCAAACGCGGCGACGACGTCTGGATGAAGCTCGACGACGCCCTGCTCAGAGCCCAGGTGCCGGGTCCCGCGGCCGAGGACGCGATCGCGCTCATCAACGGCCGCTACCTGCACGGCACTACGGACAGCGCCATGCTGAGCGATTTCGCCCAGGTCTGCGATCTGGACTTCTTCAAGGAGGAGTTCTCCTCGAAGCCGCCGAGCGAACAGCTGGTCAAGGGCTCCCGGACCACGGTCGACGGCCAACCCGCCATCACGGTCACCAGCCGGCGCGACGGCAGGACGGGCACGTACCAGGTCTCCACCCAGGACGAGCCGTACCTCCTGCAGGTGCGGGGCACCGATGAGTCCGGCCGGAAGGTGGATGCCTCCTTCTCCGACTTCGACAAGCCCGTCACGCCCCGGCCCCCGGCGCCGGCCGACTCCGTCGACCTGTCCGAGCTCCAGTAGTGGGTCAGCGCAGTTGCCGGCGGACCAGGCCGTGGAAGAGGCCGGCCGTGTCGGCGAGCAGTTCGGCGGGAGGTCCGTGCTGGACGATCCGGCCGTCCGCCATGACGATCACGCGGTCGGCGTCCATGACCGTGGAGAGCCGGTGGGCGATCACGAGGCGGGTGGCCCGCAGGGCGCGGGTGGATTCGGTGACCACACGCTGAGCCTCGTTGTCCAGCGCGCTGGTGGCCTCGTCGAGGAACAGGATGCGCGGCTTGCGGATGAGGGCCTGGGCGATCATCAGCCGCTGGCGCTGACCGCCCGAGACGGTCCCGCCGCCGTCGGACAGGATGGTGTGCATGCCCATCGGCATGGCCTCGATGTCCGCCGCCAGGCCCGCCATCGCGGCAGCCTCCCATGCCTCCTCCGGCGAGAACGTCCCGGTGCCGCGGATGCAGTCGAGGATCGAGCCGGTGAGGGGCTGGGCGTTCTGCAGTACGACGCCGCACTGGCGGCGTACGGCCGCCCGGTCGAGCGCCGCCAGGTCCTGACCGTCGTAGAGCACACTGCCCGAGACGGGCCTGTCGAAGCCGATGAGCAGCCGCAGCAGGGTCGACTTGCCGCAGCCACTGGCCCCGACGACCGCGACGAACTCGCCCGGCTCGATCCGGAGGCTGACGTCGTCGAGGACGAGCGGGCCGTCGTCGGCGTAGCGGTAGGACAGGTTCCTGGCCTCGATGGCACCGGTCAGCTCTCCCGGGAGGGTACTGGAGCGGTCCACCTCGGGGGTCTCCCGCAGGAGCGGCCTGATCTGCTCGAACATCGGCAGGACCGCGGCGGCCGAGACGAGCGCCCCGGTCACCTGCGTGACCGACGACAGCAGCATCGTCAGCGCGGTGCTGAAGGTGAGGAACTCGCTGGCGGACATGGCGCCGCGTGCCGGACCGGCCAGCAGCACGAACATCACCAGCGTGCACAGCGGCAGGTAGACGGCGCCGAGGACCGTGCTGACGTTCTGGGTCCGGCCGATGCGCTGCTGCAGGTCGCGGGTACGGGCGAACTCCCGTGCCCAGGCGGCGTACGCGAAGCTCTCGGCCGCGGCGACGCGGAGCTTGGGCAGGCCCCGCAGGGTCTGGAAGGCCTGGTTGCCCAGCCGGTGGCCGAGCGTGTTCAGCCGGCGCTCGTACCGCAGCTGCCACAGACCCAGGCCCAGGAAGAACACCGCGATGACGACCAGCATGCCCAGCGCCGCCATCGCCAGCGGCACGCTGTGGACGAGCAGCAGTACGAAGCTCACCGCACCGACCGCGCCCGCCTGCACGCAGACCGGGCCGATGCCGGACAGCACGCGGCGGATGGCGCTGATGCCCATCGCCGCGCCGGCCAGCTCGCCCGTGGAGCGACCGGCGAAGAACGTCGCCGGCAGCCGCAGCAGCCGGTCCCACACGGCCGGCTGCAAGGTGGCCTCGATGCGGCCCTCCATGCGCAGGAGGGAGGTGTTCTGCAGCAGCATGAAGACGGCCGCGACCACGGCGGTCGCGACCAGCGCCAGCCCGGTCTGCACGATGAGACCGGTCTCGCCCTGCGGGACGTACCGGCCCAGGACCTGGCCGGTGGCGACCGGCACCAGTGCCCCCAGCACCACCGCGACCAGCCCGCCCAGCATCAGGCTGCGCAGCTCGGGGAGGGTGCCGCGCAGGCTGAAGCGGAGCAGCGCGGGCAGGCGCACCCGCCCCTCGGGCAGGGGGCGGTACAGCATGACGGCGCGCGGTTCGAAGGCGGCCTGGTTGGCTCTCCTGACGCGTTCGCGCCTGCCGGTGGCGGGTTCGACCGCCTCGTAGCCACCGCGCCGCCACAGCAGGGCGACCGGCATGCCGTCCTTCTCGCGCCGGCCCACCAGCGGCCCGCTGTTCTCCCGCCACCAGCGCCCGCCGAGACCGACCACGCGGGTGCGGATCCGCGAGGCGAGCGCGACGCGTTCGACGGGATCCAGCTGCTCGGACGTGGTGGCTGCCCCGCCCGGTGGGGACAGGGAGAGGCCGGCCGCGCCGGCGACGACGCGGCACGCCGCGAAGGTCGCGTCGACGTCCGCGCTCCGGTGGCGATCGCGGCCGCCGGCGCGGACGATGGACGCCAGCAGCGTCCGGTCCGCCTGGGTACGGGCCGCCCGGCCCGCCTCGATCCCGGCGGCCGTGCGGTCCTCGTGGGCGCGCTCCAGCTCTTCGATCCAGCCGTCCAGGGCGTACAGCAGCCGGTACTGCTGGTCGACCATGCCCTGCCACATCGCCGCGTCGACGAGGAGGGTGCCGACCGGCTCCGTCTCGTACACGGCGCCGTACCGCACGCTGCCGGGGGTGATCCGCATCCACAGGATGTCGTCGTCGGCTCCGCCGTGCCCGGTGGTGGCGGTGCCGTCCAGCGGTGCCTCGTAGAGCACGCGCAGACCGCGGCCGATGCCGCGCGCGAAGGCGTCCTCCAGCGGGCTCGGCCCTCCGGCGGCAGCGGCGCCGTACGGCCCTTCGCCGGCGTACTGCGGGTGCTGCGGGTGCTGTGAGTGCGGCGGGAACGGCGCGTGCTCCGAGCGGTACAGCTCCCGCAGTCCGATACGGCGCAGCCGGCACCCGGGCAGGGGCCGGCCGACCAGGGTGTGGTCGGGGCCCTCGGCGGGCCCGAGCAACAGCGTGCCCGGCTCCAGCCGGCCCAGGAAGTGCCACTGCCCGCCCTGCGCGGCGTCCACCGCGAACAGGTCCAGCTCGCCCTGGACGACCAGCCACAGGACGAGCGGACCTTCCAGGGACAGGCTGCGCAGCCCCGTGCAGTCCACCGGCGAGCCCAGCGCGCCCAGGGCCGCGACGACCGGATCCGGAGCTCCCACCGGCGTACCGGTGGTGACAGCGGCAGTGTCACGGTCCGCGTACGTCACCTCAGTGCTCCTTGACCAGTGCGGCGTACGGGCCCTGCGCGCCGACCAGGTGTTCGTGGCGCCCGCGTTCCACGACCGTGCCCCGGTCGAGCACGACGATCTCGTCGCTGTCGCGCACCGTGCTCAGCCGGTGGGCGATGACCACACAGGCACAGCCACGGCGGCGCAGGTTGTCGATGATGATCTGCTCGGTCACCGCGTCCAGGGCGCTGGTCACTTCGTCGAGCACCATGACGCTGGGGCGGCGCACCAGCGCCCGTGCGATCTCCAGGCGCTGGCGCTGGCCGCCGGAGAAGTTGCGGCCGTCCTGCTCGACGCGGCTGTGGATGCCGCCGGGGCGGCGGGCCACCACGTCGTGCACGGCGGCGTCCTGGAGGGCGGCGACGACGGCCTCGTCCGCGATGGAGGGGTCCCACAGCGTGACGTTGTCGCGGACGGTGCCTTCGAAGAGGAAGACGTCCTGGTCGACGAAGGAGACGGACGCGGCCAGCGCGCCGCGCGGGATGTCCTCCAGGCGCATCCCGTCGATGCGGATGGCCCCGGCCCAGGGGGCGTGGAGACCCGAGACCAGCCGGGAGACGGTGGACTTGCCGCTGCCGGAGCCCCCGACGAGCGCGACCTGCTGCCCGGGCCCGACCGTCAGCGAGAAGTCCTTGAGCAGCGGGGCGTCCAGCGGGTTGTAGCCGAAGGTGATGCGGTCCAGCTCCACATGGCCCTTGAGGCGTCGGGTGGAGGCCGCGGGCTCGCGCCGTGAGTAGACCCGGTCGACCGGAAAGTTCTCGACGTCGCCCAGGCGGGCGACGTCGGCCGCGAAGTCCTGGATCCGGCCGGCGACGCCGCCCAGCCGGGAGATCGGCGCGGTGAAGCTGGTCACCAGGGCCTGGAAGGCGACGAGCAGGCCCACGGTGAGATGGCCCTCCACCGCGCGCAGGCCGCCGATCGTCAGGATCAGCGCGCTGTTGAACGCCGCGAGCGTGGGCGCGACGATCGCCAGCCACGCGCTGGGCACGCCGAGCCGCTGCTGCACGTCGAGGGTGACCGCGTGCTGTCCGGCCCAGCGGCGGAAGAAGCCGTTCTCGCCGCCCGTCGCCTTCATCGTCTCGATGAGCTGCAGACCGCTGTACGCGGTGTTGGTCAGCCGGGCGCTCTCGGCGCGCAGCTTCCGGGTACCGGTGGCCCTCAGCCGGATCGCGATCCGCAGGGCGACCACGTTGAGCAGCGCCACGGCCACCCCGACGAGGGTGAGCTGCGGATCGTACGTCCACAGCAGCACCGCGTAGAGCACGACCACCACGGCGTCCACCCCCGCGGCGGACAGGTCCCGGGCGAGGGTCTCGGCGACCGCGTCGTTGGACTGCAGACGCTGGACCAGGTCGGCCGGGTTGCGCTGGGAGTAGAAGGTGACCGGAAGCCTGAGCAGGTGCCGGAAGAAGCGGGCACTGCTCAGGGTCGAGGCGATGATGCGCCCGCGCAGCAGATTGGCCTGCAGCAGCGCGGTGAGGGCCGCGGTGAGGACGAGGGTGACGGCCATCGAGGCGAACAGCACACCGAGCAGGGACGTCTGCTCGCCGATGAGGAACATGTCGATGTACGTACGGCTCAAGGCCGGCACCGCCGCGCCGACGGCGACCAGGAGGAGGCTGGCGGCCACGGCGGCGGCCATGGTGCCCGAGGTGCCCCGCAGGCGGGCGGGCACGGCCCCCAGGACGCCCCGTCCGCGGCCACCGCGGCGGAACCCGTCGCCCGGCTCGAAGGTGAGGACGACCCCGGTGAAGCTGGTGTCGAACTCGTCCATGGGGACGAACCGGCGGCCCTTGGCGGGGTCGTTGACGTACACGCCCGTGCGTCCGAGCCGCCGGGCCGTGCCCTCGTAGACGACGTAGTGGTTGAACTCCCAGAAGAGGACGGCCGGGGCGCTCACTTCGGCGAGCGCGGCCAGGTCCATCTGCATGCCCTTGGCCGTCAGCCCGTACCCACGGGCGGCCTTGAGGAGGCTGCTGGCGCGGGAGCCGTCGCGGGAGACACCGCACGCGATGCGCAGTTCTTCGAGCGGGACGAAGCGGCCGTGGTGGCCGAGCACCATGGCCAGGGCGGCGGCGCCGCACTCCACCGCCTCCATCTGCAGGACGGTGGGGGTGCGTACGGGGCGGGGCGTCCTGCCCCTCGGTACGGACGCGGGTGCGGGTGCGGGTCGGCGCACGGGCCTGCGGCGGGAGCGGCCCTTCGGCTCGGGGCGGTGGCGCCGGCGCCCGGCGGGAGGAAGGTGCGGCGCGGTCACGGCAGCAGCCAGTCGACCGGGCGCTGCGCGGCGAGGTGGACGGCTCCGGTGACGGGCGTCCTCGAATCGACGGCGTACGGGGGCCCGTCCGCGGAGGACCACCCGTAGCCGGACGGGGTGGAGGAGGAGCGTTCGAGCCGGACGACGACGGCCACCGGGCTGCCGTGCCGGGAGAACTGTTCGGCGAGCCCGCTGTCGCCGAGGAAGCCGCCGATCTGCGCCCGCGTCTGGGGCGCGCGGCCGACCGCCGTGACGCGCCCGCGCAGCATGCCGAACCGCTGCTGCGGGACGGACTGGACGCTCAGGTCGACCGGGGCGCCCACGGCGATCGCCGAACCGCTGCCGCCCGGTACGTACAGCACGGCCACCAGCGGGTCCTCCGGATCCTTCGCACGTTCCAGGGTGGCCACGTCCGCACCCGTGGCGACGACCGAACCCACCTTGGCCACCAGTGTCGTCAACCGGCCGCCGGTCACCACGCGCACGGGCCGTTCCCCCTGCTCCGTACGGACGTTGAGCAGGGGCGCACCGGCGGCCAGCAACTGGCCCTCCTCGGCGAGGACTCCGGTCACCTGGCCCGCGACCGGCGTCTGCAGCACGTAACTGCCCTCGGCCCGGGTGAGGATGCCCGGTGCGCTCAGCTTGGACGACACGGTGCCGGTGAAGGCCCAGTAGGCCGCGACCGCCATGACGGCGACCGTGACGGCCAGGACGAGCCGCCCCTGCGGGCGGGCAAAGCGAACCGGCAGGTCCAATTCCTCGGGCGATTGCAGCTTGGAAAGTGCCTTTTGGCGAAACTGCACGGACTGTTCCTTCGACTGCATTCGTATCGTCGAGCGGACATACGGGCGGACATACGGGCGGCCGTGAACCCCGGAGCCGTGGGGGATGATCCGGGGTTCACGGGGTATTTCCGATCAGAGACCGGCGCGACCGGAGTTCACCGAAACACCGGTGATGTCCGTGACGAGACCGGGGACGTGGGACACGATGCCCGTCGCGGCCTGGACGGTGTGGAGGGAGCCCACGACGCCGACGACATTGCTGACATCGCTGGTCACGGCGCCGGCCAGGCCGCCGGACACGCTGATGATGCCGCCGGACACGGCGTCCAGCTCGGTGTCGTCGATCTCGCGGGTCTCCAGGTCGTTACGCATGGCGCGCACCTTTCATTGGGGGGAGGAATTCATCGCCGCGCGGTCGGCGGAAATACTCGGCCGCCGTTCCTGACTGCTGCGATGCGCACGATGAAAGCACGCGAACGCGCCCTCCACCCAATCCCGCTGACTTCCCGTCAAGAGCGAACGGCCGCCTCTGCCGACGGACGTGCAGCTTGATTCACCGAATGGTGGCGACTTCTTCACAGGATCGAGTAACAGATAGGGGAGGTGTGCTGCCGGCACGGAACCGAACGGGATGAATCGTCACTGAAGGGACGGGACATAGCCTGACAAATTGCCCTGCGGGGGAGGTCTGCTGTCGAGTTCGCGGACGCCCTGTGCAGGTTTCCTGAGGGTGCACGGGGTGACGGGCCCCTCACACCCGGTCGCCGGGCGCCCATGGGCCGGACTGCCCATGGGCGCAGGGTGCCGCGGCCCGGCCCCGCCCCCCCCGTGCGGCTGGAACGGCTACTGCCAGTCGTCCCAGGGCGGCGGAGCCATCTCGTCCAGGTCGAAGGGCGGCTCGTCGTCGTCCGGCGCCGACGCCGCGGGCCGTGCCGCGGGCGGTGCCGCCGGGTGAGCCGGAGCGGCGGACCCGGCCGGCGGTGCGGTGGCGGGAGCCGAGACCGAGGCCGTGGCCCCGCACTCCGCCAGGGTGTCGAGGACACCCTCGGCGTACTTGGCGAGCTTGGCCTCGCCGATGCCGCCGATGGTGCCCAGCTCCTCCGCCGACGCGGGCAGCCGCGTCGCGATCTCCCGCAGCGTCGCGTCGTGGAAGACGACGTACGCCGGTACGCCCTGCTCCTTGGCCGTCTCGGCCCGCCAGGCGCGCAGGGCCAGGAAGACCGGCTCGGCCGCGGCCGGCAGGTCGACCGGTACGCGGGCGCCCTTGCCCGAGCGCGATCCGGACTCCTTGCGGGCGGGGCCGGTGGGCGCCTTCTCCTTCCGCATCGGGACGCTGCGGCGTCCGCCCAGCACCTCGCCGCTGTCCTCGGTCAGCACCAGCGTCCCGTACTCGCCCTCCACCGCCAGCAGCCGCTGCGCCAGCAGCTGGCGTACGACCCCCCGCCACTCCGCGGTGCCCAGGTCCGCCCCGACGCCGAACACCGAGAGCGCGTCGTGGTCGAACTGGATGACCTTGGCCGTCTTCTTGCCCTGGAGGATGTCGATGATCTGGCCGGCGCCGAACTTCTGCCGCCGTTCGTTCGCCAGCCGCCACACGGTCGACAGCAGCTTCTGCGAGGCGACCGTCGCGTCCCAGGACTCGGCCGGCGCCAGACACGTGTCGCAGTTGCCGCACGGTGTGCCCGGCTGACCGAAGTACGCCAGCAGCCGCACCCGGCGGCAGTCGACCGTTTCGCACAGCGCCAGCATGGCGTCCAGGTGCATCCCCAGGGAGCGGCGGTGCGTCTCGTCGCCGTCGGACCCGTCGATGAGCTTGCGCTGCTGCACCACGTCCTGCAGGCCGTACGCCAGCCACGCCGTGGCCGGCTCGCCGTCGCGCCCCGCCCTGCCGGTCTCCTGGTAGTAGCCCTCGACCGACTTCGGGAGGTCGAGGTGGGCCACGAAGCGCACGTCCGGCTTGTCGATGCCCATGCCGAAGGCGATCGTGGCCACCACCACGACCCCGTCCTCCCGCAGGAAGCGCGCCTGGTTCGCCGCGCGCGTCCGGGCGTCCATGCCCGCGTGGTACGCCACGGCGTCGATGCCCTGCTCCACCAGGAAGGCCGCGGTCTTCTCCACGGAGGCCCGGGAGAGGCAGTAGACGACTCCGGCGTCACCGGTGTGCTCGCTGCGGATCAGCTCCAGCACCTGCTTGAGCGGGTTGTTCTTCGGGGCGATCCGGTACTGGATGTTCGGGCGGTCGAAGCTGGCGACGAAGTGCCGGGCCTCCTCCAGGCCGAGCCGCGCCACGATCTCGGCGTGGGTGGCCGCGGTGGCCGTCGCGGTCAGCGCGATCCGCGGCACCTTCGGCCAGCGCTCGTGCAGCATCGACAGCGCGAGGTAGTCGGGCCGGAAGTCGTGACCCCACTGGGCGACGCAGTGCGCCTCGTCGATCGCGAAGAGCGAGACCGTCCCCCGGTCGAGCAGCCGCTGGGTGCTCTCGGTGCGCAGGCGCTCGGGAGCCAGGTAGAGCAGGTCCAGCTCGCCGCCGAGGAACGCCTGCTCCACGGCCTGCCGCTCGTACGGGTCCTGCGTCGAGTTGAGGAATCCGGCCCGCACCCCGAGGGCGGTCAGCGCGTTCACCTGGTCCTGCATCAGCGCGATGAGCGGCGAGATGACGATGCCCGTGCCTTCTCTGACCAGCGCCGGGATCTGGTAGCAGAGCGACTTGCCGCCGCCGGTCGGCATCAGCACGAGGGCGTCGCCGCCGCCGACGACCTGCCCGATGATCTCCTGCTGCTCACCGCGGAAGGAGCTGTAGCCGAACACGCGGTGCAGTACCTGCAGAGCGTCGGAGGTCTCGGAGGTCTCGGGGGAAGCGTCGGGGAGTGCCATCCATGAAGCCTATCGACACTCACCGACACCGGATCCCGTCCGCCCGGACCCGGACCCGGACCCGGAAATAGGCAGGGCCCCGCCCGGCGACGCCGAGTAACATCCCGGGATGGCGAAGACGATCAAGATGCTGAGCCCGGAACCCGGGCGGACCGACACCGCGGGCCTGCGCGTGTTCGACGCGGACGCCCTCGCGAGGTGCACGGCCGACACGGCCCAGCCGTGGTGGCGCCGCCGGGCCTGCGCGGAGGCGTTGGCCGGACGGGTTCCGGAGCGGCGCGTGCCCGAGTTGATCGCCTGTGTCCAGGACACCGGTGACGTGAGCGAAGTGCGCATCGCGCTGCTGACCCTGCTCGCGGACCGCCCCGAGCTGCTGCCCTGGCTGCGGCACGAGGACCGGGACCAGGACAGTGCGTACGGCATGGCCGGGGCGGTCCTGGGGGCCCGCGGCGCGCTCGGCGACCTCACGGCGGCGGGCGCCCTGGCGACCCTCGCCTTCAGTCCGTGGCGCCACCACCGGGAGGCCGGTGAGGCGGGGCTGGACGCACTGGCCGCGCGGTACGGGTTCGAGGCGGTGCCGGCCGAACTCGGCGAGGCCCGGCCCGAGGACCGCTCCACCGCCATCCGCATGCGGGAGCGTGCCGGCGAGGACGTCACCGATGCGCTCGCGGACCCCGACCGGGCGGTCGCGTACCGCGCGCAGGCGCTCCTGACCGACCCCGGGCGGCTGCGCGGCTATCTCGCCGGGGCGCCGACCGAGGAGGCGAAGCTGTGGGCCGCGTACGCGCTGCACCGGCTGACCGATGACACCGCCGAGACCCGGCGGCTGTACGAGGAGCTGGGGCGGCCCCGCGTCGAGGTGGCCGGCCTGGACGAGGAACTGCGCACGGCGATCGTCCACGAGTACGGGCAGTGGGCCGAGGAGCGGAGCGATCCGCGGTGGCGGATCGAGGCCGTGTGCACGCAGCCGCCGCCCGCTTCCGACCCGGCCGAGCGGCTGCAGCGGGCCATGGCCGCCCTCACCGCCGCGGGCCTCGCGCCGAAGCCGCCGGTCTCCTGCGGAGAGGACAACCATCAGGGGGACGGTACGTACCACGTGATCGGCTACGGCGAGAGCGACGGCAGGGTGTCCATCAGCACGCTCGGCCGGTTCGCCACCGATGACGACGACGACCCGGACGTGCGCCGTGCCCTCGAATCCGCCGGCTTCCGCTGGATCGACCAGGCCGTCGGCTCCATCCAGGTCACCGACCTCGGGGTGTACTACTTCGGCAGCCGCGACCCGTTGAACGTCGGCACCCTGCTCTTCTACTGGCAGGACTAGCCCGTTACGCGCCCTGCCGTCGCGGTTGCGTTCCGCCCTATGATCGTCACTCCGCGTACGAGGGGGCTGGGTATGGGGGCAGGCGGGGCGGCATCGCAGCGGGCGCAGGACGCGCGGCGGCAGGAGCGGTTACTCCGGGAGCAGTGGCAGGCCGCCCGCCGGCAGGCCCTGCGGTGGGGCGCGGTCGGCGAGGGCGAACAGCGGGTACTCGCCCAGCTGTTGGTACTGACCGCGCGCGGGTGGCGGTTGCTCGTCGACCGGCAATGGTCCGGGACACGGACCGCCGACGCGGACATGCTGCTGGTGGGGCCCGGCGGAGTCTTCGTCCTCCAGGTCACGGCCGGCGGCGAGCCGGACGACGGACGCGCGGCCGGGCTGCTCGCCGCCACGAAGGCCGCCGAGAGCGCGGTGGCGTCCCTCGGCATGTCACCAGTGGCGGTCCAGCCGCTCATGGTGTTCGCCGGGCAGCGTGTCGACACGAGCCGCGGCCGGATACGGCTCCTGGGCGAACACGAGATCGGCCCCGTGCTGCTGTCGCAGCCGCACCGGCTGCGCGCGGAGTCGGTCCGGGCGATCGCCGATCATATGGAGCGGGTGTTCCCGGGCTACGCGGGGTCGGCGGTCGACCAGCAGACACCGCAGGCGCCCGAGCACCACCGACCCACCTCGGACGGGCTGTTCGACCTGGAAGGGCTGCGCGACGCGGCCTTGAAGGGAGCGATGCAGGCGCCGATCGAGCAGTGGATGACCTTCCTCCACCCCGATCAGGTGGCACTGGTGCGCCGCAACTGGGCGGGTCCGGCCCGCATCAGCGGACCGGCCGGTACCGGCAAGACGGTCGTCGCCCTGCACCGTGCGGCCTACCTGGCCCGGCGGACCACCGGCCGCATCCTGTACGTCACCTTCGCCAACAACCTGCCCCGGGTGCAGAGCACCTTCCTCAGGACCATGGCCCCGGCCGTCGCCGACCGGGTGGACTTCCGCAGCCTCCACTCCTGGGCCCAGGAGTTCCTGCAGGAGCGGGGCATACCGGTACGGCTGCACGGGGACAAGGCCGAGACCGCCTTCAGCCTCGCCTGGAAGAACGTCGGCCGCGAGAGCCGCCTGGCCGAGCTCGACCCGGCCCCCGCCTACTGGCACGAAGAGATCGACTACGTCATCAAGGGGCGAGGCCTCACCCGCTTCGAGGAGTACGTGACCCTCCCCAGGCGGCGGCGGAAGGCGCGCCTCCACCGTACGCACCGGCAGTCGGTGTGGGAGCTGTACGAGGCGTACGAATCCCTGCGCGGCGAGCGCGGCGTCCACGATTTCAACGACGTCCTCTCCCTGGCCCTGGCCGAAGCGGCACGCCGGCGCGAGCGGCCCCCGTACGCGGCCGTCATCGTGGACGAGGTCCAGGACCTCACGCTCGTCGGCGTGCGCCTCCTGCACGCGCTCGTCGGTGACGTGCCGAACGGTCTGCTGCTCGTCGGCGACGGCCAGCAGACCGTGTACCCGGGCGGCTTCCGCCTCACCGACGCGGGCATCGACATCCGCGGCGACCGCGGACAGGTGCTGCGCACCAACTACCGCAACAGCAAGCAGATCCTGGACGCGGCCCTCACCGTCGTGGCCGACGACGCCTTCGAGGACATCGACGGCGTGCGCACCCCGGGCCGCCGCGATGTCGACCTCACCTACCACGACGGGGACGTCGTACGCGTCACCAGGCCCACGGTCGACGCCCACGACAGGGAACTCCTGGACGCCCTGCGTTCCCTGTCCGATGGCGCGCGGGCCGACACCGCCCTGCTGTGCCCCTCCATGCGCGCCATCGGCCACTACCAGCGGTTGCTCAACCAGGCGGGCATCCCGGTGTGCCAGTTGGAGCACTACGACGGCCGCGCGGTCGACGCGGTGAAGCTGGGCACCTACCGCAGGGCCAAGGGCCTGGAGTTCAAGAACGTCTTCCTGCCCCGGCACGATGCGGTGTTCGCCAACGGGACGCCGGCCGGCACGGCGGGCGGTCCCGCGGGCGGTACGGAGACCTCGGAGACGGCCCGGGAGCGCGAGGAACTGCTCCGCAGCCAGCTCTTCGTGGCGATGACCCGGGCTCGTGACCTGCTGTGGCTCGGCAGCGTCACCGGGGTCGCCTGACGGGACGTGCCCTAGCCGAGCCGCTCCGGCAGTCCCGCCCTAAGTCGAGAGGACGAGGTCAACCGTTTCGGTTAGATTCACCCGTATGGACGTCACCCCTATGAACTCATCGGCCCAGGTGTACGACACGGAGTTCCGGGTGCGGGGGCTGCGCGAACGGGGCTGGGGCCGTGGCCTGATGGCCGTGGCCGTACTCATCTGGCTGTGGCTGGGGTACTTGCTCGTGTTCCCCTTCAGCGTCGACGGCCAGCGCGGTGCTGTCGAGTGCAAGTCCCGGGCCTTCCACGAGACCGGATACCTCCGCGAGTCCTACCTCGTGGACGAGGGCGACACCTGCGACGGCGCGCGTGACTGGGGCCCGATCACCGCCGGCCTGCTGCTCTCCCTCCCCTTCGCCATCGGAGGTGCCGGCCTGTTCGTGTCGGGTACCACGGCGCTCCGCACCGCCGCGTACGCCGCGGACATCGCCCGCCTGAACATCGACGAGTAGTCCTGGGCCCCGTCCGGCCAGGCCGGGGTGCCTGCCGAGGAGTTCAGGGGTCCGGTCACCGTTTCCTACCGGGCCTCACCGACCCGGTAGAGGCGGTCGCCCGTGCCGTCCGGGCGCGCGGCCGCTGCCTCTCCACTGGCAGGCGGGGAACATGAGTCGGGCAGGTAGCCGCCGCGCCAGCTCCGGCGCGAGCCGGCCGGCAACCCGGGTGGCGCCGGCCTGACGCCCGCGAGACGATGAGAGCGGGGTTCAACGTACTCGCCTGGGGGACTCGGGGCAGTCACCGCTGTGGAGCGTTGCCATGACCACCAAGCTGGCCTGCGGGCCGCAAAGCGACCCCGAGTTCTTCGACGCACTCAACAAGCTGTTCGACCAGTACCCCGAAGCAGCCGACAAGTACGCGATCAAGTGCATGAGGATGGAACTCGACGGCCTGAAGATCGACTTCGGGAAGCAAGTAGGCGTCTCCCGCATCGAAGACGGCCGCGTCATCACCGAATACGTCGACCGAGACCCCACCCGCGGCCACGACTGCTGCGGATGGTGGCACGGCGAATGCATCCTGGCCTGCGACCCCTGGCCCCAGATGTGAACCCGCCTAGGAGTTCTCGTCAAAGTGTCAGGCCCACATCAGGAGCGATGCGAGGGTGACGGCTGCTTGGTAGGACTGCGCGGTCTTGTCGTACCTGGTGGCGATGGCGCGGCGCCTGAGCCAGGTGCGGATGACCTTCGAGCTGTAGCCCTTGTCGCCGATGACGTGGTCGGGCCTGATACGAGGTCGGCCCGGCTCGATTCGGGGACCCGTATTGCGTCCATCAAGGCCGTGAACTGGGTGCAGTCGTTCGTGTTCCCGCCGGTCAGCACGAACGCGAGCGGGCGGCCGGCCCCGTCGCAGGCGAGGTGGATCTTGCTGGTCAGTCCGCCTCTGGACCGGCCCAGGGCCGGGCTTCGGCGCCCCCTTCTCGGGCACCGTCCGCGTGCTGGCGGGCGCGGGCGATGGTGGAGTCGACCGACACCAGCCACTCGATGTCTCCTGCAGCATCGGCCTTCGCCTGTGCGGCCTGGAGCATCGAAAAGACATCCCCTAAAGGATGGGGAGGCGTGCTGCCAGGGTGCGGTGCGTCCTGGTCGGTCGGCCGCGGCTTGTCCAGACTCGGTCGGGCGGAGTCATCCGCTTCGAGCGAGGAGTAGGGCAGGTATGAGGAACGAAGCCAAGGTCGTGGCCATTACGGGAGCCAGCAGCGGGATCGGGGAGGCGACGGCTCGGCGGCTCGCTGCCGATGGCCACCAGTTGCTTCTGGGCGCGCGCCGCAGCGATCGGCTCGATGCGCTCAGCCGGGAGATCAACGAGGCAGGTGGTACGGCGGCCTTCCGGCGGCTGGATGTCACCGACGCTGCCGATGTACAGGCCTTCGTGGCCGCCGCCCGGGAGCACTACGGCCGAATGGACGTCATGGTCAACAACGCCGGGGTGATGCCGCTCTCGCCGCTGGACGCGCTGAAGGTGGCCGAGTGGGACCGGATGATCGACGTGAACGTGCGGGGTGTGCTGCACGGGATCGCCGCCGCCCTGCCGGTGATGCGCGCCCAGGGCGGCGGGCACTTCGTGAACGTCGCCTCCGTCGGCGCTTACGAGGTGTCGCCCACCGCAGCTGTCTACTGCGCCACCAAGTTCGCCGTCCGTGCCCTGTCCGAAGGGCTGCGCCAGGAGTCGGACGGCTCCGTCCGGGTCACTCTGGTCTCCCCGGGCGTGACCGAGTCGGAGCTGGCCGAAGGGATTTCCGATCCCGCCGCGCGCGAGGCCATGAAGGCCTATCGCGCCGTGGCGCTGCCGGCGTCCGCCATCGCCGAAGCCATTGCCTACGCCGTTGCCCAGCCGGCCGAGGTCGACGTCAACGAGATCGTCGTACGCCCTGCTGCGAGTGCGCAGTGACCACACGGACCGAGTGGAAAGGCGAGGACCTGCCGCGTGCGGGGGGCCTGTGGTTCGTTGCCATGCGGTGCGGGACTCCGTAGGCGCCCGTACTGGCTCCGGGTGACCGCCGTCCTCGCCCGGGATCCGGCGCCGGCGAAGGCTCCCGGCAGGGTCACCGGCGGTGGTACGTCCGGGGGGTTGCGCGGTGTGTCTGCGCGACCGGTGGAGGTGGAGTCCCCTTCAATGGCGCCGCATGACCTTCTCCGCACTGCATCAGCCCCCCGCGCGCGCCGCGGCCCCGTACACCCGCCGGTCGGTCCTCACCGGAGCCTTCGCCCTGGCGGCCGCCACGGCACTGCCGCTCGCCGCGGCGGGGCGGGCGTACGCCGCCGCCACCCCGGACATCATCGGCTGTGCCGCCTGGGGTGCGCGGGCGGCGTCCGAAGACGTCGTCGTCCTGGACAACCGCCCGGAGCGGATCATCGTCCACCACACGGCGACGGCGAACGTGACGGACTACACGAAGCAGCGCGCCTTCGCCCTCGCCCGCGCGATCCAGACGTACCACATGGACGCGCAGGGCTGGATCGACACGGGTCAGCACTTCACCGTCAGCCGCGGGGCCTTCGTGCTGGAGGGACGCCACAAAAGCCTCGCGGAGCTGCGCACCGGCACCCGCCAGGTGCGGGCGGCACACTGCGTCGGCCAGAACACCGTGTCGATCGGCATCGAGAACGAGGGGACGTACACCTCGCAGGACCCGCCGGCGGCCCAGTTCGCGGCCCTGGCCGACCTGTGCGCCCACATCTGCGACCAGTACGGACTGCCCGCGTCGGAAATCTACGGCCACCGCGACTTCAACGCGACCGCCTGCCCCGGCGACCACCTCTACGCCCTGCTCCCGACCCTCCGCAAGGACGTCGCCGACCGCCTCGGCACGCCCGCGCCGGAGGAGGCGTCCGACCCCATCGAGGACCTGGTCCGCCAGGCCACCGGCCGGCCGGCCTCGGAGTACGCGGAATACCTCCCGGCGGGTCTCCTGCCCTGACGGCGCGCCGTCGCCCCGGGCTGCCCGGGCTACAGCCGCCAGTACGCACCGGCACGGGAATCGACATGCACCACGTGGCGGCCGACGCGCACCACGTGGTGGTCCGGGCCGGACCACGAGCCGCAGGCGCCGTCGGCGGCGGGCAGCGGCGTCCAGACCTCCAGGAAGGTGCTGCCGTCCGGATTGGTGCCCCGCTCGACGAGGTTCGCACCGTCCCACCGGAGGGTGCCGGCGTCTTCGCCGGGCTCGCCCGTGAGGTGGTGGAAGTGCACCTGGGAGCCGTCGAAGGACGTCGTACCGGCGAAGCCCCGGCTGTCGGCGTAGTACGAACCGGCCTGCAGCCACACCACTTCGCGGTCCTCGACGAGGGGTCCGCCGTTGCGGCTGATGCCGCGCCGCAGCCAGGCACCGCGCTCGGGCACCGGGACTCCGGGGCCGTCCGGGACGTGGCCGGCCGGCCCCGGCTCAGGCGCGGTCATCGGCGGCGGCCTCGGCGGCCTCGGCCGGCTCGTCCACGGCCAGGAGCGTCAGCGGTACGTTGCCGCGTACGGCCTGCGAGTACGGGCAGACCGCGTCCGCCCGGTGCAGCAGGGGCTGGAGGTCCGCCGCCCGCCACCCGGGCAGGCTGACGGTGAGCGCCACCGCGAGGCCGTAGCCGGCGGGCGTGTCCGTGGTGCCGAGCTGGACCTCGCAGGCCACGCGCGCGGTGGAGGCATCCGCCCCGAACCCGGCGGCGACCTCCGCGAGCGCGGAGGTGAAGCAGGCGGCGAAACCGGCCGCGAACAGCTGCTCGGGGTTGGTGGTGCCGGGCACCTTCTTGCGCGGCGGGGCGAGGCGGACGTCCAGGCGTCCGTCGTCCGTGCGGACGGATCCGGTACGTCCCCCCGCGGCGTGCGCGGTCGTCCGGTACAGGCTGCGGGTGAGTGGCACGGTCATGACGTACGGCCCATCTTGCTCGACGAGGACGCTGCCCGGGTGCGGACAGCGGACGGCGCCGCTCGTGCGGCACCTCGCGCGTCGTCGTGCGTAACCGGGTACGGCGCATCTCGTCCGGGGCCGTGGACCGGCCGCCGGACAATCTAGCAAACGCGCTCCGCGATCCGGGGGCACCACCCCGCGGTGAAGTACCTCACCCCCCACCGACCCGGCCGCCGGACGCCGGCCTGAGGACGGGGGTGTGCGGCCGCGGTCCGCGCCGGGCGGCCGGGGCGGGCACGGGCCCGGGTCAGGGCGCGTGGTGCTGGATGCCCCGCTGACCGGGTACCCGGGTCGACCGGGGCGCACCCGAGCGGCGGTGGTCGGCTCGCTGCCGGCGGCCCGGGAACGGGTTGCGCCGCACGGTGGCGCTGGGGGCCGCGATCAGAAGGCCGACAAGTGCGAGGACCGCGACGAGGATGAGCACGTTGACGAGGTTCATGGTCCTGCCTTTCGTCGAGTATTGACTGCCTGTCACTACATTTTGTTACCGATTAGCGGGCTGTTAAACACAGAGGGTGACAAGAGGTGTCGTCGAGGGCCGCGCCGGCCATGCCGATCCGGCAACATCAGGCGTGCGTACGGGCATTGGCGCGGCACGAGCGGCACCCGCCTGCCACCGACAGGGGACCGGGGCTTTCCCCGCCGGTGCCGCACCGGCAAAGCCCGCCGGAGACACGCCACTTGGTGGCGGCGAACTTTCCGCTGCCGTTCCCGATCGTCCGATCTGCCCTGGTGCGTGTGTTCCTGACGCGCGCGGCCGCGATCACGTGGTCAGGTCGACGCGTACCGTCTCCACCCAGGACGGGGGTGCGGGCGGGGTGTTGCCGATCAGTGCGGCGATCAGCCGGCAGGACGGTGTCTCGTCCGGCCACGGCGTGTACCCGTCGGTCAGCACGATCACGACGTTCGGCCGGTCGGGCAGGGCCAGGGCCGCGCCGATGCCGACCCGCATGTCCGTGCCCCCGCCACCGGCCAGGGTCACCTCGCCGGCACTGCGCACCCGGGTCACGGCATGCACGTCTGCGTCGCATGCGAGGACGGCGACCCGGTTCCCGCCGACGCCGACCTCCCGCAGGACGCCGGTGACTTCGGCTAGGGCGGCCGCGAGCTCGTCCGGGCCCATCGATCCCGAGGTGTCGATGACGACGGCCACCCGCGGCAGCGGCCTGCGCAGACTGGGCAGCACCACCCGGCCGCCGAGCGCGGGCGTCCGGCGCGAGGGGCGGCGGTACGTGTAGTCCACCGCGCCGGCCGCCCACGCGGCGGCCTCGCGGACCGCTCCCGCCAGAGCCTGGCGCCAGTCGACGGAGGGCTCCAGAAGCTCCTCGGCCCACCGGGCCCAGCCCTCGGGGACCCGGCCCCGGGTGCGCCGGTGGGCCCGTACGGCCTCGGCGGTCTGCCGGCGCAGGGCCTCGGCCTCCACCGGGCCGACCCGGGCGGGGCCGCCGTCCTCGCCCAGCTCCCAGGGCCCGGGCGTGCCGTGCGCGCCGGAACCGCAGTCCGGCCCGTGGGGCGTCGGGGGAATCGCCGGCAGGTAGGTCTCGAACAGGCCGCCCGCGGGCAGGCCGTAGAGCCTGGGCTCCATCCGGCCCTCGGGCAGCACCAGCCCGTCGGCCAGCAGGTCGTCGTTGATCTCGCAGTCCTGGGCGATGTTGACCCGGACCGGGTCGCCCTGGTCGGCGGCGGGCAGGCGCTCGGCCCGGCCGTGGTGGTCGCGCAGCAGGTGCGCCACCTCGTGGACCCACACGCCGGCCAGCTCGGCGACCGGGGTCGCCTCGACGAAGGCGGGTGAGACGTAGCAGCGCCAGTGCCGGTCGACGCCCATGGTGCGCACCCCGGCCGAGGGGACGACGGTCAGGGCGTACAGCGCGGAAGCGAGGTACGGACGGGTCTCGGCGGCCTTGTAACGGGCTGCCAGCAGCTTCGCGCGGTCCAGCTCCGGACGCACGGCGGACCGGGCTCAGTTGCCGCCCGGCAGCGAGCCGGACAGCTGGAGCAGTTCCACGAAGGCGTCGATGCCGGCGGGCACCGGCCAGTCGAGGTCGCGCATCGCGGCGAGGTCGGCGGCGGCGCGGGCGGCGACGTCGGGCACGCCCGCGTCCACAGCCTTGGCGAGGACCGCCCAGCCCGCCTCCCACCGGGGTCGGGTGAGCTCGCTCTGCACGGCCGCGACCACGGCGATGAGGAAGGCCAGCTGCCGGTCGCCGCGCTCCGGCAGGGCGAAGGCGTCAGGGTCGGCCAGCACCCGGTCCGGGTCGGGCAGGTCGAGGTGTTCGAGGTAGGAGAGCAGCTCGATCCCGGCGGCTTCGCCCACGGCGCCGGTGAGCGCGGTGGCCAGGGCCTCCCGGCCCGTCGAGGCCGCGTACCCCGTGGCCAGCAGCCGCAGGGCCATCTCCCAGGTCCGCGGGGAGGGCCAGCCGCGGCCCCGTCCGGCGGCCTCGGCCGGCATGTGGTGGACCAGGCCCGGCCGGGCGGTGAGGAAGCCGGAGACGGCGCCGCGGGCCCGGGCGACCGAACCGGAGGCCTTGGCGGGATCGACGGCCGGGATGGCCACCTCGGGCCAGGTGCCGGCCATGCCGCGGGCCACGGTGCGCGGGTTGTGCGTCCAGTCGAGGTGGACGAAGCGGTTCGCGAGCGGCGGGCTGAGGTGCCAGCCGTCCGCGGCGCTGGCGGGCGGATTGGCCGCGGCGACGATCCGTACCGCCGGCGGCAGTTCGAGGCTTCCGACCCGGCGTTCCAGGACCACGCGCAGCAGGGCCGCCTGCACGGCCGGCGGGGCGGAGGACAGCTCGTCGAAGAACAGCAGCCCGTGGCCGGTGCGGGCGAGGCGTACCGCCCAGTCCGGCGGGGCCATCGGGACACCCGTGGTGGCCGGGTCCTCGCCGACGATGGGCAGCCCCGCGAAGTCGGAGGGCTCGTGGACGCTGGCGATGACGGTCTCCAGCCGCACGCCGAGCGCGGTGGCGAGCTGCTCCATGCCGGCGGACTTGCCGATGCCCGGCTCGCCCCACAGGAGGACGGGCTGGTTGGCCGTCACGGCCAGTGCCAGTGCCTCCAGTTGGGGGTTGGTGGCGGGCTCGGTGCGGGTGGCGCTCAGCCGGGCACCCAGGGCGTCGGCGGCGGCCAGGGCTCGGGCGGGCCGGGGCTGGGTCGCACTCATGCGTCGTCGTCCTCTTCCTCGTCCTCGTCGTCCTGGTCTTCCTCGCGGTACTCCATGTGTTCGTCGAACCAGTCGGCGCCGTTCCCGGGGAACTCCTCGTCGACGCGGTCCCGCAGGAAGGTGAGGTCGGTGCGCCGGTAGCGGCGGATCTCCTGGGACAGCGACAGTTCCATCTCGTCGATGACGTCGACCCGGGAGCCCGCCGCCAGCAGGGCCCGGACCAGGTCCGCCGAACCGCCCCAGTGCACGGCGGACAGCAGCGGGGTGCGTTCCGTCTTGTCCCGTGCCTCCAGGTCGAGTCCGGCCGCCAGCAGCCGGGGCAGCAGCACGTCGTAGTCGAGCAGGTGGAGTGCGTGCAGCAGCCCGCGGCCGCGGGCGTCGCGGATCCGCGGGTCCACACCGGCGTCCAGCAGCGCCACCACGCCCGGGGTGTCCCCGTGCTGGACGCGCAGGAAGAGCTCGTGCCGCTGGGCCTGGAGGGCGCGCGGCAGCCGTCCCTCGCCCGTGGTCCAGGTCTGCTGCACGGCGAAGCACCCCGAGACCGCGCCGCCGAACGCCCGCATCGCACGCTCCCGTCGCTGCTCCTCGGGGGTGTGCGGCACGTCGAGTACGCCGCCTCGCGAGCGCACCTCGTGCCACCCGCCGCGGCAGCGCACCCGCACCGGCCTGCCCGTGTCGGGGCCGGGCGGACCCACGGCCGGTCCGGCGCCGGGGAACAGCGCGGCGGCCACCATGGGGTGCAGCTGGCGCGGGGAGACCAGGCCGGTCCGGACCAGTTCGAGATCGGGGAGCCGCTGCCAGGCGTACCGGGGCAGGGCAGGGACGGCGAGTGCCTCGGCCTGTTCGATGACGCGGGCCCGGAGCCCGTCGGATCCGGTGTGTTCGAGCAGGAGGGAGGAGCGCCAGTTGGCAGCGATCCGGTAGCGGCCTCCTGCTCCGGCCGCCACGAGCCGCGCCACTTCCGGCACGAGCCGCGTGAGGTCGACGGGCATCCCCGCGAGGAGGGCCTTCGGGTCCGCCGGGCGCTGGTACGGCTGCGGAGCGGGGACGGCCAGATCGCACGCGATGCCGGCCGCCTCATAGACCCCGACCACGTCCTCCCGGGCCCGCAGCGGGGCGATCCGCTCGGCGAGGCCGTCCGGGGCGGCGAAGCGCACGCCCAGCTCGGACGCGTACCGGGCGTCCCAGAACGGCCGGACCGCGGTCCAGTGCTCCGGCACGAAGCCGTGCCCCGTGTACGGGTTCCGCTTCTTGGCGACGACCGGTGCGCAGTGCAGGCGCAGCCGCTGCGAGCCCTCGGTCATGACGGGCGTGGTGACCGACAGGACCGGCCCACCGGGGCCACCGTAGGAGGCGAGCAGGATCCTCAGCGCGGGGGCGATGGTGGTGCGGCCGCCCAGGAGCCGCGGCAGGTGCCAGCGCAGCAGGTCCGGGGCGAGGTGCCGCAGGTCCTCCGCCACCGCCTCGGCCACGGCGGCGCCGTAGCGGGCCGCGAGCTCGGGCAGCTCGAAGCCGACGTCCACGGCGGCGGCCGCGCAGGCCGCCCGCCAGTCACCGGCCAGCCGGTGCGCGGTGGCCTGCTCGATCATCCAGCCGGGCACGGCGTGGCGGCGGATCCGCTGCCACGCCGAGTGGTCCTCCGGCCGCAGGCCGCCGCGCAGTTCGGCGTTCTCCACGCTCACCGGTACACACTGCCGATGGCGCGCAGGTCCGGGTGGGCCGCCCGGGCGGGACGGAGCCGTTCGGTGAACGAGCGCTTCACACGACGGGGCAGGCCGGGACCCAGGCCGACGTACTCCAGCGGGCTGTCGGCGGGCACCGCCGCGAGCAGGTTCTTCGCACCGCGCCCGGTGAGGCCTGTGTGGCGCAGCTCCAGCCGGCGCAGGGGGCTGCCGGGGAGGGCCGCGGCCAGGGCGTACGCCCCTTCGTCGCCGGGGTCGTTGCCGGGGGACCCGAGGCTGCGCTCCGACATGGTCCGCCCGAGGTCGAGCGCTTCGATGCCGCCGAGGGAGGCGGCCAGGCTACGCGCTCCGGCGGCGCCGATGCCGTTGCCGCCGAGCCCGAGACGGACCGGGTGGGCGGAGTCGGCCGCGGCGGAGGCGAGGGCCGCGGCGCCCTCGTCGCCGAGGTGGTTGGCGGGGACGTACAGCTCGCGCACCCCGGCCTCCCGTATCAGGGCGGCCAGCAGCGGGGCGGCGTCCGGGCCGAGGCCGTTGCCGCCGAGGAAGAGCCGTTCCAGGGGCTGCTCGCGCTCCAGCAGGGCGTAGAGCAGGAGGCGTACGCCGTCGGCGCCGATTCCGGTGTTGACCAGGTCGAGGGTGCGCAGGACGGTGTTGCGGCGCAGCAGCGCGGCCACGGTGCGGGCGCCGTCCCCGAAGAGCGGGTTGCGCTTGAGCCACAGGGCGCGGACGGTCGTGTCGTCGCCGAGGGCGCCGGCGAGGGAGTCCACCCCGTCGGGGCCGATCCGGTTGCAGCCGAGGTAGAGGGTGTGCAGCCCGTGGTCGCCCGTGAGGGCCTCGGCCAGGGTGCCGGCGCCCGCGTCGCCGATGGCATTGGTGCCGAGGAGCAGGTGCCTGGCGTGCGCGGAGGCGGTGGCGGCCGGCAGCAGGCGGGCCGCGCCGGCCGGGCCGAGCCCCTGCTTGCAGAGGTCGATGCGGCCGTCGGTGCGCAGGGTGCCGAGCGGGAAGGTCTCGTCGGTCTCGACGGGCCGGTCCGTGGCGAGCCGGGCGAGCAGCGGGTCGAGGCGGGCCGGGTCGGCCGGAGGCAGGTCGGGGTGCTCGATCGCGGGGCACCGTACGGGTGTCGGCTGTGTCATCACCACTCCACCGGTTTCATTCGCCGGTGCCCGGCGGCCATCACGACTTGAAGGGAGAACTGCGGAAGTAGACGCAAGACCGGTCGGATTCGAACCGACGTCCTCCAGCTCGATGCGTGGGCGCGACGACCTCTGCGCTACGGCCTTGCTGCCGGCGATCATACCCACTCTGCGGCCGGAAATCGATCACCAGTTTGGCTGGTTGGTCCGCACGTGCTCGTGGTGGCCGTCACACCCCGCGAGGTGGACCGAGCGGTTCCGGACAGGTTTTCGAGGGCGTGAGTGCCGCCGAGAGGGGCGGACGCTCGGATTCTGCTTGGTGTCGCGGCGGCGGCGAGCGGCGACAACTGGCAGCGAGTGGCCGATATTCGACCATATATTCCTGATTTGCGAAGCCCTGACACATCGTCGACATCTCCGTACGCTACGGTAACTTGACTGTCCGTTATTCCCCGGACGCCCTTTGAATCCCTCTGTCAACCACCGCCTTGGCACTCCCATGCCCTGGGCGGACCGCTACGGAGAGCCACACACATGAGCACCACCGCATACAGCCGAATAGAAGCCTTAGGCCTCTGCCTTCCGGCCACGGTCCAGACCACACCTCAACTCGCCGCCCTGGTCCCGGGGCTGGGGGAGGTGGACATCGAGAAGATCACCGGGATCACCGAGCGGCGCGTGTACGACCCCGAACCGGCGGCCGGCGAGGACTCGTTCGGGATGGCCCTGTCCGCCGCCCGGGACGCGCTGGAGTCCTCCCGCTACCGGGCGGCCGACCTCGACATCGTCATCTCCGCCTCGATCACCCGCTTCAAGGACGGCAGTCGCTTCACCTTCGAGCCGTCCTTCGCCGCGATGCTGGCCGGGGAGCTCGGCGCCCGCTCCGCCATCCACTTCGACGTCTCCAACGCCTGCGCCGGAATGATGACCGGCGTGTGGCTGCTCGACCGGATGATCCGCTCCGGTGCCGTGCGGCGCGGCCTGGTCGTCAGCGGCGAGCAGGCGACCCGCGTCGCGCAGACCGCCGCACGCGAGATGGCCGACTCCTACGACCCGCAGTTCGCCTCGCTCTCCGTCGGGGACTCGGCGGCCGCGGTCGTCCTGGACGTCTCCGCCGACTCCGCCGACCGCATCCACTACATCGAGCTGATGACCTGCTCCGAGTACTCCCACCTGTGCATGGGCATGCCCAGCGACCGCAACCCGGGCATCTCCCTCTACACGGACAACAAGAAGATGCACAACCGCGACCGGCTCAAGCTGTGGCCGCGCTTCCACGGGGACTTCCTGGCCAAGCAGGGGCGGGCGTTCGCCGGTGAGGAGTTCGACTACGTCATCCAGCACCAGGTCGGCACCCGCTTCATCGACTACGTCAACCAGACGGCCGAGGCCGAGTTCGCCGCCCCCATGCCCGACTCCCTCTCCGTGGTCGAGCGGTACGGAAACACCGCCACGACCTCGCACTTCCTGACGCTGTGCGAGCACCTCAGAGCGGGCAGCGCCCGCCCCGGGGCCAAGTACCTGCTGGTGCCGGCCGCCTCCGGCGTGGTCACCGGTGCCCTGTCCGCGACGCTGACGAACGTGGGGGTCTGAGCCATGGGCATGGTCATCACCGCAGCCGCAACCGCCCTGCCCGACACGGCGTCCGCCCCGGCCTCCGTCGTGGACCTCGCGGGCCGCGCCGCCCGCGGCGCCCTGGCGCAGGCACGGGTGCCGGCATCCTCGATCGGCGTCCTCATCAACGTCGGCGTCTACCGCGAACACAACACCTTCGAACCGGCCATGTCGGCCCTGGTCCAGAAGGAGGTCGGCATCAACCTCGACTACATCGCCGACCCCGAACCGGCCGCCGGCTTCTCCTTCGACCTGATGAACGGAGCCTGCGGCGTACTCAACGCCGTCCAGGCCGGCCAGGCCCTGCTGGAGACGGGAAGCACCGAGCGGCTCCTGATCACCGCTGCCGACGTGCACCCCGGCGGAGACGCGGACCGCGACCCCGGCTACCCGTACGCGGACCTGGCCGGCGCCCTCCTGCTGGAGCGCAGTGCCGACCCCCACGCCGGATTCGGGCCGGTACGCCACTACACCGCCGACCGGCCCACCGACGTCGAGGGCTACCTCGACACCGACACCATGGGCCGGCACGGGCGGACCACGATCACCGTCCGGCGCGAGCCGGACCACGCGCAGCGGCTGGGCGAGTTCGCGGCGAGTGCCGCCGCCGACTACGCGCAGGAGACCGGCATCGACCTCGACCGGACGCTGGTGATCGGCCCGTCCGCGACCGCCGACGGCACCGGGGTGAAGGGCGAGCCGCACACCGCGGCGCCGGTCCTCGGCTACCTCCGGGCGCTGGACGGCGTACGCCACGACGACCACGACCAGTTCCTGTTCGTGTCGGTCGGCGCCGGCCCCAGCGCGGCGTGTGCCCTCTACCGGCCCGAGGGGTGGTGAGTCCCGTGCCGCAGACGAAACCGACCGGCGGCGGCCCCGCAGTGGAGCAGCCGGCCACCGACACGGACAGCGTGGCCGGATGGCTGGAGCGGAACGCCCGCGCCTTTCCCGGCAAGCCCGCCGTCATCCACCCCGACGGCCGTGGCCCCGGCAGCTACGCCACCCTCACCTACGGCGAGTTGCAGGAGACCGTCGAGGAGCTGGCCCGCGGATTCCGGCGCGCCGGGATCACCCGGGGCACCAGGACGGTGCTGATGGCCCCACCCGGGCCGGAGCTGTTCGCCCTCTGCTTCGCGCTGTTCCGGGTCGGGGCCGTGCCCGTCGTCGTGGATCCCGGCATGGGCGTACGGCGCATGCTGCACTGCTACCGGGCCGTGGGCGCCGAGGCGTTCATCGGGCCGCCCCTCGCCCAGCTCGTGCGCGTCCTGGGCCGCCGTACCTTCGCCGGGGTACGCGTGCCCGTCACCCTGGGCCGGCGCCGGCTCGGCCGCGGCCACACGCTGAACGCGCTGCGCGCCACCCCCGCGACCGGGAAGTACGCGGACGCGGACACGGCCGCGCCGGCCGGCGGGGACGACCTGCTGATGATCGGCTTCACCACCGGAAGCACGGGCCCCGCCAAGGGAGTCGAGTACACCCACCGCATGGCGCTGTCCATCGCCCGCCAGATAGAAGCCGTCCACGGCCGCACCCGCGACGACGTCTCCCTGGTCACGCTGCCCTTCTACGGGGTGCTCGACCTGGTCTACGGATCCACCCTGGTCCTGGCGCCGCTCGCGCCCGCCCGGGTCGCCCAGGCGGACCCGGCGCTGCTCGTCGACGCGCTGGAACGATTCCGCGTCACCACGATGTTCGCCTCGCCCGCCCTGCTGCGGAACCTGGCCGGGCACCTCACCGGCGCCGCCCGCGGCCGCCACCCGCTGCCCGACCTGCACTGCGTCGTCTCCGGCGGGGCCCCAGTGCCCGACGCGGTCGTGGCCGCGCTGCGCTCCGTCCTCGACGAGAAGGCGCGGATCCATGTGACCTACGGGGCCACGGAGGTACTGCCGATCACCTCGATCGAGGCGGCCGAGATCCTCGGCGACGACGAGGCCGACACCGGTCGCGCAGGCGGCGGTACCGCGGCCGGTGCCGCCGCGGGCGAAGGGACCTGCGTCGGCCGGCCCGTCCCCGGCACCCGCGTGGCGATCGCCCCCGTCACCGACGGCCCGCTCGCCCGCTTCGACTCCGCAACCGGCCTGCCGGCCGGGCGCGTCGGCGAGATCCTGGTCCACGGCGACTCCGTCAGCCGGCGCTACCACCGGGCTCCCCGGTCCGACGCCGCGCACAAGGCGACCGAGGAACGCCCCGACGGCGAAGCGCCCCGCATCTGGCACCGGACCGGCGACCTCGGCCACCTCGACGCCGAAGGACGGCTGTGGTTCTGCGGGCGTTCCGCCCAGCGGGTCCGCACCAGCCACCGGGACCTGCACACCGTGCGCTGCGAGGGAGTCTTCAACGCCCATCCGCTGGTCCGGCGTACCGCCCTGGTCGGCATCGGGCCGGCCGGCGCGCAACGGCCCGTCGTCTGCGTGGAGACCGAGCCCGGGCCGGACGGGGCAGCGCTCGACGAAGGCGCGTGGACGAACCTGGTCGCCGAGCTGCGCACGATGGCCGAGGAGTACGCCCCGACCACCGGCCTCCAGGACTTCCTGCGCCACCCCGGCTTCCCGGTGGACATCCGGCACAACGCCAAGATCGGCCGCGAGGAGCTGGCCCGCTGGGCCGAGCGGCAGCAGGCCCGGCCCGCGTCGTCCGCGGGCCGGCGGGCGGCCCGGATCGTACCGCTCGCCGGATGGGCGTACCTCGTCGGCGGGGCGGTGTGGGCCGCGACCGGGGACGTCCCCGACCTCCCGGTGCTGCGGTGGCTGTGGTGGATCGACGCCTTCCTCAGCATCGGCGTGCACGCCGCGCAGATCCCGCTCGCGCTGCCGCGCGGCCGGGAGGCCGGACACGGGACCGCCTCGGTGGTCGGGCGCACCATGCTCTACGGCGCGACCTGGTGGCGGGCACTGTGAAGATCCTGGTCACCGGAGCATCCGGATTCCTGGGCGGGCACCTGGTCGACGGTGCCCTGCGCCAGGGCCATCAGGTCCGCGCCCTGGTGCGCCCCGGCAGGGACGCCGCACAACTGGGCTTCCTGCCCGGCGTCGAGGTCGTCACCGGCGACCTCACCGACGGCGATTCGCTCGGGCGGGCGGCAGAAGGCTGCGAGGCGGTCCTGCACAGCGCGGCACGGGTCGTCGACCACGGCAGCCGCGCGCAGTTCGAGGCCGCCAACGTCACCGGCACGCAGCGGCTGCTGGCGGCGGCGCGGTCGGCGGGGGCACGGCGGTTCGTGTTCGTCTCCAGCCCGAGCGCGCTGATGCGGGTACGGGAGGGCGACCGGCTCGGCATCGACGAGAGCACCCCGTACCCGGATCGGTGGTTCAACCTCTACTCCGAGACGAAGGCGATCGCCGAACAGTACGTACGAGCGGCCGACGGCCCGGAGTTCACCACCTGCGCCATACGGCCGCGCGGCATCTGGGGGCCGCGCGACCACGCCGGATTCCTGCCGCGCATGGTCGAGGCCATGCGCGCGGGGCGGCTGCCCGACCTGTCGGGCGGCAAACGGGTCCTGGTGTCGCTCTGCCACGTCGACAACGCCGTGGACGCCTGCCTGCGGGCCGCGCTCGCCCCCGCCGGGCGGGTCGGCGGCAAGGCCTACTTCGTCGTGGACCGCGAGGAGACGGACCTGTGGCCGTTCCTGGCCCGGGTCGGCGCCCTCTTCGACTGCCCGCCGCCCGCCCCGCGCATCCCGCTCGTCCTCGGCCGCGGGCTGGCCGCGGCGGTCGAGACGGGCTGGCACCTGCGCCACCGGTCCGCGGGCGGCGGAGGAGGAGGTACGGACGCGGCTCCGCCCCTGAGCCGCTACATGATGGCGCTGCTGACCCGCTCGGCGACGTACGACACCGCTGCCGCCCGCCACGACCTCGGCTACGCGGCTCCGCGCACCCAGGCCGACGGGCTGCGAGCACTGGGGGAGTGGGTGAACGAGGTGGGCGGCGTCGCCGCCTGGACCGCCGGCCCGGCCGCCTCCACCGGCACCGCCGCACCGGCCCGCCCCGCACCCGACCACACCGAACAAGGGAACACGAAGTCATGACCTCCCATCAGGTCGATGCCAGTGCCGACACCGGCACCGATTCCGGTGTCGGCGTCGGCACCGACGTCCGCTACCGGCGTCCGGTGTCGCCCACCGAACGCCTCTACCTGTCGGCAGGGGACGCCCGCGGGGCCATGGCCCTGCGCATCGTCGTCCAGGGCGACGGCGTACCCGCCCCCCAGGACTTCCAGGCAGCCCTGGCACGGGCCGCCGAGTCGTGCCCGGGGTCACGGCTCGTGCATGCCGGGGCGATGTGGAGCGCCGGGGGTCCGCCGCCGCAGGTGCGGTACGACGTACCGCGCGCCGGTGCGTACGCCGACTCGGCGCCGGGGACGTTCGCGTTGCCCGCCGGGCCGTCGCGGCGGACGGAACCGCCGGGCTGCGACGTACTGATCGTGCCCGGCGCCGACGCGACGGCGGCCACCACCGTCGTCTTCAGCGCCTCGCACGCCATGATGGACGGTCACGGCGCCCTGACCTGGGTACGGGAGGTCTTCCGAGCCCTGCGCGGCGAGCCCGCCCGGCCCGCGCTCGGCACGGACACCGACGCCGGGCTGCTGCGCCGGCTCGGCAGCACCAGGAGGCGGCCCACGCCGACGCCTCCCCGGCGCTCCCCGCTCGGCCCGGCCGACGCCGGCGGCCGCCCGCTCCGGACGCTGTGGCTGCGCCGCACCCTGCCCGGCCGCCATCCCGCGCTCACCGCCCGCCTCGCCCAGGCCCTGACCGACGCCGCAGGACTCGACACCCGCGTCATGGTCCCCGTCGACCTGCGCCGCCACCGCCCCGGGATCGCGGCCACGGGCAACCTGAGCCTGCCGCTGTTCCTGGACCTGCGCCCCGGAGAGGACTGGACGGCCGCGCACACCCGCCTGCTGACCGCCCTGGCCGGGGACCGCGAACTCGCCGCCGGATTCGAAACGGCCCTCGCGCCGCTGCCCCGGCCCGTGACCGCCGCACTGCTGCGCACCGCCCAGGCCGTGGCGTCACGTACCGACCGGCACCTCGCGTCGGCCGTCGTCTCGCACCTCGGCCGCCTGGACCTGGCGGAGTTCTCCGGGGGCGGCTTCACGGCGTCCACGGCCTACGCACTGCCGGTGCACGCCCCACTGGTCCCGCTCTCCCTCGTCGCCGCCGAGAGCGGCACGGCGACCGAGATCACGCTCGGCGTCCGCGGCGGGGGCCCTGACCTCGCCGCCCGCGCCGCGCGGTTGCTGGACACGGCACTGGCCGGCCTCGAAACCGAGGGCACGGCCGCGGAGGTCCGCCCCGGGGGCCGGGCGGGGGCGGGTCCGGCGACCGCATCTCCGGCGCACCTCCCCGTCGAGGCGGACGCGGCGGCCACGGGCCCCGCACCGCAGGCGGCGGACCCGGACCCGGCCGTCCCGGACCCGGCCGTCCCGGCTCCGGCCGTCCCGGCTCCGGCCGTCCCGGCTCCGGCCGTCCCGGCTCCGGCCGTCCCGGCTCCGGCCGTCCCGGCTCCGGCCGTCCCCGAACTCACCGTCGTGGACGCCTTCCGCGCCCAGGCCGCCCGCACCCCCGACGCGCCCGCGCTCGACGGGCCCGAGGGCGTGGTCACGTACGCCGAACTCGACCGACGCTCCGACACCGTCGCGGCCGGGCTCCGGCGCCGCGGCGTAGGACGCGAGGACCTGGTGGGACTGGTCGTCGACCGCACGTCCGCCGGCGTGAGCGCCCTGTGGGGCATCCTCAAGGCGGGCGCCGCCTACGTGCCGCTCGACCCCGGCCATCCCGGCGCACGGATCAAAGAGATCCTCCTGGGGGCCGGGGTCGGTCTCTGCCTGACCGGGCGACACCTGGCCGAGGGCCTCGCCCCCTTCGTACCCGGCACCCTGCTCGCCGTGGAGGACTTCCTCGAACAGGCTCCCGGCCCGGACACGGAGACGGAGGACGCCGCGGACGTACGGCCCGCGGACCTCGCGTACGTCATCCACACCTCCGGTTCCACCGGCCGTCCCAAGGGCGTGCAGATCGAGCACGGAAGCCTCATGGGATTCGTCCGCTGGATGACCGGCGTCTGCCAGGTCACCGGCCGCACGCGCTTCGGCTTCGCCTCCTCCTACGCCTTCGACATCTCGTGCTTCCCCCTCTTCCTGCCCCTGCTGGCCGGCGGAACGGCCGTCCTCGCCCCCGGCACGCCCTCACCCGCCGCCCTGCGCGAGCTCGTCGCCGAGCACCGTGCCGACACCCTCGCGCTCACCCCGTCCCACCTCGCCCTTCTCGGCGGCACGGGCAGCGGCGCCGCGGGCAGCGGCCCCGCGCACCGCCTGCGCACCCTGCTGCTGGGCGGCGAGCCTCTCACCCCCACCGCCGTACGGTCCGCGCACGCCGCCTTCGGGGCCGACTGCCGTGTGATCAACGCGTACGGGCCCACCGAGGCGACCGTCGCCGTACTCGCCCACACCGTGGACGGCGGCGAGAGCGGCGCCACGGTCCCGATCGGCCTCCCCGGCCCGTACGCCCGGGTCGACCTCGTCACCGAGGACGGCGAGACCATCGGCAGCGGACCGGGCGACACCGGCCGCACCGGCGAGATCGTCGTACGCGGGGTCCAGGTGGCCCGCGGCTACCTCGGTCCGTCCGACGGCCGTCCCTCACCCTTCACCGCCGGCCCCGACGGCGTCCGCGCCTACCGCACCGGTGACCTCGGACGCCGACTGGCCGACGGCGCGGTCGAGTTCGCAGGGCGCATCGACGAGCAGGTGAAGATCGCCGGGCACCGCGTCGACCCCGCCGAGGTCGTCGCCGCCCTCGAAGCCCACCCGGCCGTGCACCGCGCCGTCGTCGTGCCCCGGCGCCGCCCGCGCTCCACGGCGGCCGTGCTCTGCGCGTACGTACTGCCGCACGCCGGTGATCCCGCGGTGGGCGGGGACCTGGGCGGCACCCTGCGGACCGAGCTCACCCGGACACTCCCGGCGTACCTCGTCCCCGCCCATGTCCTCGTGATCGACACCCTGCCCAGCACGGTCAGCGGCAAGGCCGATCTCGACGCCTTCCCCGACCCGTTCGCCTCCTCCACGCCGGTCGCACCCGCACCCGCACCCGTACCCGTATCGGAATCCGCACCTGCCCCCGTCACCGTGGAGGCACGTGTCAGGCACCACTGGGCGGAGGTCCTCGGCGTCGACGGCGCGCTGCTGTCGGCGGACTCCGAGTTCCATGCCCTCGGCGGCGATTCCCTGGCCCTCGTCGAGATGCTCGCCGCCGTCTCCTCGGACCTGCTGACCCCCGGTCAGGCCCAGCGGTTCACCGGCCGTCTCGACTGCCTCGTACGCAACCTGACGCTGGAGCAGGTCTGCGAGCACCTGACCGCCGCCCGAGAGGAGGCGTCCGCATGATCTTCGTAGGAGAGGGAGCCCTGCTCCGCCGCGCCGTCACCCACGCGGCCACCCGCGGTCACCCGGTCGACCTGGTCTGCTCCACCGACCCACTGGACGCCGCGGCCGCCGATGCGCCCCACCTCGCGGGGGTGGACGTCAACGCCCACGCCGCTACGCTGGCCCGGGCCTGCACCGACGGCATCGTGTGGTCCCTCAACAACCGGCAGATCTTCCGGGAGCCCCTGCTCCGCGCCGACGGCCTGCGCATCCTCAACATCCACAACGGACTGCTGCCGCAGCATCGCGGACTGCCCTCGGTGGCCGTCCTGTTCGCCGTGCTGCACGGCGACACGGAGTACGGCGCCACCGTCCACGAGGTCGACGCCGGCATCGACACCGGTCCGGTCCTGGCCGAACACCGCTTCCCCATCGGGCCCGAGGACCGCTACCACCAGGTCATGCTCCGCGGTATCCGTGCCTGCCAGGCCCTGTTCGAGCAGATCCTCCCGGCGGTCGCCGCCGGAACCGCCCGCCCCGCACGCGCTGCGGCAGCGGCGGAACCGTCCGCGTACTACGGCCTGCGCGCCCTGGACCGGCTCGACACCTATCGGGACCACCCCGCCTACCCCCGCGCCACCGACCTCGGTCCCTTCGCCGCACATGCCCCCGAGGTCAGCCGGGCGCTGTCCCGCCCGCCCTCGCTCAGACCTCCTCAGCGGCGTTCAGACGGGTGATCTCGGCGGCGTATGCGGCGGTGCGGACCGCCGAAGTGCCGGAGACGTACAGTCCGGTGCCGACCGTGGCCAGCGGGAGGGAGAGGAGCAGTGCGGCAAGTACCGGACCCAGGTCGCGCACACGAAACTCTCTGCCGTACACCTGTGCCGATGAATTCATGGGGGTGAAGCTAGTGCTGTGACCGGCTGCCGGCTACCGGCTGCCGGCTTCGGGGACCGGTCGAGGCCGAACCGGGGAGATGGGGCTCGGGCCGCAGATACCGGTCCCAGATCAGGGCCTTGCGGTACGGGCCGTCCCCGTCGCTGTCGTACTGCGGCCCGTCGAAGACGACCCAGTAGGCCAACTCCCCGGCACGCGCAGGGGAGCTCCCCACGAGCTCGGGCGCTCCCATGTCGTCGATGGTGCCCAGGAACTCGTTCCGCCAGGGGCGGCCGCCCCCGTGCGGATCACGGACGACAGCGACCCGACTGCCCGCAGTCAGCGCGGCGGCGGGCCACTCCTGAGGCAGGGAGCGGCCCCTGATGTGTTCGACGGCCCGCCGGTCATCTGAGTTCGTCGAGGCGGAGGAAAATGCAACCATGTGCCCAGCCTGCCCGCGGAGGATCACCGAAGCCACGGGTTAAGGGACACGCTCAGGCAAGGAACAGCCCGAGCCGGCGTCTACCGGCTGCGTCCAGCTCCGAGCCCGCAACGGGTGGACCAGTTGCCTGCCGGCCGATGGCCCGGGGCTCGGCGGGCGATCTCAGCCGCGCAGGTGCAGCCCGAAACCCGTGCGGCCCGCAGGCTCCAGTCCCTCCTTCAGGTGCAGGGAGGGGATCTCGTAGTCACCGAAGTTCTGCGGCCGGAACGCGATCGGCTCGGTCGACTCCAGGGTGAGCAGGCGCTGCTGCCAGGCCTTGGCGACGTCCGGGTAGGCCTCGGCGGTCATCCGGTCGGTGCCGTGCAGCACGAACGGCGGCAGCACCTCGATGCCCGGGTGATAGAGGATGCCGTGCTGGAACGGGAACAGCAGGTCCTCGACGGGGCCGTTGATCCCGCGAGCGGAGTAGTGCGACTCAGGGCCGCCGATGGTCACCGACAGCAGGGCCTTCCTGCCCGCGAGGGTGCCTTCGCCGAAGCGCTCGCCGTACTTGGTGTCGCTGTGCTCGCCGACGCCGTACGCGAACCGGCAGGTGAACACCCGGTCCACCCAGCCCTTGAGGATCGCGGGCATCGTGTACCACCACAGCGGGAACTGGAAGATGACCGTGTCGGCCCAGAGCAGCTTCTCCTGTTCGGCGAGGACGTCCGGGGTGAGCGTCCCGGCGTCGAAGGCCCGTCCCGAGTCCCGGGCGACCCTCAGCGGACTCGAGGCGTGGGGGCCGTAGTCCGCGGCGTCCACGACCGCCTTCCAGTTCATCGCGTACAGATCGCTCACCAGGACCTCGTGCCCGGCGGCCTCCAAGGTGGACACCGCGAGGTCCTTCAGCGAGCTGTTGAGCGACTGCGGCTCCGGGTGGGCGTGGACGATCAGCGTCTTCATGGGAACTCCTTCGGATCGGATGCCTCGATCCTGGACGCAGCGGCGCCCGGCGTTCAGGGGCGCCTCTTCCGTCGGACGGGACTTCCTGGTATCGGCAGGGCCACCCTCACGGGGCATCACCGAGGCCATACTGGGAGGCATGGACGATCTTGCGGGCTTCCTGCGGACCCGGCGCTCCCGGGTCGACCCGGCGGCCGCCGGCATCCCCACCGACAGCCGCCGCCGGGTGGAAGGGCTGCGCCGCGAGGAGGTCGCGCACCTGTCCGGTGTGAGCGTCGACTACTACGTGCGCCTGGAGCAGGGCCGCGCGACCCAGCCCTCCGAGCAGGTCCTCGACGCGCTCGCCGGCGTCCTCGGCCTCGACGAGACCGAACGCGAACACCTCTGCCGGCTCGCCGGGCAGCGCCGCCGCCGGACGAAGGCGCCGGGCGGGAAGGTCCGGCCGGAGGTGCTGCGCGTCCTCGACCTGGTCGCCGGCGCACCCGCGCTGATCATGAACCACCGCCTGGACGTGCTCGCCGGGAACCGCCTCGCCGGACTCCTCTACGGCCGGCCGCTGCCGGGCCTGAACACCGCCCGCCACATCTTCCTCGACGAGGCCGAGCGCGGCCTCTACGCGGACTGGGACCACTGCACCCTCGACGTGGTCGGACACCTGCGCCTGGCCGCCGGCACCTACCCGGACGACCCCCGCCTGGCCTCGCTCATCGGCGAGCTGGCGATGGCCAGCGAGCGCTTCCGCCGCCTCTGGGCCCGCGCCGACGTGCGCGCCCGCACCCATGGACGCAAGGCGTACCGGCACCCGCTGGTCGGACTGCTGGAACTGCACCAGGAGAACTTCGCGCTACCGGGTGAATCGGGCATGGAGCTACTGGTGTTGTCCGCGCCCCCGGGCAGCTCCGCCGAGGACGGTCTGCGCCTGCTCGCGGGCCTGGGTGCGGACGGCGGTGCCGAGCGGTTGTCACTGCACCCAGTGGCCACGCCGTCCACACCGTCCCCGGCCGCCCCGCGCACCTCGATGTGAGACCCGCCCGGACGGATCGGGCGGACAACCACGAGGTCACACGCCCGTGCCCGCGTCCGCGTCCGCCCGCGCCGGTGCGGGAACCGGGCCGCCCGACATCGCGCGGGCCATCCACGCGGAGGAGCGCATGGTCTGCGCGACGAAGGCGCCGCGGCCCACTCCGAGGGTCCGCAAGGCCGGACCGTGGTCCACCGCGACCAGGGTGGCGGCGCCGGCCAGCAGTCCGCGCCACACGGCCGTCACCGCCCGGCGGGCGGGCCGGGGCAGCCCAGCGAGCCCCTCCCGCAGGCGCAGGCAGTGGAAGGGGACGTGCCGCTCCTCGTCCGCCAGGATCCGGCCCGCGACCTCGGTGGTCAGCGGGTCGGCGGCGCCGTCGCGCAGAGCCTGGTAGTACCCAAGCGCGACCACCTCGGCGATCATCAACACCAGCAGCTCGACCCGCAGTCCGAGGAGCCGCCGGACCCGGACGAAGGCCGCGTCGCTCCAGTGCCCGTCGAGGGTGTCGGCCCCGCCGGCCGCCAGCAGCAGCTTCAGCATCCGCGCGTGGTTCTGTTCCTCGGCGATGAAGAGCCGGACCGCCGCGGAGTAGACCGGGTCACCCGCGAGATCGGCCTTGCCGGAGAGTGCGGAGCCGTCGCCGTCCTCGCCGACCTGGAACTTCTGGATGCTGCGGACGATCTCGGCCGGCACCTGCGCGCCCTTTCCCCAGTCGGGGTCGCCCACGGCCGCCCGGCGCTCCCGCTCGGCCTCGAACTCGCTCACCCATGCCCCGTACTCGATTTTGATCATGTTCAATAATCTAGCGACTGTTGATCGCGTTCAAAAGTGTCGGAATGTCATGGCCGCGTAACAGAACGGCGCGGAACCGCCGGCCGCCCGGAAGGAGTTCGCCGCGTCGAGCGACGGCCGGCCGGGTTCAGTCGGCGCGCTTTCCCGTCACCTCCAGAAGCTGCGCCTCAAGGCAGTTGCAGGACGCCACCTGCGCCGGGCCCGGGGTGCCGGCGGGCGGTAGCTCGATCAGAGCCGTCAGGCTCAGTTCCGCGTCCGAGCTGCGCCACTTCTTGCCCTTGGCATCCAGCAGCGCGCTGGAGTCGGTTCCCTCGGCGAAGGTGAACGTGACCATCGCATCCTTGCCCCTCACCTTCTCCGTGCGCAGGAGGGGGCAGGCGACCAGCGAGGTCCCGTTGTCCAGCTTCAGCACGGGCAGCTGCGGACCGGTCACCTCGTGCGCGAACGCGTACGTGACCAACCCCTTGAGCTTCGGCGCCTTCGCCCTCTCGCCCAGTTCCCTGACCATCTCGTCGGTCAGAGGGCCGGGCGCGAACTGTTCGCTCTCCGGCTCGTCCGGGGTCGTGAAGCTCATGGAGTCCGCGAAACGGCCGCACACGGCCCGGTCCGCGTCCGCTGTGGGCGACAGTGCGGCCGCCCCCGCCGCGTCCCGGCCGACCGCACCCACCGCCGTCTTCCGCAGCTGTACCGACAGGCCGGCGAACTTCCCGACGTTCTCCGTGTCCAGCGGCACTGCAGCCGCTGTGGCCACCCACGTCTCCACGGCCGCCTTCCACTCCCCGCCGGGCGCCTCCTGCACGAAGTAGTGCACAGCCGTGGCCTGCCCGCTCTCCCGCCCGCTCGCCTTGCTGAACACGACGAACGATCTCGGGTACGACGGCTGGTCCCGCTCCGCGGGAATCGCGAACACCGGCTCCATCAGCGCGGACACGGAACCGATGGTGTCCTTCTTTGCCGCGCGCAGGACCGCTGCCGCCTTCAGCCCGTCAGCAGTGGATCGGTCGCCACCAGCAGCACGGCCGCCCCGACAGCCGCCCCTCTGACCCAACCCATCGGATGTCCCTCCCCTGAACACCGCAGCAGGAAGGTTCGCCCCCCCTGGCGTACCAGGACCCTACGATGCGAGGGCCTGCCCCAGGACGCCGGGTCGCGTGCCCTCCACGGTTCAGGGTCTCAACCGGACAGGCCTCCCGCGCGGGGGTCGACCGGGGTGAGAACTCCGAGCCGGTCCTCGATCGCCTGGGCCGCGTCCAGGCACAGGTCCTCCCGGAACGCCCGCCCGACGATCTGGACTCCGCAGGGGAGTCCGTCGGCCAATCCGGTCGGTACGGCCACGCCGGGTACGCCGACGAAGCTGGTCGCGGTGCACAGGCGCATCCCCGACCCGACCCGGTCCCTGCCCGGCCTGTCACGCGACTCCAGCCCCGGCTCGACCGGCGGCTCGGTGAAGACCGGGCCGAGCAACAGCGGGTACTCGTCGAGGAATTCGGCCCAGGAGCGGCGGATGTTCAGCCAGGTACCCATCAGCTTCATCAGTGCGTCCGCGCTCGCGGGCGGGGTCCGCTCCATCATCATCTCGACATAGCGGTCCCCACCCTTGCCGAGCAGCGTGCGCACCACCGGCCAGCTCGGGGCGAACTCGGTCACCGTGATCCGGCCGTAGGCGTCGAGGGCCTCGTCCAACCGCGGCACGTCCTCCACCTCGCGCACGTCGTATCCGGCGTCGCGGAGCGCGTCGGCCGCCGTCGCGACGGCTCCGCGAACCGTCGGGTGGACGCCGTGCCCGCCGGGGTCCGCCACGACCGCGACCTTCACGCGTCCGGGGAGCGGCTCGCCGTAGACGGGCACCGGGACGGCGCGTGGGTCTCGCGGATCGGTTCCGGCCAGCACCTCGTACGCAAGCCTCAGGTCGCCCACGCTCCGGGCCAGCGGGCCATCGGTGACGAGCATCTGGGACGCCGGGCCGGGGTCGTCCGGGCCGAGAACGCGATGGTCGGCGGGGAAGCGGCCCGTGGACGGCTTCAGTCCGGCCACACCGCAGAACTGCGCCGGGATGCGCACCGATCCTCCGGAGTCGTTGCCGAGTCCGAGCGCGGCCATGCCCGTGGCGACGGCCACCGCGTCGCCCCCGCTGGAGCCGCCCGGTGTCCGGCTGCTGTCCCACGGGTTGACCGTGTCGCCGAACAGCTCGCTGCGCGTGTGCATCCCCGCCAGGATCAGGGTGGGGATGTTGCTGTGCCCGATGGGGATGGCCCCGGCCGCGCGCAGCCGGGCCACCGGCGGGGCGTCGGCGGGCGCCACCAGATCGCGGAAGCGCTCCGTGCCGAACGTGGTCGGCACGCCTTCGACGGCGGTGCTCTCCTTCACCGTGAAGGGCACACCCGCGAGCGGCCCCAGCGCTTCACCGGCGGCCCGCCGGCGGTCCAGCCGTGCCGCGGCCTCACGGGCGCGCTCCGCCAGGAGCTGCGTGACCGCGTTCACCTGCGGGTTGATCTCGGCGATGCGATCGAGGTGACTGTCGATCAGTTCGACGGCCGAAACCTTCGCGGTGCGCACGGCCTCCGCCTGCTCCGCTGCCGGCATTTTCCACAGGGCGTCCTGCATGGCCCCACCTTCCTCGTCCACGTACCGATGCGCTTGCATCGGAATCGCAGCGTACCCCTGGATTCGATACGACCGCATCGAATAAACTGCGCTGCGAAGCGGAGCACTGTGGAACAGGGAGGCGGCCGGCATGCCCAGGCAGGTCGATCACGAGAGCCGACGCCGTCTCATCGCCGAGGCGGTCTGTCATCTCGCCGACGAGCGCGGGCTGGAGGGCGTGACCCTGCGCGACGTCGCCGCCCGCGCGCAGGTGTCGATGGGAGCCGTTCAGCGGTGCTTCCATACCAAGGAAGAAATGCTCGTGTTCGCTCTCGGGCACATCGGCGAGCGGATCGGCGAGCGCGTACGGGCCCGCCTCGTCCGGAGCCCGGCCCAGTCGGCCGGCACCGCCCTGGGTCACGCGGTCACCGAGATCTCACTGCTGCGGGAAGAGCATCGCGCCGAGGCCAGGGTCTGGCTCGCCTTCGTCGCGCAGGCGGCTGTCAGCGAGGCGCTCGCAAGGACGCTGAAGGCGAACTACGCTTCCCTGCAAGAGGCGTTCACCCGCCTCATCGCGGAAGCCCGCGAGGACGCCGGCCGCGCGGCGCCCCTCGATGCGCAACGCGAGGCCCGCACGCTCCTCGCCCTGGCGGACGGCCTCACCACGCACGTCCTCGTCGGCCACCTCACCCCCCAAGAGGCACACGACGTCCTCCACGCGCACCTGGCCGGCCTCTGGGAGTGACCGGTCCGGCCCCCGCCGCTCAGTCCGCCGGGGCAGGGGGGGAATTGATCAGGCCGAAGGGTATGTGGACGCTCGGGGTGGCTTGGGCGGTGCCGTCGAGATGGGCGACCTGGTCGTCGAAGAAGAGGTGCGGGTCGAGGGCCTTCATGACCGCGGCCTTGTCGATACCGCCGAGGAAGAAGGCGTCGTTGACCCGCAGCCCCCACTTCTTGAGGCTCAGCAGGGCGCGTTCATGAGCGGGGGCATCCCGAGCGGTGACCAGCGCCACACGGAGGCGGGGCCGGTAGGCGGAGTCCTTGCGGCGCCGCTCCTCCTCTAGGCGTTGGATCCGGTTGATGCCGGCCAGGAAGTCCCGTAGCGGTCCCGGATCGTGCGGGATGGCGGCATGGCCGACCTCGTACGCGCGGAACGCGTCGATACCCCCGCTCTGGTAGACCTGCTCGGCCGTGTCGCCCGCCACCACTCCGTCGAAGTCGAATGCGATGCGGAGTTCGGGGTCGGTCTCGTCGTCGATCCGCCCTGTTCTGAGGACGTGTCCCGCAGGGAGCCCGGCTGCGACCGCGGCCCGAACGTCAGGTCCGTCGGCCGACAGGAACAGCGACATGTTGAGCGCCGGCATGAACGGGTGCGAGGGACGGCCCTGCCGGAAGACCGCCCGGCTGATCGGCAGGCCGTGCGCTTTGATCGAACGCATGACGCGCATCCCGGTGTCGGGGTCGTTACGGGAGAGGATGATGACCTCGACCAGGGGGTCGGCCTGATCCGCGAGGTCGTTCAACGACAGCAGGCGTCTGACGAAGGGGAACGCCACTCCTTTGGCCAGTAGTTCGTCGACATGCGTCTCCTGGTAGGTCCGGTAGGCATCCTCGCCCAGCTCCCGGAACACCGCGTCGCAGTCGGTCAGGTCGAACAGGGCGCTGGAGGCGATCCCCACCACCAGGCGATCGGACAGGTCGTACCTCATGGCGCCCCCTGCCGGCACATGTGCAACGTCGGGATGCTTATCACCCTTTGGTACGGGCAGGAAACGTCTTCCGGTCCACCGTGCCGGGCGGTTACGTACACTCGCCGGCCGGGCCGCTGACCGGGCCGCCGCGCGTCAGTGGATTCGAACGGCCGCCGATAGTGTGGTGGGCATGAAGATTCATCGTCCGGGGCGGCCGGAGGACCTTCCGGAAGCGAGTGTGCTGTGGGCGCGCTGGGCCGCGCTCGCGGCGGCGACCTGGAATGCCGAGGAGGAGAAGGAGCGCTTCCGGTACGGGTACTGGCTCGGCGACGGCGGCAACGACCTGCGTTACGACGACGGCGCTTGCAGCCGGTGGGTGTTGACCCGGGCCGACGGCGGCCGCGCCGTTCTCTTCGGGCAGGACGATTCCGGCAAGGCCGGGCAGTACCGGCCGCCGATCGATCTCCTCGCCGGGGCGCCCGGGTGGGTGCGCGACGAACGCTTGCACGGCCTTCTGGAGCGAGGAAGGGCCGAGTGCGTCTACTGGTTCGAGGATGGTTCCTGGCACCGTGCGCCGTACCCCGACGATCTCCATGACGACGGGCTCGACTGCGGCATCGGCCATCTGACCTCGCGTGACCTCGCCGTCGACGCGATCTGTGCGCTGTTCGAGTTCGACGAGGACTGCGAAGGCGCCGTGGAGGCCTGTGAGCAGTTCCTCCAGCACGCGGAGCGGGGCACGGTCACCGGTACGGTCGTGCGTTCCTTCGCCGATGAGGTCTTCCGGATCCAGACCGCGTACGAACTGCTCTGGCCCAAGGTTCCGGTCGCCCGCTCGGAGGCGGACCTTGCCGCGATGACCGCGCTCGTGCGCCGGCGGTGACGCCCGCGGTGCGCGGGCAGCCCGCGTACGGCTCCCGGCGCCCACGGCATGCTCTCCCTGCACGGGACCCCGCCGCGCGGACCCGGCGGGACTTCGGCGACAGCGGGAGGCCGTCTCAGGCCGTGGCCGGGGCGGGGGCCTCAGGGGTCTCTGCGGAGACCGCGGCGCCGGGTTCGGCGTCGGGGCGGGGGATGCGGTGCAGCCCCTTGCGGTCGTAGAGGCGGGTGACGGCGAAGCCGAAGATCAGCGCGGCGACGAGGGCGACACCCATCGAGGCCCAGGCCCGGGTCAGGCCCGCGTCGGCCTGGGCCCCGTAGTAGAGGAGGGAGCGCAGGCCCTCGGTGATCTGGCGCAGCGGCTCGAACTCGGCGAGGGCGCGGAAGAACCCGGGCAGTGCCTGGACGGGCACGGTGGCGCCGGAGGACGGTACGGCCATCGCGACGAAGACGATGGTGGCCAGGAGCATGCCGGGCGTGCCGAAGGCGGCGAACAGGGCCAGGCTTCCGATGCCGACCACCGCGATGGTGGCGACCGAGTACAGCCACAGCAGGCCGAGGTGGGAGGCGTCCATGTCGAGGATGCCGACCGTGGCGACCTCGACCAGGGTGCCCATCACCACTGACAGGCCGAGCATGAGTGCGATGCCGATGGCGAGGGTGCGGACGCGGCTGGTGTGCTGAACGGGTTCGCGCTTGCGGACCGGGCCGAAATCGGTGTGCAGGTAGCCGAGCGCGGTGTCGACCTGGGAGTTGACCACGTTGGCGCCGAGCATGCCGCAGACGACCAGGACCAGCGCGTAGTAGAAGGCGCTCAGGCCCATGGCGCTGCGGGGGCCGACCGGATGGCCGTCGGCGACGTTCACGGTCACCGGGTCGGCCAGCTTGAGCTGGGCAGCCGTCGGGAGCGGGGTCTTCTGGGCGCCGGCCTGCTTGAGGAGTTCCTGGCCGAGCTGGGCGGAGGCGGCGTGGGCGGCCTTCTGGGCGGCCTGGGAGGACATCGAGGAGCCGATGCTGCCGGCCGCCTGGTTCGTCAGCACGGTCAGGGTCGGCGGGGCGGCTTTGCCCTGGGGCGCGGGCTGCGGGGCGGTGAGCCCAGCCACCGTGGCGGAGTAGTCGGCGGGTATGACGAGGGCGCCGAAGACCTTGCCCCGGCCCAGCCGCTTGTCGGCCTCCTCACGGCTCACGACCTGCCAGTCGATGCTCTTTTCGCCCTTGGCGGCCTTCTGGACGCCGGAGACGACCTGCTCGCCCAGGTTGACGTGGCGGCCGTTGATCTCCGCTCCGCTGTCGCTGTTGACCAGGGCCACGGGCAGGTCGCGCAGGTTGCCCTTGGGGTTGACGTTGCCGCCGACGTAGAGCAGGGCGAACAGCATCGAGACCACTGCGGCGATGAGTCCCGTTCCGATCCACAGCTGGGGTCGGCGGAGCACGGAGGGGGGCGTGGGATGAGGCATCGATTCTCCGGTGCGGCTGCGTTCCTGGGGCTGGATACTTATGGTATCCAGCTACTGGATAGTGGCAGTATCTTGCTGTGGTGTCCAATCGCCGACACCGGATGCCGGATGCCGGACCGCATGACCAGCAGGGAAGCCGTATGAAGATCTCGGAGCTCAGCCGGCGGACCGGCGTGCCGGTCGCCAGCATCAAGTACTTCCTGCGGCAGGGACTGCTGCCCGCGGGGCGGGCGACGGCCGCGACCCTGGCCGAGTACGGGGAGGAGCACGCGCAGCGGCTACGGCTGATCAAGGCGCTGACCACGCTCGGCGGCCTGTCCATCGCCGCCACCCGTGAGGTGCTCGGGGCCGTCGACCAGGCCCACAGCTCCGAGAGCGCCCTCGGGGCGGTCAGCTACGCGCTCCCCGTGCCGGTGGCGGCCCAGGGCGCCGCGGGCCAGGGCGCCGCGGGCCAGGAGGAGGAAGCCGGGGCCGACGCGACCGCCGGTGCCGAGGTGGCCGACCTCCTCACGGAGCTGGACTGGCAGGCACCCGGCACCTCACCGCACGTGAAGGGGCTGACGGCGGCGCTGGAGGAGCTGCGCCGGCTGGACGCCCAGTACGCCCCGGGAGAGCTCGCCGCCTACGCGAGGCTGGCCGAGTCCGTGGCCCGGCTGGACCTGGAGCGCGCGGCCGGCCTGGACGACCCGGTGGCCCTGGCCGAGCGGGCCGTCATCGTCTTCGCGATCTGCGCCCCGGTCTTCGAACTCCTGCGGCGTCTCGCACAGGAGGACCAGGTCCGGCGCCGGGTCGCGGGCACCGGCCGGGGCGGTGGCAGCGAGGACGCGGCGCCGCGGTAGCGCGCGTACGCGGGGCGGCCGGGGCGCCCTGCGCACGCGGTCGCCGAGAACGATCCCGACCCCGCCGCCGAGTCTCCTCGGCACGGTCGCGGTTCAGCCGGGCGCATGAAGTCCGGCCGCCGGAGGCCTGCCCGGGTTGCTGCGCGCATGGGCCGGCTCCGAGCACCCGCTTGCGTATCACCACGACATGGAACGCGGCGGTGCTTTGCGCTGCGCGTTCAGCCGGCCGGCCGGCGCCGGACTGGAGTCGTACCGCCGTTCAGACGTCCACCCCCGCGGCGGACACGTCCGCCCGGGTGGCGGCCATCCGGGTGGCGACGGGCGGACGGCGCTCAAGAGGCGTGACCGCGCTCCACGGGCCGGCCGTCACGGCGGGCTTCGGGGACCACGGTGACCTGCGGGATCCCGGTGCCGGGATGCCGGGACACCTCCGCCTCGACTCGGTAGACCTCGGCCAGCAGGTCCCGGGTGAGGACCTCCTCCGGTGTTCCGGTCGCGACCACGCGGCCGCCGTCCAGCACACAGATCCGGTCACAGAAGGACGCGGCGAGGTTGAGGTCGTGCAGGGCGATCACGGCGGTGACCCCGACCCTCCGGACGAGCCGGAGCGCGTCGAGCTGATGGCGCAGGTCCAGGTGGTTCGTCGGCTCGTCCAGCACCATCGTCCCGGTGCCCTGGGCCAGCGCGCGGGCGATCAGTACCCGCTGCTTCTCCCCGCCCGACAGACGGTCGAACGGCGCGTGCGCCAGGGCGGCGACATCGAGCTCCTCCAAGGAGCCCATGATGATCTCGCGGTCGTGGGCGTCGTCGCCCGCGAAGGCACGCTTGTGCGGGGTGCGCCCCATCGCCACCACTTCGTAGACGGTGAGTTCGAAGTCGCCCGCGGTCTCCTGCAGTACCGCCGAGAGGCGCTGGGCGAGCCGCTTGCCGGGCATCCGCCACACGTCCTCGCCGTCCAGCAGGACGTGTCCTGACGTGGGGCGCAGCACCCGGTAGAACGTGCGCAACAGCGTCGACTTGCCCGCGCCGTTGGGACCTGCGAGCGCCAGCACCTCCCCGGGTGCCACGTGCAGGGAGACGCGGTCGACCAGGGTCCGGCCGTTCACCACGACCGTGACGTCCTCGGCGTCGAGGGCGCCGGGCCCGGATATGGCTCCGCCGGTCATCGTGCCGCCTTCCGTCGCATCAGCCAGAGGAAGAAGGGGCCGCCGACGAGGGAGGTCAGGATGCCGACGGGTATCTCCTCCGGGCTCATGAGCGTCCGCGCGCCCAGGTCGGCGGCGATCAGGAAGCTCGCGCCGAGGAGGGCGGCGGCGGGCAGTGCGCGGCGGTGGTCGGCGCCCACCAGCAGGCGCACGACGTGCGGCATGATGAGCCCGACGAAGCCGATCTGGCCGCTGACCGCGACGATGGTGCCGATCATCAGGGCGACCAGGGTGAACAGGGCGCCGCGGAAGCGGTGGACGTCCAGCCCCAGCGCCGCGGCGGCTTCCTCCCCGGCCAGCAGCAGGTTGAGCGACCGGCACACCCCGAGCAGGACCGCCGTGCCGAGGAGCACGGCACCGACGGGGATCCATACCGTTGTCCAAGTGGTGCCGGCCAGCCCCCCGAGCATCCAGCGCAGGGCCGACTGCGTCTTCTGCGGGTCGTTGGAGGTGACGATCAGGAAGCTGGCCACCGCGGAGAGGACCTCGGCCATGGCCACACCCGCCAGCACCAGGCGTACGGTGGTCATCCGCCCGCCGGAGCGCGCCAGGAAGTACACCGCGACCAGGGCGGCCAGGGCTCCGCAGAACGCCGCCACGGGCAGGGAGAACATCCCGAACAGGGTCACGTGGAACACGAGGACCAGCACCGCGCCGACCGACGCGCCGGACGAGACCCCCAGCAGCATCGGATCGGCCAGCGGATTGCGGACCAGGGCCTGCAGCGCCATCCCGGACACCGACAGACCGGCGCCCACCACGCCGGCCAGCAGCACCCGGGGCAGCCGCACATCGACGACGATCGTCTCGCGGACCGGCGTCCAGGCCGGTTCGGCGAGGACCGGGTGGATCCGGTGCAGCAGGATCCCCCAGACCTGGTCGGCCGGGACGCTGATCGAACCGATCGCGACAGCGGCCGTCGCGGTCGCCACCAGCAGGACTCCCAGGGCGACGAGCAGCAGGGCGTAGGGAACGGCCCGGCGGCGGGCCGCAGCCGCCGGGGTCCTCGCCGGAGCGACGACCGCCTCACCCGCCTGCGTCACCCCGGTCACCGGAACCGGTCCGGGTGGATCTGGCGGGCCAGTGACTCCACGGCCGCCGGGACGCGGACACCGAGCACGGTCGACGACAGCGGCAGCACCGCGAACCGCTGGTTCTTGATCGCGGGGACGTCCTTCAGCGCCGGGTTGGCGAGGAGGAACTTCTTCTTGTCCTCGACGGGCTGGTCGCCGTAGTCGTAGATGACGATGACCTCGGGAGCGCGCTCGGCCACCTGCTCGAACGACACGTCGCCGAAGGCCTTGTCCACGTCGGCGAAGAGGTTGACCCCGCCGGCCCGCCTGATCAGCTCGTTGCCGATGCCCTTGCCGCCCGCGGTGAAGGCGGTCTTGTCGCCGCTGTCGTAGACGAAGAGCCTGGCCGGTGCGACGCCGGCCAGTCTGCCGTCGACCCGGTCGAGGGTGCCGTGCAGCTTGTCCACCTGCTGCCCGGCCCGTTCCGGTACACCGAAGATCTTGGCGACGGTGCGGATCTCCTCGTCGACGGTGGCCATGGTCACCGGCCCGGCGGGGCACTCCTCGATGTTGAGATGGGTGTTGACCCCGGCCTTGGTGAAGGCCGGACGGCCGCGGCCCTCCTTCTCGGCGAAGGTGGAGCCGAACCCGCCGTAGACGAAGTCCGGTTCGGCGGCCAGCAGGGTCTCGAAGGACGGGTACTGCTTCGACAGCACCTTCACCGAGTCGAAGGCGGCCTGGTACTCCGGCAGGATCTTGTCGTCGAGGTAGCCCGTGCCCACCATCGACTTCTCCAGCCCGAGCGCCAGCATGACCTCCGTGGCGTGCTGGTTCAGGGACACCGCGCGTTGCGGCGGTCGCTGATAGGTGGTCTCCACCCCGCAGTTGGACACCGTGACGGGGAACCCTTCCGCCCCGGGTCCCGATGCGGCGGTGCGGTCCTGGGCCTTGCCGCCGCAGGCCGGGACGAGCAGTACGGCGGCCACGGCCAGGAGCGAAGACAGCGGGCGTGTGCCCCTCATGTGGTGGTTCCTCTCAGTGGGTCTGTCGGGTGGTTGCGCGCCGAACGCGCCGAACGCGCCCGGGTGTCGGCGGCGGGGCCCGTCGGGGCGAGGGGTGGCGGGGTCGTCCGTCAGGGGACTACGACCGGCGGGGCGGGGCGGGGAGCGGGGCCAGGGAGGCGTACTCCAGCGGTGCGGACGGGTCGATGGAGACGTTCAGCGGGGCCGGCTCCGCCCCGGAGCGGACCAGCAGGTCACCGACGGCCGCGATCATGGCGCCGTTGTCCGTGCACAAGGTCATGGGCGGAACGCGCAGTTCGATGCCGGCCGAGGCGCATCGGCGCTCCGCGAGGGCCCTGACCCGCGAGTTCGCGGCGACGCCGCCGACCACGATCAGCGTCTTCACGTCGTACGCGCGGCAGGCCGCGAGAGCCTTGCGGGTCAGTACGTCCGCGACCGCCTCCTGCAGCGCGGCGGCCCCGTCGGCCACCGGCGGCTCCTCACCGCGCTGCCGGTGCTTCTCGGCCCAGCGGGCCGCGGCCGTCTTCAGTCCGGAGAAGGAGAAGGCGTACGGGTCGTCCCCGGGCCGGGTCAGCGGGCGCGGGAAGGCCACGGCCTTCGGGTCGCCGTCGCGGGCGGCCCGGTCGATGGCGGGACCGCCCGGATACGGCAGGCCCAGGATCCGGGCGACCTTGTCGAAGCACTCGCCCGCCGCGTCGTCGAGGGTGTCCCCGAGGTGCAGGATCGGCTCGCGGACCAGGTCCCGGACCAGGAGGAGCGAGGTGTGGCCGCCGGAGACGATCAGCACCACGCACGGGTCGGGCAGCGGCCCGTGCTCCAGGGTGTCGGCGGCGACGTGTCCGGCCAGGTGATGGACGCCGTACAGCGGCACCCCGGCCGCGTACGCCAGCGTCTTCGCCCCGGCCAGGCCCACCTGCAGCGCGCCCGACAGGCCGGGCCCGGTGGTGACGGCGACCGCGTCGATCTGGCTCAGCCGCAGTCCGGCCTCGTCGAGGGCCTGCCGGACGACCGGGTTGAAGGCGTGCAGGTGCGCGCGGGCGGCGATCTCGGGCACGACGCCGCCGAAGCGGGCGTGCTCGTCCATGCTCGACGCCACCACGTGCGCGAGCAGTTCGCCGTCCCGCACGATTCCCGCGCCGGTCTCGTCGCACGACGACTCGATCCCCAGCACCACTGGTCCGCTCACTGCTCTCCACCTTTTCTGCACATCTTCCGCAACTGCAAACTATAGGCAATAAAGCGGATGGGTGGATCCGGTCAGGGGCGGGCTCCGGGCCGGAAGCGGACCGGGGCCTGGAAGCGGGCCTTGCGGGCGGCGCGGCGGAAGGTCGTCAGGACGGCCGGTCCCGCGAGGGTGATGCAGAGGAAGTTGGTGACGGCGCGGCCGGTGTCCCAGCCCAGGGACGTGGCGAGGTCGAAGGCGAGGTAGCGCTGGAACTGCTCGGTGAAGGGGAGGCCGGGCAGGTACGCGACGGAGCTGTTGGGGTCGAGGGAGAAGGGCCAGAAGGAGAGGTTGAGGAGGAAGCCGAAGAGATAGCCGGAGACGGAGCCGTAGAGGGCGAGCATGACGATCTCGCGGCGGCCCGAAGCCCTCGGGAGGAAGCCGGCGAGCATGCCGACGAAGGCGCAGCCGAACATCTGGTACGGCATCCAGGGCCCGACCCCGCCCGTGATGAGGGCGGAGGCGAACAGCGAGGTGCAGCCCAGGGTGAAACCGAAGCCCGGGCCGTAGACCCGGCCGGCCAGGACGAGGATGAAGAACACCGTCTCGATGCCGGCCGTGCCCGCGCCCAGCGGGCGGATCGCCGCGTTGACGGCGGACAGGACCCCCAGCATGGCCAGGGCCTTGGAGTTGATGCCGCCCTCCGCGATCTCGGAGATCACCACGCACAGCACGATCACGAGCAGTACGCCGAAGATCAGCGGCGGCGCGTAGTGGGAACCGAACTTCCCGGGCGCGACGAGGAACGGCCAGAAGAACGCGACGACCCCGAGGAACGCGGCCATGGCGATGACGACACCCGCCCGCGCGTTGATACGGATGGCAGCCGTGCGTGCGGCGGTGGTCATCAGGCCCGGTCCGTCTCGTCGTCGGGGAGGGCGGCGGCCGCCTGGGCGACCGTGAGGTAGGGGAGCGGGGCGAGGATCTTCGCGGTCTGGGGCGCGAAGACGGGGGAGGCGACGATGATTTCGCCGGTCGGGCCGTCCGCGACGATGTCGCCCTCGGCCATGACCACGACACGGTCGGCGGCGCGGGCGACGAACTCGACGTCGTGGGTGGAGATGACGACGGCGCGGCCCTCGGCGGCCAGGCCGTCGACGATGCGGATCAGTTCCGCCTTGGCGCGGTAGTCGAGGCCGCGGGTGGGTTCGTCGAGGAGCAGGACCTTGGGTGCGGCGGACAGCTGGATGGCGAGGACGAGGGCGAGTTTCTGCCCCTCGGACAGGTCGCGGGGATGTGTGGCGTCGTCGATCCCGGGTGCGAGGCGGTCGAGGATCCCGCGGGCCGTGGGGGCGTCCGTACCGACGTCGGATTCGGAGTCCGCCTGGTCGAGTTCCTGCTTCACGCTCTCCAGATAGAGGAGGTCGGTGGGCGTCTGCGGGACCAGACCGACAAGGCGGCGGGCCCCGGCGGCGGACAGCTTCTGCGGGTCGGCGTCCTTGCCTCCCCCGGCGGTCGGGATGTGCACGGTGCCGGCCTTGCGGGGACCGGAGCCCTGGAGGGCCCACAACAGGGAGGACTTGCCGGAGCCGTTGCGGCCCATGAGCGCGGTGATCTCGCCGCCGCGCAGGTCCAGGTCGACCTCGCGGACGGCCGGGACACCCTGATAGGTCACGGTCACCCCGCGGGCTTTCAGCAGCTCGGCCGCGTCCGCGGCGGGAACCGGCCGTACCGGCGCCGGAGTCGTACCGGCGAGCCGGGTGCGCACGGGCGCGGCCGCGCGGCGGGCGTCGCGGATCGAGAGGGGGAGCGGGTCCCAGCCGGCGGCGCGGCCGAGTTCCACGATGGGCGGCGCGATGGACGACGTACGGAAGATCTCCGCGGGCGCGCCGGAGACGACACGCCCGTCGCCGGGGAGGTGGATGACGCGGTCGGCGTACTGGACCACGCGCTCCAGCCGGTGCTCGGCGAGCAGGACGGTGACGCCGAGGTCGTGTACCAGGCGGGTGACGGCCGCCAGTACCTCCTCCGCGGCCGTCGGATCCAGCGCGGAGGTCGGCTCGTCGAGGACCAGGATCCGGGGGTGGGCGGTGAGCACCGAGCCGATGGCGACGCGCTGCTGCTGGCCGCCCGAGAGCTCGTGCAGGGCGCGGTGGCGGAGGTCGGCGAGGCCGAGGAGGTCCAGGGTCTCCTCGACGCGCTTGCGCATGGTGGCCGGTGGAATGGCCAACTGCTCCATGGCATAGGCGAGTTCCTCCTCGACGGTGTCGGTGACGAAGCCGTCGAGCGGGTCCTGTCCCACGACGCCCACGACATCGGCCAGTTCGCGGGGCGGGTGCTCGGCGGTGTCCCGGCCGTCGACGAGGACGCGGCCGTGCAGGGTGCCGCCGGTGAAGTGCGGGACGAGTCCGTTGACCGCGCCGAGGAGGGTGGACTTGCCGACGCCGGTGTGGCCGACGACGAGGCAGAGTTCGCCTTCCTCGACGGTGAGGTCGACGTCGCGCAGGACCGGTTCGGCCGTGTCCTCGTACCGGACGGTGACCTGGTCGAAGTGGATCACTTGGGTTCCTCGGTGCGCGATGCGGGTACCGCCGGGCGGGCCGGAGCGGTCGGGGGCGGAGCCAGGAAGCCGGCCGTGCCGGCGAGCAGGATCGCCGCGGCCGGGACGAGCGGCAGGGTCGGCCAGCTGAGGGGGTAGATCGAGGGGTTCAACTCGGCCGCGTTGAAACCGGCGTTGGTGAAGAGCAGGACGGCGGACAGCACCCCGCAGCCCGCCACGGCCCATTCCGCGGCCCGCCAGGGGTCGGGCCGGTAGGTGGTCCGGGTGATCCGGCGCCCGCCGAGCCGTAGTCCCGCGAAGCACAGCGACGCCCCCACGGCCATGGCCGGCAGGCCCAGCAGTTTCGGCGCGGTGGCGTCCATGAGTCCGTAGGCCCCGGCGCACAGGCCGCACATGCCGAGCAGCATCAGGGCGCCGGTCAGCCGGCGGGAGCGGCGGGTGGCGGTTCCGGCGCGCCCGTAGCCGCGGGAGTCCATGGCGGCGGCGAGCCGCAGCGACCGCTCCAGGGCGTCTTCGAGGACGGGGACGATGATGCCGCGCAGGGCGCGCAGCCCCTTCGTACGGCCGGCCCGCAGACGCCTCGCCCGGTGGACGCGCTGGACGCTCGCCACCAGTTGGGGCGCGACGCTGATGGACACCGTGACCGCGACCCCGAGTTCGTAGAGGGCGCCGGGCAGGACCCGCAGGGCCCGTTTGGGATTGGCGAGGGTGTTGGCCGCGCCGATGCAGCACAGCATGCAGGCGAGCCGCAGCCCGTCGGTGGCGGCCGACAGCAGGGCTTCCAGGGAGACGGGTCCGCCGAGCTGGATGCCCGCGTACCAGTCGGGGGTCGGGATGTGGGGCAGGGAGAAGAGGAAGTGGTCCCGCGGGGTGATGCCGGTGGCGAAGACGGCCCGGAACAGCACACGGATCGTCACGACCGTGAGCGCCAGGTAGAGGTAGTACTTGAAGCCGCGCGCCCAGGGGGCCTCGGTACGGCGCATGGTGATCACGTAGCCGAGGACCGCGAGGACGAGGAAGAGCAGCAGCGGGTTGTTGGTGCGGCTCACCGCGGTGGCCAGGGCGAGCGCCCAGATCCACCAGGCGACCGGGTGCAGGGTACGGGGCAGCCGACGGCCGCCCGCGTCCGGCGCGGGGCCGGCCGCGGGCCCGGACGCCGGGCCGGACGCGGGCGGGTTCGCCGCCTTCGCCGTGGTGGTGGTGGTGCGTGGCACGCGGCTACTCCGTACGACGGCGGCGCCTGGCCGCGAACACGGCGCCGGCGCCGATCAGCAGCACCAGCGCTCCGGTGGCGACGGCGGGCAGGAAGGAACCCGCGTCGTGCTTCGCGTCGGCCGCGGGCGCGGCCTCGACCACCTGGGGGCCGGGAGACGACGCGGCGAGCACCGGCTCGCCGGGCGACGGCGACGCGGACGGCGTCGGCGCGGCGCTCGCGGTGGGGCTTTCCGAGGCCGACGCCGAGGCCGAGGCCCACGGGCCGGGCGGTGGTGTCGTGGCGGCAGGCGCCGCGCCCGGCGGCGGGTTCTCGGGCCGGGGCCCGGTGTTGACGTTCGGCGGCAGCGGGGCCGCCGCGCGGGTGTCCTCGGGCGCGGGTCCGCCGGTGGGCCGGGTGTTCTCGGCGCGCAGCTGGTCGGGGGTGACCGTGGGCTTCCCCTCGGTGCCCTCGATGTCCGTCCCGCCGAAGATCCACAGGTCGACGCTGCCGGGCTTCGGCTTGTAGAGCATGGCGCCGAGCTGGCTGTACTCCCAGGTGTTCTGACCGGGGTTCGCGTGCCAGTACGACCAGTAGGCGGAGGCGGGCGGGGTCAGGACGCAGTCGTCCTGCTGCGGGGTCGGGAACTGCTTGCCGCCCCGGTGGCCGCTGTAGCCGATCCGGCAGATGAAGGCGGGCCCGTCGTGGCCGGTGCCGGTCGTGGCCCAGCCGCCCTGGTTGAGCAGCTCGTAACCGGTGGTGGGGGTCGTACCGCAGGAGCGGTAGACGGGTCCGCCCCAGCGGCTGAAGTCCACCGCGAGGACGACCCCGGACGAGGTGGTGCACTGCCCCATGGGCTGCGGGGCGGCCACCGCAGGGGCCGCGGTGGCGGCGAAGGCCGCCACCGTCAGCCCCAGCGCGGCCGCCGTACGGGCCAGGGCCCGCAGGGTGCGGTTGCGTATCACGCCCGGCCTCCGGTCGTCTCGCGGTGGCGTCGGCGGCGGGCGACGCGGGTCGTACCCCAGCCGCCGAGCACCAGGACCACGGCCGCGGCGGCGAGGCCGGCGACCTGGGTACCGGTGGAGGCGAGGTTGCCGCCCGAACCGGAGTCGCCGCCGGTGCCGGCCGTCTCCCCGCCCGGGGTCACGATGACGGGAGCGCCGGTCGTGCCGGTGGGGACGGGCTGCGGGGTGGTGCCGTCCAGGCTGCGGGTGAGGGTGGCGAAGGAGATGCCGGTGGCGCCGCCGACGGCCTGGGTGGAGGCGCGGACGTCGGAACCGGGCTGGCCGCCCTTGGCGACGTTGAAGCCGCCGTCGGTGTTCTGCTGGGTCGCCAGGAACGTACGGGCCTTGGCGATCTGCGTACGGTACTTGGCCCCGTCCAGGGTCATGCCCTGGACGGCGAGGGCGGCGGAGTTGACGGAGTTGCCGGAGGCGCCGGGGAATCCGCCGTCGTCCTTCTGCTGCGCGGCCAGCCAGACCAGCGCCTTGTCCACGGCCGCCTGCGCCTTGGCGTCCGGAAGCAGGTCGAGGGCCATGGCCGCCATGGCGGTGGAGTCGACCTCGGCGCCGCTGGGCGTCCCGATCAGGCTGGGCCAGGCGCCCGAGGGCTCCTGGAGGCTCTCCAGGTACGCGATCGGATCGGCCGCCGCGGCGCTCTCACCGGCGCGGACCTGGGCGATGACGGCGAGGGACTGGGAGAACACGGACGGGGCGTTCGTGTACGCGCCCTTGGCGGCGCAGCTGCGGTCGGGCGCGGTGCTCGGGGCCGGGCAGACGGCCTTGGCGAGGGCGGCGATCAGGTCCTGGCCGCCGAAGTTGCGCGGATCGCGGCCCACCGCCTCGGCGAGCAGGGAGGTCTTGCCGAGGGAACCGCCGCCGGCGTGCTTGGTGCCGATCAGGGTCCAGTCGTGGACGCCGCGGCCCTTGCCGTCCTTGCCGCCCTTGTCGAGGAAATCGACGATGTTGCGCAGGGCGGTGTTGTTCTCGCCGGTGGCGGCCAGGGCGTAGGCCCCGTCGATGGTCAGACCGTAGTCGGCGAAGCCACTGCCGGGGGTGTTCTCGTAGTAGCGGCCCTGGATCAGACGGGTGGTGCCGGTGAGGTACGCGCTGCCCTTCTTCAGGTCCGGCCCGTCGCCCGGGGGAGTGGTGGGAGGCGAAGGGGTGGTCGGAGGTGAAGGAGTGGTCGGAGGGGTGGGCGGGTCCACCTTCTTGGTGGTCAGCTTCACCAGGTCGCTCCTGGCGGCCGCGACGACAGCCGGGGCGGTGGGGTACAACTGCGGGTCGGTCAGGCCTTCTTCGAAGCCGAAGGCCCCGCCGGGAAGCTGCTGCTTGGAGAGCCAGAACAGGCCCGCGTCGGCGTACGGGGTGTCGCCGAGGGCGCGCATGGCCTGGGCCGCCCAGCCGGTGGCTGCCGCGCTGCCGGTGGTCATGTAGGCGGCGGCGGGCCAGGCACCGGTGGGCAGCTGGGACTTCCGCAGGTGGACGCGGGCCTTCTCGACGACGGCGTCGTGGCCGCCGGCCCGCTTGAGGGCCAGGGCGATCAGTGCGGTGGAGTTCGCGTCGCTGTCGCACCATCCGCCGGAGCGGATGAGGATGCCGGTGAACCCGCCGTCCTCGCACTGGAGGGCGGTCAGCCGCTTCACGGCGTCGGCGGGGGGCGTCACTCCGCCGTTCAGCAGGGCGATGACCGCCATGGCCTGGGCATCGGACTGGCCGGTGGTGCGGAAGTCGCCCTTGGTGAGGCAGCCGTCGATCGTCTCGCCGTCGCCGATGTCCCTCGGGCAGACGTACGTGATCAGGTCCCCGAGCAGGTCGTGCCCGCCGAAGGCGCGGGGATCCTTCCCGGTGGCCTCGGCGACCAGGGCGAGACGCGCGGCGGCGGTGGCGTCGGGGATCCCGGCCTTGCCGGCCGGATAGGCGTACGCGTCCGTGTGCGCGGTCGTGGCCAGGAAGTCGGCGGCCTTGCGGGCCGCCGGGCTCTTGGGGTCGGCGCCGGCCAGGGCGTACACGGCCTCCGTGGTGAGCAGGTAGTCCGGGGTGGTGGCGCCCTCGTCGACGACGCGCTCGCCGTCGATCAGCTTCCCGGTGAGCCAGCGGGTGGCGGCGGGGACGTCGACGGTGCCCGGCGGCACGGGGGGCGGGCCCGTCGGGTCCGGGTCGGTGCCGCCCCCCGCGGCGCGCACGTCGTCGGGGGAGAAGGCGGGCTTGCCCGAGGTGCCGCCGATGTCCGTCCCGCCGAACACCCAGGCGTCCACGTCCCCGGCCTTCGGGGTCCGGGCCATCGCGCCGAGCGAGCTGTAGGTCCAGGTCTTCTGGCCGGGGGACGCGATCCAGTACGACCAGTACGCGGTCGCCTGCGGGGTCAGGACGCAGTTCTCCTTGTCCGCAGTGGGATACTGGGTACCGGAGTTGAAGGATCCGGTGCCGATGCGGCAGATGAAGGCGGGACCGTCGTGCCGGGTGCCTTCCGTGGTGAAACCGCCGGTGCGGAGCAACTCGTAGCCCGTGGTGGGGGTGGTGTCGCAGCCCCGCTCGACCTTCCCGCCGAACGGGCCGAAGTCGACGGCGACGATGGCGCCGGTGGTGGCCGTGCACCCCTCGATCGGATCGGCCGCCGCGGACGGCGTACCGGTGGCGAAGGCCACGCTCGTGCCGAAGGTCAGCAGCGCCGCCGACAGCAGCGACACCAGCCTCTGCTTCCCCGTGCGTCGCTCTGCTAGCTCTGCGGTCCCCACCACGGCCCCTCGTGTCGGCCGGGCGGACCAGTGCGTGGCAAAGGGCTTCCCGTACACGCAGAGCGCTGGGCGCCGGGCGCAGGGCGCTGCGCGCGACGCAGAACGCAGGGCGCGGAAGAAGCCTTCGAACCACGCCGTAGTCCGCGACGGCGTTTCTCGCTGCAAAAACCTGGCTCCAGGCATTCCGGCTCGCCCGGTGGTGCCGGGCCTACGGTTGCGGGTCAGCGCCGGATTCAGACCGGCTTCCCCTGGAGCTGAGTGCTTATCAGTCGGAGTGGAACACGCCGATAAAGACAGCGTCAAGGTGGCCTGCGTCTCATGGGGAGACGCTTCGGACGGGTCCCGCCGGACCGCTCCCACCCGGCTGGCGGACCCTTGATCACTCAGGTAGCGTCCAGGGCTGCCAGATGGGGGAATCCGGTGAGAAGCCGGAGCTGACGCGCAGCGGTGTGGGACGGCGGGGGCCGTCTCCGAGCCCGAATGCCCATACGGCGATGCAGCACAGGAAGCCGTACCACGCGTTCCGGACGGCGGCCCTCCGGCATGCCCGGCCGTGCTCCCGCACGGTGGCGGGGGCGCGGGAGCGGTCGGCGTCCGCCGATTCCAGGAGCAGGCCATGTCCCGTCCCCGCACCTCCCGCCGGCTCGCGCTCGCGGTGCCCGCCGCGCTCGGCGCCTTCGCCCTCACCGCGCTGCCCGCGTTCGCGACCTCGTCGCCCGCGCAGATCGCCACCTCGAAGGCCAATGGCGTCGCCTACCTCAAGTCCCTCCAGGCGGCGGATGGTTCGTACGCCGACTCCGGCCTCTCCAACGAGTGGGCGTTCAGCACCTTCGCCGCGACCGGCACGGCCGTCGTGGACGTCTACCCCGGTGGCGACACGACGAAGAACGCCCGCACCGTCTACCGCAACCTGCTCTCGACGGCGGGCTGGCCGTCCGCGTCCCCGGCGGTCACCGACTACGAGCGCGGCACCCTGAACGCGTACGCCGCCGGCATCGACCCGGCCCGCGTCTCCGCCTCCCGCAACCTCGTGGCGAACATCTACTCCTACTGGCAGACGGCGGAGACCGGCTACTTCGGCTCCACCGGAAACTTCAACGGCACGGTCTTCGCGGCCCTTTCGCTGGGCGGCGCCAGGACGCAGGCGGGCGGTGCCCGCATCCCGCAGGCGCTGACCGACACGATCGTCACCCGGATCCGCGCCAACCAGCACGTGGACGGCGGCTGGACGTACCAGAAGGCCGAGGGCAACCCGACCGTCCTCAACTCCGCGAGCGACGTCGACATGACCGGCGCGGCCATGGCGGCCCTGTGCGTCTCCGGCGTCCCCAACACGGACACGGACGTCGTCCAGGCGAAGAACTTCCTCAAGAGCACGCTGGTGCCCTCCACCGGCGCCTTCAACTCCCTCTACGGGGTCAACACCAGCTCCAACGGCTGGGGCGTCGCGGGCCTGAACGCCTGCGGCTTCAACCCGCAGACCGGCGACTTCCTCACGGCCACCGGGAAGACCCCGGTCGACTTCCTGATAGCCAACCAGTACAACCCGGCGGGCGGCTTCAAGTACAAGCCCTCCGACACCGTCCCCTCCGCCTACTCGTCCATCGACGCGCTGCGCGCCGTCGCGGGCGGTGGCTTCACCACCGCCCCGCCCGTCCCGGTCACCCCCGGCGCCCCGCGGTGGGTCGCCCAGTCCACCTTCACCGCCGGTACGGCCACCAAGCTGGCGCTGACCGTCGACGACGGCGCCGGCAACCTCAAGGTCTGCTCGGTGGCCTTCACCCCGACCGGTACGACCACCACCCTCGGCGACGTCCTGAACGCGGCCACCACCGGGGCGACCCCGTCCGGGTGCGTCACGGGCGTGACCCCCTCGTCGGGCACGGGCACCGTCACGGCCGTCAACGGCAAGGCCAACAGCGGCTCCAACGCCTGGAAGGTCAGCGTCGACGGCTCCGCCTTCGCCGGCGCGGTCCGCAGCAAGGCCATCAACGTGGGCGACACCATCGCCCTGCGCTGGGGCGTCTGATCACCGAATGCCGGTGGGGCTGCGGACCTTCGGGCCCGCAGCCCCCTTCCGGGCCGCGGCCGGCTAGAAGGACGTCCAGGTGAAGGACACCTGGTCGCCGGCGCTGAGCTTGAACTGGCAGCCGCCGACCGGGGTCGGGGTGCCGTTGACGGCGATGCTCCAGTACGCGGAGCCGCCGCCGCTGACGTTCTTTATGGTGTCGACGGAGAAGTCCTCGAAGGACGCGTACCAGGTGCCGTCCCAGGTGAAGCCCTTCTTGTGGGCGGCGTCGTCGAGGGCGGCGGTCGGGGTGGGGACCCTGGACGGGTTGGCGCCGCCGTTGGTGCCGTCGCACTTGTGGGTGCCACCGGTCGCGGTGGTGACGTCGTGGCCCTTGGTCTTGACCTTGCCCTTGAACAGCAGCCCGTCGGGTCCCTGGACGGTGAGGTTCACCTTGACGGCCGCGTTCGTGTTCGGCTTCGGCTTGGCCTCGGCCACGGCCGGAGCGGTGGCGAGGGCGAGGCCGAGGGCGAGCGTGGTGACCACGGAGCGGCGGACGAGGGTCTGGCGCATGGAGTGCCTTCCTGAGCGGATCTTCGGGTCTGCTCACGCGAACCCTTCGACCCGCACCCGCGCACACCCCGTGCCGGCGCCCCTCAGGAGGGCGCACGGGGGTGCCGGGCCAGGCTGGGGCTTCGTACTGCAGACCATGACAGGGGGAAGCGGTGCACATCGCACCCCGGGTTCTCCGACTCACGGCATATCGGACGCCGTTCACGGTTGCAGGTCAGCGCCGGATTCCCACCGGCTTCCCCCAGTTGTGCATGCATTCGGTTGTGGCTCAGGCCGCGGTGGGCCGGAGCAGAACGCATCGTACGGCCTGGGGAGAGGCGCTCGGAAGCGAACGCGGAATCCGGGCTCAGCGGTGTCCTGCCGTTCGGGCCCGCCGTCAGCCGCGGCCGAGTCGGCGGGCCTCCGCCGGGCCCACCGGGGCACCCGCCCCGCCGCCCGCGTCGCCGACCCCGACGCTACCCGGCTCGCCACCCTGCACGCCGCGCTCCGGCACGCCATGATCAGCTGCACGGGAATCCACCCGAACCCCGACTACCCCGCCGGGCCGGCGTGCCACCTGATGGGGTTCGACATCCCGGCCTTCACCCCGCTCTTCGTTCACCGGCTGGACGGCCCACGGCCCACGGCCCACATCACCGAACAGCTGGAGCACAACGCCCTGATCCGCCCCCTCGGCTCCTACACCGGCCCCTCCGGGCCCCGTGGCCAGGCCGTGCCGTCAGCCCTGCCCCCGGGAGCCGCCTGCGCAGCGCGTCAGGAACCGCGGCGCCAGGGGATCTCGGCCCACACCTGCTTGCCGCCGCTGAGCGGCACCGAGCCCCAGGCCGCCGTCGTCGCCTCGACGATGAGCAGTCCGCGACCACCGGTCGACTCCCAGCTCACCCAGACCGGTTTGACGGGGCTGCGCGGCGACGCGTCGTTCACGGCGATCCGCAACCGGTCCGCCGACAGGGTCAGATCCATCCCCACCTCGCCCTGCGTGTGCGCGATGGCGTTGGTGACCAGCTCGGACACGACCAGCAGCGCTTCGTCGAGTTCCTCCACCACCCCCCAGGACCGCAGGGTGCGCGCGGTGAAGCGGCGCGCGTGCAGCACCGCGTCGGGCAGCCGCCACACCGTCCAGTGGCTCCGCATCGGCCGGTCCCCCTGGCCGTCGTAGCGCAGCAGCAGCAACGCCACGTCGTCGTCGCGACGGCCCACGCCGACGACCAACTCGTCGGCGACCCCTCCGACGTCGACCGGATCGACCGCCGCGAGCACGTCGCACACCCGCCGCATGCCCTCATCCAGAGGCAGCCTGGCGGACTCGACCAGGCCGTCCGTCAGCAGCACGAGCAGGGTGCCGGGGACCAGCCCCGCCTCGGTCATGGGGAACACCGCTTCCGCGAGCACTCCCAGCGGAGGCCCGCCCTCGACCACCATCTCCTCGGCGACGCCGTCGGGATGACGCAGGATCGGCGGCAGATGGCCGGCCCGGACGACCCTGGCGATGCCCTCCTCCATGTCCAGGTCCACATACGCGCAGGTGGCGAACAGGTCGGTCTCCATGCCGACGAGCAGCCGGTTGGCCCGCGCGACCACCACATCGGGCGGGTGGCCCTCCACTGCGTAGGCCCTGACCGCCGTACGCATCTGGCCCATGATGGTGGCGGCCCCCGCGCTGTGCCCCTGTACGTCCCCGATGACGAAGGCCACATGGCCGTCGCGGAGCGGAATGACGTCGTACCAGTCGCCGCCGACCTCGAGTCCGGCCGTCGCGGGCAGGTAGCGGGCGACGGCGACCCCGCCCGGCAGCTCCGGGAGCTTACGGGGCAGCAGGCTGCGCTGGAGCATGGTGGCGAGTTCGTGGCGCGCGTCCAGCGCGTGGGCGCGCATCAGAGCCTGCCCCACCAGCCCCGCGGTCGCGGTCAGCAGCGACCGCTCCTCCGGTCCGAACCGGTGCTCCGCGTCCCACCCCACCAGACACACCCCGACGATCCGGCCTTCGGCCGGCAGCGGCAGCACCGCGAGACCGCCGGGCCCGACGCCCAGAAGACCGGGTTCGAGGGCAGCACCCGGCGGCCACAGGCTCAGATGCCCCCCACGCAGCGCGCTCTGCAGGGTGGGCAGGTCGCTGAGCGGCGCGTCGGGCCACTCGGACCGCCATTCCGAGCGCCAGACCTCGGGCCAGGCGTCGGGCTCGGGAGGGTCGAGGGCGGTGACGATGAGCCGGTCTGGCTCCAGTTCGCCGACCGCGACCCGGGAGGCGCCGAGCGGCTCGCGCAGGGCGGCGACCGCCAGGCGGCTGACCTCGCGGACGGTGGCAGCTCCCGCCAGCGTGGCCGACAGCCGCTGTACGAGGGAGACCTCGTCGGCGCTGGGGCGCAGATAGGTGGCATCGGCCACCACACCCAGGACGCGCTGCGGCGTGCCCTCCGCGTCCACCTCCACCCGGCAGCGCAGCCCCAGCCAGCGCAGCTCGCCGTTCGGGCGGCGGATACGGAACGCCAGCTGCTGTCCGGTGGCGGCCAGCCGGCCCGGCTCCACGATCGCCATCAGTGCGGGCATGTCGTCGGGGACGGCGCAGGCGAGCACGGTCTCCGCCTGCCCGTCGAACTGCTCGGGAGGCAGACCGAGCAGTTCCAGCACATGCGCGTGGGCCTCCATGCGGCCGCTGCTCAGTTCCAGGATGAACGCGCCGCCCTGGTCGGGCACCAGGGACTGCCCCAGATGGGCCTGCGGGGACTTGCGTCCGGCGAAGCGAGCGGCGGCCGATACGAGTCCGGCGGCCACCTGGTCGGCGTAGAGCTCCAGAAGGCTGCGGTCGTCGGCGCTGAAGCCGTCCCCGGCCTGCCCGGCGACGACCAGGCACCCGAGCTCCTGGTCACCGTGTCCCAGTGGCAGCGCGCCCAGCGAGATCCTGGCCGGCGAGTTGGGCGCGCCGTCCCGCACCCGGGTGGGGAAGTGGTGGGGGTCGTCCTCGATGAACGTGGCGAGTTCCTTGGGAGCCAGCCACAGCGGGCGGCCGGAGCGGAAGGCATTGGCGGCGGGTGAATGGCCGTCCACGGCAAGGACCGCGGGCAGTCCGTAGAGGACGCCACGGTTTCCGGTCAGCTCGGCCAGATGGAGCTCCCTGCCCTGGTCGGCGACCACATAGACGGCGGCGAGCTCAGCCCCGCAGAACGAGAAGCGATGACTGGTCACTGTCCGTATCACCTCCTTCCGAGGGCATCTCGCCGACCGCCCTCTCTCCATGCTGTCGTGTCCCGGACTGTCCGGGCGAGTCCACGGGTACTACGCCGGACCGCCGGCCGATCCGTGCCCCTCGTCCTCGTACCGGTCGACGACGACGATCGCCGCGTCATCCGCCAGGCGGTTCTCGGTGTGGCGGAGCAAGGCCTGGTGCAGGTCCTCCAGGAATGCCTCCCGGCTGTGGTCGCGCATGGTCACCACGGCCCGGGCCAGGTCGAAGAAGGTGTTGTCCCGGTCGCGGGCCTCGATGACACCGTCGGTGTACAGGAGCAGCCGGTCCCCCGGTGCGAACCGATAGGTGTCCGCCCGTCCGGGGGGACCGCTGACGAATTCCTCCAGACCGAGCGGCGGCAGGGGAGTGGTGGGCATCAGGGGCCGGACCGCGCCGTCGCACAGCAGCAGTGGCGGCGGATGGCCCCGGTTGATCACGTCGATATGAGGACCGTCCGGGATCTGGGCCACGAGCGCCGTGACGAACCCCTCCGCGAGGGCGTCCTCGCCTTCGGCCGTGCCCGCGACGACCGCGTCCCGCCGCAGGGCCGCTCCGCAGTGGTTGACGACCTCCACCAGATCGTCCTCGTAGTGCGCGGACTCCCGGAACGCGCCCAGCACGACCGCGGCGGCCCGTACCGCGGGCAGGCCCTTGCCCCGGACATCGCCGACGATCATCCGGACGCCGTACCGGGTCTGCACCACGTCGTACAGATCGCCGCCGATCTGCGCGCCCGTCTCGGCCGCGAGGTACATGCTGGCCGCCCGTACGGGACCCAGCCGGGCCGGCACCGGCCGCAGCAGGACGTCCTGGGCGGCGGTGGCGATCCGCTGGACCTGGTCGAGCTCGCCCTCCTGGCGCGTTCGCGCGGAGCGGCTGGTCATGAAGCTCGCCGCCGTGACCAGGAACAGGGCGAGGAAGTTCGTGTAGACCTGCTGGCTGCCCCAGGCGCCGTTGTAGCTGGCGGTGGTCACGCTGACACCGACGGCCACCGCCGCCGCCGCGAGCGTGCCCTTGGGCCCCATCGTCACGGCCGCCAGAGCGGGTGTCGCGACCAGGAGGGGGCCGGTGTACAGGACGTGCAGGGGCGTGAACTCGACGAGGAGCACCAGGAGGGCGATCGCGAAGGGCACGCACTCCGCCAAGACGAAGAGGACCTGGTGGTGGCCGTCGGCTCGCGGTCCAGGAGGCGAGCGCAAGGGCGCTCTCATGAGTCCAGACTGCCTCGCCCGCACCCGTGGCCGCCACTCCGGTCGACCGCTCCCGTGGCCGTCGGGCCGCCGCCGCCTCCCATCGCGGAGCGCAACCGGGTCGCCCGGGCTCAGCCGCGGACCGGCGTGAGGACAACGAAGTCGGCGCTCGACGGGTCGAGGCAGACGGCGAGCCGGCCGACGCCTTCCGCGTCCTGCGGCCCCATCTGCACACTGCCGCCGTTCCCGGTGACCTCGGCGACCGTCGCATCGCAGTCGGCGACGGCGAAGACGGGGTGCCAGTACGGCCGCCCGTGCGTGAGGGACAGGTGCTCCGCGGGGAGCTCCATGAGGCCGCCGTGCATCCGCTCCTCGGGGAGCCCGGCGGGAGTGATGAGGGCGTACGTGCCCCCGCCGCCGGGCAGTGCCATGTCGCTGAACTGCCAGCCGAAGACCCCGCCGTAGAACTCCTTCGCGGCCGCGGCGTCACTCGTGTACAGCTCGGTCCAGCACAGTGAGCCCGGTGCGTCCACCAGCTCGGCGCCCGCGTTCCTTCCCGGCTGCCAGACGGCGAACTGTCCCCCCAGGGGGTCGCTGTACTGCGCCATCCGGCCCCACTCGCCGAGGTCCCTCGGGGCCACCCGGACCGTGCCGCCCAGGCGTTCCACCGCCTGGGTGGTGGCGTCCGCGTCGGTGACGCTGTGGTAGATCATCCAGGCCGGGCGCGCGCCCTCCTCGGTGAGCTTGCCGAGCCCGGCGACGACCTTCCCGTCCTTCCGGAACATCCCGCCTTCGCCCTCCTCCCCCTCGCCCATGGACTCGTAGTCCCATCCGAGGACGGTGCCGTAGAAGGCCGCGGCCGCGCGGACGTCGGGCACCCCGAGGTCGAGCCAACAGGGGGAGCCGGGTGCGAAGTCGGTGGTGATCATGAGGATTGCCTTTCGCGGGTCCTGTACGACCCCAGCCTGGCAGGGGACCCCGCGCCTCGCGCGCCGACCGCTCGCGCCGCTAAGGCAGGCTTCGGCGGCGTCGTACGACGGCTGCCCCGGCCAGGGTCGCCACCGCGGCGAGGAACGCGGCCGACAAGCCGTAGACCATCGGCGTACCCACGTGGAGCCGGTCCGGCGTGACGGTGCCGGCGGCGACGGTGCGCGGCGCCCCGGGCGTCTCCGGCGGCGCCGGGGGGTCGAGCGATCCGACCGGATCCACCCGTCCCGCCGCGGCGAATCCCCAGTCCAGCAGGGACCGCGCCTCCTCGTACACGGCGTTCGCGCCGCCCGACTGGGGGTTCATCACCGTCGCCAGCAGAGTGCGCCCGTCCCGGCGGGCGGCCGCGATCAGTGTGAAACCCGCCTGGGAAGTGTAGCCGTTCTTGACGCCGATGATCCCCGGGTACCGGCCCATCCCGTCCTGACCGGTCACCAGTCGGTTGGTGTTCTCGATCCCGAACGTCCAGGTGGGACTGCCGTCGGTGTGGGTACCGCCGGGGAAGCGGGCGTCGGCGGTCGCCGCGTACTCGGCGAAGGCGGGGTCGGCAAGGCCCGTACGGCCGAAGACGGCAAGATCGTAGGCCGAGGAAGCCTGGCCGTCCGCGTCGAAGCCGTCCGGGGAGACGACGGTGGTGTCCCGCGCGCCCAGGGCGCGCGCCTTGGCCTGCATCTGCGCCGACGTGACGTCCCAGCCGCCGTTCATCTCGGCCAGCACGTGCACCGCGTCGTTGCCCGAGCTGAGGAAGACACCCCGCCACAGGTCGGCCACCCGGTAGGTGTGATCCGCGGACAGGCCCACCGTGCTGCTCCCCTCCGGTACCTCGTCCAGCTCGGCCTCGGTGACCGTGTGCCGGCCCGAGCCGGGCAGGTGGGGCAGCGCGGTGAGGGCGAAGAGGGTCTTGAGGGTGCTGGCCGGAGGCAGCCGGCGGTGTGCGTCGTGGGCCGCGAGCACCGCCCCCGTCCCGGCATCCGCCACCAGCCATGACAGGGCGGACACGTCGTCCGGCAGCGCGGGAGCCCCCTGCCGCGCCCGTACATGGGTCCCGGACCGGTGCAACAGCGATGCGTCGACGGCGGAAGCGGGTCGCGGCGGCAGCGGCTCGGCCCGCGTGGCGCCGGCGGCCGTCGGCGCGAGGAGGACCGATGCGCCGATGGCGAGGGCTGCGGCGCCCGCGCCGGTTCTGCGCCCAGAGGATCTGATGCTCATTCATCCAGCGTAGAAATGCATCGGGCCGCGCGCAGCGACGTGTACGCCGACCGGCGGTAGGCCGGAGCCCGGTCCCAGAGACCCGTCCTACGCGCGGAAGGCCTTCCGGACGAGCTCGCCGAACCCGCCCGGGTGCGTCGTCAGGCCGGTGTGTCCGCCGGGGAAGTGCAGGAGTTCCGTGCCGAGGCGCCCGGCCAGGAAAGCCGCCGGACGGTACGGCAGTTCGCCGCGGGAGTCCTGGCCGCAGGCGAGCACGAGCTGGTCCGACAGCGTCTCCAGCCGCTCGATGTCCGGGAGGTAGGACATGAAGCCGGGCACGATGCGGCCGACGAAGTACGGCAGGTTGGCCATCGTCCGCTCGGCCCGCGCCGCCGCCTGGGGCGGAAGCCTGACCGCGGCCTCCGGCCCGGTGGTGTCGCCGTCCTTCCTCAGGCCGGCGGCGAACACGGCCATCGCCGGCATGAGCCCCCGGGTGCGCAGCGTCTCCTGCACACGTGCGAGGAGCAGCCGGTGATCGAGGGCGTCCGGCAGAACCTCCACCACCGGTGGCTCGTGCGCCACGACACGTACGAGGCGTTCGGGACGGGTGGTGAGCAGATGCAGGGCGGCGATCGCGCCCGAGCTGGTGCCGAACACCCGGGCGGGCTCACCGGGCGACAGCAGGTCCACGATCCGCAACGCGTCGTCGGCGTGCTCGGCCACGCGCTGCTCGGCGGCGGGGTCGTCCAGTGTGCTGCGGGACATGCCGCGCGGGTCGTAGGTCGCGACGGTGTACTCGGCGGCCAGGTCGTCGGCGATGCCGTCGAAGGAGGCCGCGCCGCCCGCCCCTCCGGGGACCAGCAGCAGGAGCGGGCCCCGGCCGCGCACCTCGTAGTGCAGGGTCGCGCCGTTCACGCGCAGGCTGCCGATGTCCGGGCCGGTCATGAGGAGTCTCCTTCTCGGGCAGGGGGCCAGTGCTCCAGGAGGGTGTGGAGGGCGTCGAGGGCGCGGATCCAGGAGTGCTGCGGTGAACGCTCGTGCGCGAACCCGCCCGCGGCCTCCAGGGCGACGAACCCGTGGAACGTGCTGCGCAGCAACCGGACCGCGTCGGTCAGGTCGGGCTCGGTCAGTTCGTAGCCGCGCAGCATGCCGTAGGCGAGCTCGACCGCGCGGCGCGGTCCGGGCGCCTGTGCGGCCAGCTCGGGGTCGATCCGGATCGGGGTCTGGGTCGCCGTGTAGCGGCCCGGATGCTCGTGGGCGTACTCCCGCCAGGCGTCGGCGAACGCGACCAGCGCGTCCTTGCCCGCCCGCCCGGCCGTGGCCTGCGCGATACGGAGGGTCTTCTCGTCCGCAGCCAGGAGCGCGATCCGTCCGCGCAGGTCCTCCAGATTGCGCACGTGCGCGTAGAGGCTCGCGTCCTTCACGCCGAGCCGCCGTGCCACCTGAGACATGGTCACCCGGTCGAGCCCGACCTCGTCCGCCAGCTCGGCGCCCGCGAGCGTCACCCGCTCCGCCGTCAGCCCTGCCCGTGCCATTGCGCCCTCCGTTCCTAGGGGTTCTAGTTTTAACCTAGGGCTCCTAGGAAGGCAAAGGGAATTCGGGTTCAAGCAGATGGCGCGGCCCCGCCGGTCCGCCGGGTCAGCGCCTCGGCGGCCGTCCCGAAGCGCGCCCTCCCGGTCGTGGTGCCGTCGCCGGCGGGAGGAGCGGTCCCGCCCGCAACGCCCTGCCCAAGCGGGCTCGTGTACGTCCGCATGCCCTCCGGCCGGGTCGTCTCCGGGGAGCCTTGCCGAACAGGCCGGGCTCGCGCCCGTAGCCCCCGACCCGGCAGCAGTTCGGACCGGGCGGAGGCTTCTGCCGGACGGCCGTCACGTCCATCGGCATCACGTTTCCCATGAGGCCGAGCGTAGATCCCGCCACTGACAGTCCGGCCCCGCCACCGCGGCCGCCCGTTCAGGACACGAGGGTCTGCTCCTCCAGCTCGGTCAGCCGCACCGTGCACAGGCCGCCGCGCTCGGTCTTCACGTCCGTCACCTCGAGCTGCGTACCCGGCGCGAGGATGAACTCCTCCTCGCCGGTGAACGCGGAGAAGCTGCGGATGCCGACCGCCCGGACCGGGGTCACCTCGAACAGCGTCCGCTTGCCCCGCCCACCGAGGAACGCCCGTGCCACGCCCACCTCCGACGTGCACGAGGACACGCCCCACCAGGTCACGGTCCGGCCGAGCGGGTACTGCGCGCGCAGGTCCAGTGCGACCCCGCGCCACAACGGCGCGGTACGGGCGGGCAGTTCCGCCACGGCGGAGAACAGCAGCCGCAGGTACGGGAGGTACGGGACGAGCCGGGCACGGTCCGGGGAGCGCAGGACGGCGTTGATCTCCCGGTAGAACGCGGACTCGCAGGTGTAGAGGTGGAGCGCGGCGATCGCGTCGGCGGACAGGCCGCCCGCCGCTCCGTCCGCCCGCCCCATGCCGAACTCGTGGGACAGCTTGACGTGCCGGTCCAGGCCGGACAGCACCTCGGCGACCGGGGTGACGGCGTCCTGGAAGCCCATCAGCGGGGTGTCGAACACCCCGCTGATCGCGGGGAGGACGAGCCCTTCGTCCTTGACGCTCGCGAGACGGTCGAGGTACAGCTGGTGCAGTTCCATCGTGGACGCGATGAAGGCGCCCATGCGCTCGGCGACGCCCCCGCCTTCGCCCCCGGCCTCCGGCCCCGCCGTGTTCCACCCCTTGCTCGGCAGCCAGTCGATCTCATCGGCGCCCAGCGACGCGAGGGCGTCGTTCACCATGCCGAAGTGGTCGCCGTCGCAGAAGATGTCGCCCTGCGCCGCGGGGTTGGGGTGGTCGATGTGCCGTACCTCGACCTCGGGGTACTTCTCCTGGAGCCGCAGGACGACCTTCTTCAGGGAGCGGGCGTGGGCCCCCCACCAGGCGAAGACGACGCCGCGGTCCTCCTCGTCGGCGTTCTGCTTGGCCTGGAGGATCTCCTCGACGATCCGCTCGGCGACCGGACGCCAGAACGCGGTGTGCCGGTCGATGGCCGTCGATCCGTCGCTGCCGGCGGTGAGTGCCGCGTTCAGCAGCAGCACTCCCTGCGTGAGCATCGCCTGGAACCATTCCGGCGGCTGGACGGTGTCCCGCTCCTTCAGCAGGGCCCGGACGTCGGCGATGGGGGTCTTCTTGGGAATCCCGTACTTCCACATCGCCGCCGCCTTGATGATGCAGCGGATGCTGACGACCCTGCCGAACTGGCTGTCCGTCCAGTCGTGGAAGGTGTTGTCGAACATGGCTATGCCGGTGGCGCTCTCCGGCCGCGGGTACGGGTTCTGACCGAAGACGACCACCTTCCACTTGTGCGGCGGGTTGGGCTTGAGCGCCTGGAAGGTCAGTTCGCGGACGGGGACGGTCTCCGGGCTGCGGCCCGCGCCGATGAACGCCGCCGCGTCCGGCTGCGCTTCGATGACGGGCCTCAGCAGCGGAAGCCACGGCTCGCCGCCGCCCTTGAACAGTTCGGCGAGGCCCAGCGGGTCGTCGGCGTGGGGCTGGCCAGGGGATGCTGCGTCGCTCATGGGAGGTGCTCCGAGTGGTCGGACCGTGCCGACGGGCACGATGAGGACACGGGCGGGATGCCCGTGCGGGAGTCGGATCTGGCGTCAGATCTCAGGTGCCAGATCTCAGCTGTCGGATGTCGGGTCTCAAGCCGGCGAAAGCGGCCGCAACGGCCCGCATGCGTACCGGGAGTACGCGCAGGCGGGCGGTCGGCGCTCGTCCGCGGCCTCGGTCTTCGAGGCGTGGCGGGCGGAAATCTGGCGGCAGGCTAACACCGGCCCGGGAGGCGCGCAATCGTGACACCACGTCATGGTCCGCGGACGGCAGCGGCGTTGTCAGTGGCCCGCGGTAGCGTCCCTGAGCAGTGCAGGAACCCTTTCCCGATCGGAGTAGATCATGAGTGTGGACCGTGTGCCGTCGCCGCTCCGGGTGGTGCTGACCGACGTCAACGCGGAGGTGGTCCAGGCGTGGGGGGCGGCGTTCGCCGACACTCCCGGGATCGAGATCCGCCAGGGATCGATCCTCGACGAGGCGGTCGACGCCTGGGTCACCCCGACCAACTCCCGGGGCCGGATGGACGGCGGGGTCGACGCGGTCATCAAGCGGCACCTGGGAGCGGGCATCCAGCTGCGCGTGCAGCGCGCGATCCGCGCGCAGTTCGCGGGCAGCCTCCCGGTGGGAAGCGCGGTGTGCGTCGCGTCGGGGGCTGCCCTGCCGAAGTTCCTGATATCGACGCCGACGATGGAGCAGTCCTCGCAGAACGTGCGCGAGACCTTGAACGTCGCCCTGGCGTGCGCTGCCGCGTTCCAGGCGGTCCACCTGCAGAACGCCGCAGCGCCGGACAGCATCCGGTCGGTGGCGCTGGTCGGCATGGGCGCCCGGACCGGCCGGGTGCCGGCCCGGGTGTGTGCCAACCTGATGTGGACCGGCTACACGCTGTTCAACGACTTCCGCTTCGAGGACTACGACGACCTGCGCAGCACGGTCGTCGCGCAGCTCGACGACATCGAGAGCGGGCCCGCCGAGAAGCGGGTGCGCATCGCGCCCCCGCAGCGGCGCACGGCCGGCCGCCGCTGACCGGCCGTACGCCGCGCACCGGTCGCCCGTAGGGCGGCCGGGCCGGGTCAGACGATGTCTTCGGCGATCTCCGCCTGCTCGCGGGCGTTGCCGTAGGCCGCCGGGGTGCCGTACGAGCGGCGGGCGACGTACCACCAGACGCTGGCCAGGACCAGGACCACCGCCAGGGCGATCACGGCGTAGTTCATCGAGTCGATGGTGACGGGGGACTTCTGGGGCAGGCAGAAGAGCACGGTGACGAGTGCCACCCAGACGACGGCGATCCAGCCGATCGGCTTGCTCCAGCGGCCCAGGTTCCAGGGTCCGGGCTCGAAGCGGTCGCCGGCGCGCAGGCGCAGGTAGATCGGGATGGCGTAGGCCGGGGTGATGCCGATGACGTTGATGGCGGTCACGGCCCCGTAGGCGGTGGCGGAGTACAGCGAGGGGAGGGCCAGTACGCCCGCGACGACGACGGCGAGCCAGACGGCGGGCACCGGCGTCTGGGTCCGGCCGCTGACCTTGCGCCACAGGGCGGAGCCGGGCAGCGCGTTGTCACGGCTGAAGGCGAAGACCATCCGGCTCGCGGCGGCGACCTCGGCGTTGCCGCAGAAGAGCTGCGCGACGATGACGACGAGGAGCAGGGCGGTGGCGCCGCCGGAGCCCAGCGCGTCGATGAAGATCTGGGCGGGCGGGACACCGGTGGCGCTGCCCTGGACGGCCGCGTAGTCCTGGATGGCGAAGGTGAGGCCGGCGAGCAGGGCGAAACCGGCGATCCAGGAGACCCAGATGGCCCGGACGATGCCCTTGGCGGCGGAGACGGAGGCGTCCCTGGTCTCCTCCGAGAGGTGCGCGGAGGCGTCGTAGCCGGAGAAGGTGTACTGGGCGAGCAGCAGGCCGACCGCCGCCACGTAGAACGGGTTGGCCCAGCCGGTGTCGTTGACGAACTCGGTGAAGACGAACGACGCCGACTGGTGGTTGTCGGGGATGAAGGCCAGGGCCCCGACGATCACGGCGACGCCGCCCAGGTGCCACCAGACGCTGATGGAGTTGAGCACGCTGACGAGGCGGACCCCGAAGAGGTTGAGCGCGGCGTGCAGCAGCAGGATGCACAGGAAGATCAGGAACGTGGAGCCGGGAGTGGGCACGAACCCGAAGCGGAGGTTGAGGAAGGCACCGGTGAACAGGGCCGCGCCGTAGTCGATGCCGGCGATGGCGCCGAGCAGGCCGAGCAGGTTCAGCCAGCCCGTGTACCAGCCCCAGCGGCGTCCGCCGAGCCGGTCGGCCATGTAGTAGAGCGCACCGGAGGTGGGGTAGGCGCTGGTGACCTCGGCCAGGGCGAGACCCACGCAGAGCACGAAGAGGCCTACGCCGACCCAGCCCCACAGCATCACGGCCGGGCCGCCGGAGCCCATGCCGAAGCCGTACAGCGTCATGCAGCCGGAGAGGACGGATATGACGGAGAAGCTGATGGCGAAGTTGCCGAAGCCGCCCATCCGGCGGGCGAGGACGGGCTGGTAGCCGAGTTCCCTGAGGCGCTGTTCCTCGTCCTGCTGGGGTGGAGCCTTGCGGTCCTGGCGGGCTGCCCAATCGGTTCTGGACACGGCGGTACCTCCGGGGGTCTGTGAAGCACGGGGACGGTGGAGCCTGAGGGTGCGGGTGCGGGTGCGGCCTGGGTGGTGCGGGTGGTGCGAGGGGGCGGCGCCGTGGGGGAGGGCGGCGCGGGTCAGTTCCGGCCGGCCAGGCTGCGGGACCTGGCCTGCAGGAACACCTCCTCGGCCAAGGCGCGGTCGGCCGGGTCGCGGGTCCGGTGGGCCCACGGCAGGGTGGTCCAGTACGGGCCGATCGTGTCGAAGACCCGGGCCGCCTCGTCGAACTGGAGGGCTCCCCACAGGGCATGGGCGAGCTGGTTCAGATCGAGCGGGGAGGCGTGCGGCAGATCGGCGTGGTGGAACCAGGTGTCCAGGGCGTGCAGGGCGTCGCGGACGGCGTCCTCGGCGACCCAGTGCAGGTCGAGGGCCTTCTCCTGGCCGCGTTCGCGGCGGTAGCGTTCGACCCGCACGTAGAGCGGCAGGACGTGCACGGCGGACCCGGGCGGGGCGGAACCGGCCGCCCAGTGGACGAAGTTGGCGGCCTCGGAGAGCGGCCCGGGCGCGCCCGCGTACACGAACTGGAGCATGCGGTGGTAGGCCTCGCGGTTGTGCGGGTCGCGCTTGTCGACCTCCGCGAGGATGCCCCAGGGGCCGGTGGGCAGCATCGGTCCGGGTGGCGCGACCCGGTGCTCGGCCATCTGGCGCTGCTCGTCGAGGAGGGCGAGGGCGAGCAGGCAGACCCAGGGAACGGGGTCGGCGGGGCTGATGCGGGCGGCCTCCCGGCAGGTCGCCCAGGCTTCCTGCCACAGCTCGCCGGTGCGGGGGTGTCCGGCGCGGTGGGCGCGGACGGCCCGTTCGACGCAGACGCGCGTGTGCATCACCAGCGCGGCGACGCTGTGCGGTTCCTCGGCCCGCCAGGCCTGGATCACGTCGGAGCCGGCGGAGACGGCGGCGAGGACCTGGGTGCGCTGGGTCCACAGCCCCCAGTTGTCGGTGCGTTCGAGTAAGCGCGCCATGGAGACCCAGCGGCCGGTGCGCAGGTCCTGGGCGGCGGAACGCAGCTCCTTGTCGTGGCCGGCCGGGTGGTAGACAGGCCGGAAATCGCTGCCCGCCATCACCTCGTCCCGGTCGACGGGCGGCGGCCCGGGTGGGCGCGTTCTGCGGTGGTCGTGATCATCAGTCCTCGGATCGCATGGAAGGTGGGTCCATCCGGCCGCCGGCTGCCGCGTCGCAGCCGTGCCCGGTGCCAGGGATGCGTGAACCATGCGAGAACTGTTCGTCGAACCCCCGCCGTTGACCCACGGTCGATGTCGCTGCCCGTTGATCGGCGATCACTATATGGCGATCAGGAGCATACGCATCCAGATCCTTGTTCGAACGTAAGTATCAAGCCACGATCGGCATATGAGGATGCGTCAGTGGTGCGCGGCAGCCCCGGACGGATCTTGACGGGCGACGTCGGCCGGTGCAGGCTTCCGACCGACGTTCGATCAAGGCGACACCAGGGACGGAGTGGTGATGACGGGCCCGGTGCTCGCTGTCGATCAAGGCACCTCGGGGACCAAGGCGCTGGTCGTCTGTCCGGTACGCGGGGTCATCGGCTCCGGATCCGCCCCCGTACGGCCCCGCTATCTGCCGGGCGGCCGGGTCGAGGTCGCTCCCGGCGAGCTGCTGGACTCGGTCGTCGACGCCGGACGCGCCGCGCTGGCGGCGGCGGGCGAGCCCGTGGTGGCGGTGGGCCTCGCCAACCAGGGCGAGACCGTTCTGGCCTGGGACCCGGCGACCGGGGAGCCACTGACCGACGCGATCGTCTGGCAGGACCGGCGCGCCGAACAGCTCTGCACCGAACTGGCCCCGCACGCTACCTCCTTGCGGGAGACGACCGGTCTGCCGCTCGACCCGTACTTCGCCGCCCCCAAGATGGCCTGGATACGCCGCCACCTGACCCGGCGCGGCGTCGTGACGACCAGCGACGTCTGGCTCGTGCACCGCCTCACCGGCGCGTTCGTCACCGACGCGGCGACCGCCGGCCGCACCCAGCTGCTCGACCTCGACACCACCCGCTGGTCGGACGCGGCACTCGACGCCTTCGGCCTCACGGGTGAGCGGCTGCCCGAGGTCGTCGACGCGGACACCCACGTCGGCACCACCACCGCGTTCGGTCCCGAACTGCCCCTGACCGGACTGCTCGTGGACCAGCAGGCCGCGCTGCTCGCCCAGAGCGTCACCGAGCCGGGCACCGCCAAGTGCACCTACGGAACGGGCGCGTTCCTCCTCGCGCAGACCGGCCCGCGCCCCCTGCGCAGCACCTCCGGACTGGTCGGCTGCGTGGCCTGGCGGCTCGCCGGCCGGACCAGCTACTGCCTGGACGGGCAGGTGTACACGGCCGCCTCCGCCGTGCGCTGGCTCACCGATCTCGGGGTGATCTCCGGCGCCGCCGACATCGACACCGTGGGCGGGCGCGTCCCGGACGCCGGCGGCGTCACCTTCGTCCCCGCGCTCGCCGGCCTCGCCGCTCCGTGGTGGCGGGGTGACCTGCGGGGCTCGGTCACCGGTCTGGGCCTCGACACCACCGCCGGGCATCTGGTGCGCGCCCTGTGCGACGGCGTCGCCGCCCAGGTGGCGGAGCTCGCGGACGCGGTCGCCGCCGACCTCGGCGCCCCGCTCGCCGCCCTGCGCGTCGACGGCGGGCTGACCCGGTCCGCGCTGCTCATGCAGGCCCAGGCCGACCTCCTCGGGATCCCCGTGGAGGTGTCGGCGCTGCCGGACGTCACCGCGCTCGGCGTCGGCGCCGTCGCCCGGCTCGGGCTCGATCCCTCGCTCACCGTCGCCGAGGCCGTCCCGCAGTGGAAGCCGTCCGCCGTCTACGAGCCGCGGGCCGACGCGGCGGAGGCGGCGGAGCGCCGCGCACGCTTCCGCGCGGCCGTCGCGGCCCTGCTCGGCGACGCACCGGCATGACCGTCACCACCAGCGGTGCCGTCACCACCAGCGGCGCCGTCACCACCGGCGGCGCCCTGCCCGGCGGGGAGTACGACGTGACCGTCGTCGGCGCCGGCGTGGTGGGCACGGCGATCGCCCGCGAACTGGCCCGGCTCCCGCTGCGGATCGCCCTGGTCGACGCGTCCGACGACGTAGGTGACGGCACCTCGAAGGCCAACACCGCCATCCTGCACACCGGTTTCGACGCGGTGCCCGGCTCCCTGGAGTCCCGGCTCGTCCGGGAGGGCCACCGGCTGCTCTCCGCGTACGCCGCCGAAACCGCCATCCCGGTGGAGCCGCTCGGCGCGCTCCTCGTCGCCTGGGACGAGGAACAGCGGGCCGCACTGCCGGGGCTGGCGGACAAGGCCGTACGCAACGGCCACCGCTCGGCCCGGATCGTTGCGGCCGAGGAGGTGCGGGCCCGCGAGCCGGAGCTCGGACCGGGGGTGCTGGGAGCGCTCGACGTGCCGGGGGAGTCCGTCATCTGTCCCTGGACGACCACGCTCGCGTACGCCACGCAGGCCGTCCGCGCGGGCGTCGACCTCCACCTCGACTGCCGCGTGCAGAACGTCACGTCGGGCGAAACGCACACCCTGGACACGAGCCGGGGCCCACTGCGCACCCGGCACCTGGTCAACGCGGCCGGCCTGTACGCCGACGAGATCGACCGGCTCCTCGGCCACGCGGACTTCGCCGTGACGCCCCGGCGCGGCCAGCTCATCGTCTTCGACGAGCTCGCCCGCGGCCTGGTACGGCACATCCTGCTGCCCGTACCGGGCGCCCTCGGGAAGGGGGTGCTGGTGTCGCCGACGGTGTACGGGAACGTGATGCTCGGGCCGACCGCCGAGGACCTGGACGACAAGACGGACACCGGATCGACCGCCGAAGGGCTCGCGCTGCTGCGGGAGAAGGGCCGGCGGATCCTGCCGGCCCTCCTGGAGGAAGAGGTCACCGCGGTGTACGCCGGCCTGCGGGCCGCCACCGGCGACGACGACTACGCGATCCGGGCCCACCCCGCGCAGCGGTACGTCACCGTGGGCGGGATCCGTTCGACGGGACTGACGGCCTCGATGGCGATCGCCGCCCACGTCGTGGAACTGCTCGCCGACGGCGGCCTGCCGGTGGCAGGGGCCCGGGAGCTGGAACCCGTGCGGATGCCGAACCTGGGCGAGGCGTTCCTCCGGCCCTACCGCGACGCCGAGCTGATCGCACGGGACCCGGAGTACGGCCGGATCGTCTGCCACTGCGAGCGGGTGACGCGGGGGGAGATCCGCGACGCGCTCGCCTCGGCCGTCCCGCCCGCATCGCCGGACGGCCTGCGGCGGCGCACCCGCGCACGGGCAGGCCGCTGCCAGGGCTTCCACTGCGGGGCCGCCGTCCGCGCGCTGTTCGAGGAGGCCCGCAGGTGAGCCGCGACCGCACGGTCGACGTCCTGGTCGTCGGCGCCGGTCCCGCCGGGCTGGCCCTGGCCGCCCGCCTCGCTCGCGCGGGCGCGGGCTACGTCGAGGTCCTGGAGCGCGAGCAGGACGCGGGCGGAGTGCCGCGCCACTGCCACCACGGCGGATTCGGGGGGCCCGTACTCCCCTGGCTCACCGGCCCGGCGTACGCACGGCGGGCCGTGCGGGAGGCGACGGCGGCCGGGGCGACCGTCCGTACCGGTGTCAGCGCCACCGGCTGGGGCGGCCCGCTGACCCTGGACACCACGAGCCCGGCGGGCCTGGAGCGGATCACGGCCCGGGCCGTCGTCCTCGCCACGGGCGCCCGCGAGCGCCCCCGCAGCGCCCGGCTGGTGCCGGGCTCCCGGCCGGCGGGCGTGCTGACGACCGGGGAACTGCAGCAGTCGGTCCACCTGTACGGCCAGCACATCGGCCGGCGGGCCGTCGTGGTGGGCGCCGAGCCGGTGGCCCGCCACGCCGTACGCACCCTGCGCCGGGCGGGAGCGGAGGTGGTGGCCGTGGTCACGGAGCGCTCCCGCGGCGCCGCCGTACCAGGAGTCCCGCTGCTCACGGCCACGACCGTGGGTGAACTGCGCGGCCGGGGCCGCCTGTCGGGCGTGGCCGTGCGCCACCAGGACGGCCGCCACGGAGTCCTCGCGTGCGACACGGTGGTCTTCACCGGCGACTGGATCCCCGACCACGAGCTGGCGCGCCGCGGCGGCATCGCCGTGGACCCGGGCACCCGCGGTCCGTCCGTGGACACGTCGTTCCGCACCTCGGTGCCGGGGGTCTTCGCGGTCGGCAACGCCCTTCACGGCGTGGAACGCGCCACCACCGCGGCCGCGGAGGGAGCCGCCGCGGCGGCCCCCGTCCTGGCCCGCCTCTCGGGTGCGCCGTGGCCGGAGCCCGGTCCACCGCTGGTCGTCCGCGCCCCGCTGCTGTGGGTGGCGCCGAACCGGCTCACGGACATCGGGGAGCGGCCGCTGCTGCTGCGGTCGGGGGAGCCGCTGACCGCCCCGGTGCTGACGGCCGCCCAGGACGGCCGGCTGCTGTGGCGACGGCGGTTCCCGGTCCGGATGGCGCCGTCGCGGTCGCTGAAGCTGCCGCCGGGGTGGACGAAGCGGGTCGACCGGTCGGGCGGCCCGGTCGTACTGGGCATCGGCTGACGGCGACGATCCCCGAGCCCGGCGAGCGGCGTCGGGCGCGCCCTTGACTACGTTCCGTGAATATTTCGGATACTCTGTGTCACGAATTCCGTCGCTCACAACGTCACCTACGGGGTCACACCCCGTCAGGAGGTACCGACGTGCCGTTTTCCGTGCCCGGACTGGCCGACGACCTGCCCCCCGATCTCCTCGACCGCTGGAACAAGGAGATCGACCGCCAGTTCAGGAGCCTGGAGCCTGATCTGGGGAGCAAGTACTTCACCCTGGAACCCGACGATCCGGCCGCCGAGCGGGTGGCCGTCACCTGGTTCGGCAATCCGGCCGAGCCCGAGTTCTGCTTCGACGCCGCCACGGCCCGCGCGTTGTCCGACTGGGGCGTACGCGGCCGACGCGCTCTGCACAACGAGTACTGCGAGTACGCGGTCATCAGCGCGGCCGACAGCGAGGGACGGATGCGCCCCAAGCGGGTGCAGGTCACCACCGAACTTCCCGAGTACTACCTGATGCTCGCCGAGCACGCCCCGGACCGCCTGCGGGAGATCCTCACCGCGACGCTCGGCACCGAACCCCGCTGGCAGGAACTCTACGGACCGGCCGTCGCGGACCCGGGCCCGCTCGCGCCGGCCCAGCGCCGCGTGGCCTTCGCCCGCCAACTGACCGGCCACGGACTGCACCGTGACCTGATCGACGCCGGTGTCCGGGCCGACCCGGCGGGCTCGCTCAACGCGGTCAACGCCCTGTTCATGGCCCATCCCATCAACGGGCTGGACGACCTGATCTACATCGTGATGTTCGGCGCGAAGCCCTACGCCCGCCGGAATTCCGCGGGCGGCTTCGAACCCGCCGGACGGGACCAGATCTTCCGCCAGCAGCCCGGGCTCGAAGCCCTGTCCTGCCGCCATGCCGACCCGGCCGCCGCGCTGGCCGCGGCGGATGCCGCCTTCCAGGGCCGGACCGTGTCCTTCGCCGATCCGCTGGGCATGTACATCCAGCAGTTCACCTCCGAGGTCTTCCTCTTCGAGGGCGGTCCCGTCCCGGACCCGTGGATCCGGCTGGGGCGCGGCGGACAGGGACTGCACCAGCGGCTCGAATTCGGCCCGCCGGACGACGATCCGCACTTCCTCGACGAGATCACCGTGGTGGAGGGCGACGCGGAGGAGCCCCTGACCGGCGGCTACCAGGTCGTACGCCAGGTACAGGTGGGCCCGGTGGTCGCCATCGGCGCACCGGCGCCCGTACCGCCCGGTGACTTCGTGGTCCTCGCGGACTCGCCCGGGCCCATCCGCTGCCGGGACGCGAGCGTGTGCACCGCCACGGTGGGGCCGCTGAAGGAGGCATTCGACGCCGAGGCCCTGCTGCCCGGACCCGTGGGTGTCGGCCCCCGGGGCGGGAGATGAGCGTCCTCCAGGACGGGATCTACCACGGGCCCGGCCGGCGCCCGCCCGGCCATCTGGCGCTCGTGTTCCTGCGGGCCGACCCGGAGGCCGGTGCCACGGCCGTCGACGGCGCGCTGCGCGAGGTGACCACGATGCTGCGCGGGCTCGCCGACGGCGTCGTGCCGGAACTGCCGGGCCACCCGGTGCCCAGCGCCGGCCTGGAGTTCCTGCTCGGCTTCGGCCCGAAGGCCTTCGACATCGCCGACGCGAAACTCCCGTGCCCGGCCGCCCTCGGCCCGCGCCTGCGGTTCCGCTCGCCCCGCCCCACCGGCGGGGGGCCGCTGCTGGTCGGCGGGGGCCTGTCCTACGCGGCGGACGTCACCCGCAACGACGCCACGGAGGAGTTCTGCCTGCAGCTCACCGCGGACACCCAGCTCGCGGTCTCGCGTGCCGTGGTGGAGCTGTGGAAGCTGCTGCGCGGCGCGCGCACCGGCGACACACGGACGGCCACGCTGGAGATCGCGGGCATCCACACCGGATTCCAGCGCGACGACCGGCGCAGCTGGATCGGCTTCCACGACGGCGTGTCCAACCTGGAAAGCGCCGACCGGGAAAGGGTCATCAGCATCGGAGCGGCCGACGCGGGCCCGGACCCCTGGACGATCGGCGGTACCTGTCTGGTCTTCGCCCGCCTCGCCGTCGACCTCGACCAGTGGCACCTCCTGCCCCGCGCGCAGCAGGAGCTCCTCGTCGGCCGGGACAAGCTCACCGGAGCCCCGCTCACCGGCCTTGATGCCGACGGGCGGCCCGTACCGGCCGCGGGCTGTCCGGTGGCCGGGACCACCGAGGTGACGCAGCCGGGCAACCAGGACTTCCTGGAGCCGCGGCCCACCGCCGATCCGGTGCTGCTCGCCAGCCATGTGCGGCGGGCCAATCTGACCGGCACCGCCGACCCCGACCAGAGCGGCTCGCTGCGGGTGTATCGGCAGGGGTACGAGTTCTTCGAACCGGTCGCGGCCGCCCCCGGCTTCCGGGCCGGGCTGAACTTCGTCGGCTTCCAGGACAGCCCCGAACGGGTGCTGCGCATCCTCACCCAGCGCGGCTGGCTGGGTGGCGTCAACTTCGGCGGGCAGCCCGGTCCGGACGGACCGGCCGGGCGGCTGCTGACGGTACGGGCGGCAGGCACGTATCTGGTTCCGCCCGTACGGGACGGGGCCCCCTACCCGGGGGCCGAGGTATTCGGCTGAACAGCCGCCCCCGCTGCCCGGATTCCCCGGATTCCCCGGACTCCTCGGATCCCCGGACTCCTGGAAGGAAACGGAGACTCGCAGTGATCGAACAGATCTGGCTCCATCCCCCGCTCGCCTTCGCCCGGCTGGGCCCGTCCCCCGTGCCCTGTGACAACTACCGGTGGGGAATGAGCGACCTGTCGCCGGGCGGCACCGGCAAGACCGTCGTCGAGCCCCGGCCCTCCCTCGACGTCGCCGAGGACGGGACCCTGTCGGAACGGGAGCCCGAGGGGGACCGCGTCCGGTTCAAGGACGCCGACGGCTTCCGTCCGCTCTGCCCCTTCTTCGAGGTGCACGGCAGGTGGACGGTCGACGGGCAGCGGCACACCGGCCCGCTCACCACCGATGTGCTGGCCGCCGCCGGCACGGAACTCGCCGACGTGCGCTGGGAGGTGGAGGTCGCCAATCTGAAAGCGCACCACTGCACCCTCTCGCCGGGCGACCGGATCGAGGCCGGCGTGGAGCTGGCCGGTGACGACCACCGGCGCAAGCCACTGGAGGGGCGGTCGCCGCAGGGGGCCGACCGGCCGCTGGTCCCGGCCGGGCGGCACGTACCGCTCGGGTCCGTCCAGGTACCCAGGCCCGACCACCGGTTCCCCGAGCTCCGGCTGCGTTTCACACCCGCCACCGGAGCGGTGTACGGCCCCGCGAACCTTCCGGAGCGCTCCCGGAGGTTCGTCCTGCCGGCCGAGCACCTGTTCCTCGCCCCGGACGCGCGATGGTGCGAGTTCACCGGCGAGGACGATCCGCGGACGGTTCCCGGAGGGCTGTTCGCCGGCTCGCGGGAGGAGGACGGGGAGACGAGCCTCGGACTGGTCGACGACGTGTGCGACGGGCTGGTCACCGTCACCCTGCCGGGCGGTCTGTCGGCCCGCGCGCGGATCGTCGTCACCCCGCCCGATTTCGCGCCCGACCGCAGACCCTTCACCTCCCTGGCCGACGGCCTGGCGGACCGGGTCAAGCGCGGGGAGGTCCGCGATCCCGCCTACATCGCCGAGCACCCGCAACTGACCGCGCTGGAGGTGCGCGACCTGTTCGAACGGGTGCTGGAGGCCATGGACGCCGTCAACGTCGACGCGCAGAACGAGCGGGCGACGCTGGAGAACGAGAGCACGGCCGAAGACCTCGGCCTCCCCGCCGGCCCGGCCCGGGCCCGCACCTTCGGCCCGCCGGAACCCCTGCTCGGGGTGATCCTCGCGCTCACCGAACGCGGCCGCCGACGGCACCGCCGCTTCGTCGCGCTGGAGGCCCTGGAGGACATGTTCCGCGAACAGCCCGGACTCATCGAACGGGCCATCAGGGAGCCGGGGTCCGAAGACGTCTGGTACGACCGCCGGATGCCGGTCGCGGTGCGGGGATCCGACGCCTTCCCCATGCACCTGACGCGCCGCCAGTACGACCTTCTGGTGGCCTGGGCCGGATCGCTGCGCGATCGGGTCGAGGAGGGGACATGAGCGTACTGCTGCAGATCGGCCGGCGGCCCCCGGAACGGGAACCGCAGGCGGAAGCGGAACCGGCAACCGGCGCCGGGGGCGGGCCGCTCGGCCTCGCCGCCGAGACCAGGGTGTTCCGCAGCGCCCACGGAGCCCACCTGTTCGTCGCCGACGGCAGCCGGATCTACGACCTCCCGGAGGCGGCCGCGGACCGCCTGGAGCGGTGGACGGCCACCGCCCACGACCCGGCCCAGGACGCCGCCCTCGCCGCCGGACTGGGCCTGCCGCTCTGGGGCGGGGCGGGCATGCCGGCCCCGCGGATCGACGGCACCCCGGCTGCCGTACCACCCCTGTCCTCCCTGTCGCTCAACGTGATGCAGGCCTGCAACCTCAGCTGCGGCCACTGCTACGCCGACGAGGGCCGGTTCGGCGGCTCCGCCCGGGCCATGCCCCGCGAGACCGCGTTCGCCGCCGTGGACCGGCTCCTTGCGGAGGCCGCGCCGGGGGCGGCGGTGGTGGTCGGGTTCATGGGCGGTGAACCACTGCTCGCCCGCGACCTCGTGCACGAGGTCGTCACGTACGCGACCCGGGGCGGAGCCGCCACAGGGCACGCCGTCCGCTTCGCGCTCACCACCAACCTCACCACGGTCCGGCCCGCGGACGCGGAACTGTTCGCCGCCCACCCGTTCACCGTGGCCGTCAGCCTGGACGGCGACCGGGCCGGCCACGACGCACTGCGCCGGGCCCCGGGCGGGGGCAGCGCGTACGACCGGCTGCGGGCCGGGCTGGAGGTGCTGGAGCGGCACGGAAGGCCGCGCCACCTCTCGGCCCGGGTGAGCGTGACTCCCTACACCGGGCGGCTGCTCGACATCCTGGAGCACGGCATCGGCCTCGGCTTCGACGAGGTCGGCTTCGCCGCGGTGGTGAGCGCCCCGGACGCCGCGTACGAGATCGGCACCGCCGCCTTCACGGGATTCCTGGCACAGATGGTCGAGTGCGGGGAGGCGGCGCTGCGCGAGCTGACGGCGGGCCGCCCGTACCCCTTCGGCAACTTCCAGACGGCGATGTACGAACTGCACACGGGCGGCCATCGCCCGTACCCCTGCGGCGCTGGCGCCGGATACCTCAGTGCCTCCGCCGAGGGCGGTCTCTACGCCTGCCACCGGCTGGTCGACGACCCGGCCTTCGCCATGGGCTCGCTGACCCAGGGACCCGACCAGGGCGCCAGAGCGGCCCATCTGGCGGCCCGCCACGTGGACCGGGCCGAGCCCTGCCGGTCCTGCTGGGCCCGCTACCTGTGCGGCGGCGGCTGCTACCACGAGGTCACCCGGCGGGGCCGGACCGGCTGCGACTACATCCGCGGCTGGCTGGCCTTCTGCCTGCGCGCCTACGTCGAACTCTCGCAGGCCGCACCGGAGTTCTTCCGGAATCCGGCCGCATCCGACCTCCCGGGCGATCCGGCTGCCCTGGCCCGCTGACCCGCGCCCCCGCCCCATCCGGCCGAAGGAGCCGCCATGAACGCCCCCACTCCCGGAAGCGTCGACCTCCCCGTACCCGAGGGGAAGATCTTCCCCCGCAATCTCACGGCTCGGGCCGACCACGTGGTCCGAGGCAACCCGTCCGGCTCCCGCCCGGAGAGCGGTGTCGACAACTGCTTCCCAGGCCTGGAATTCGACCAGCGCAACCTGGAGAAGGCGTTCTTCCCCGGCCTGACGGTCGACTTCCACCACGCGAGCGGACCACGGGTGCTGGCCGTCACCGGCGGAGTCGCCGCCGACCAGGGCATCACCGCCGCCGACCTGGACACGGGAACGCCGCAGGACCCGCGGCCGCTCTACCTGTGGGCCGTCTGCGGGCGCACCACCGTGGACCAGGAGGAGCAGGACGCGCCCGTGTTCCACGCGACCGAGCGGACCGGCCTGGAACTGTGGCGGCGGGTGCACGACCTGCTTCCCGGCCGGGTGGCCATCGTCCTCGGCCGCACCCCGGGCAGCACCTCCCCGGGGGCGTTCTGGGTACCGGACGGCGGCCTCAACCGCTGGCGGACGGACAACCGGAGCGAGGTGCAGTTCGACGCGGACGGAGTACTGGAATGGGCGATCCTGGTTGCCGACCGGGCCCGCTACGTCGACCCGGACGGGGTCATCGACCCCGACGTGTACCAGGCCGGCGACCTCACCCGGAGTCTCTGCGCGCCCTGGCAGTACGACTTCCGCGAATGCGGCTGCTACTACTGGGCCGCCTCCAAGCCGGACATCTCCACCAGCTCCGACGGCGTGCACCGCAACCTCAACTTCCAGCGCCGCGACCGCACCACCAACCCGCCCGAGCCCGACATCCCCACGATCCGGGGCCGGGCCGCCAAGGAGCTCGACCACCCGGCCCTGATCGCGAACTGGAACGTGCTTCCCGTCGTCCTCAACGGCCGCGAGGACGACAGCATGGAACTGCCGGACTGGTCCGGCCTCCAGCCGATGACGCGCGCGAAGGTGATCCGGGAGCTGGAACGCCTCGCCGGCGTCGAGCACGCGCTCTGCCTCGAATACCTCTACGCCCACTACTCCCTGAACGCCCCGCCCGTCTTCGACCCGGCCGTGCACGACCCGGCCACGCCCGAGGGGGCGCGCACCCGGAAGATCTACGCGGCCGCCGCGGAGGTGTTCTCCGTCGCGGTGGACGAGATGCGCCACCTGAGATGGGTCAACGAGATGCTCGGCACACTCGGCCGGCCGCTGCGGCTCGAACCGCCCCGGCCCGACACCGTGATCCAGCTCCAGACGGGCCGGCGCTTCGAGCTGAAGCCGCTCACGCCCGAACAGCTGGACTGGTTCATCGCCGTGGAGCGCCCCAGCGCGGTGACCGCCGACCCGCAGGGCATCGACGGGATGTACGTCAAACTGCACGAGACCATCGTCCGGTGCCCGGAACTCTTCCCGGAGGCGGACCGGCTGGCGCACCTCATCAAGCTCGTCATCGACGAGGGCAACGACCACTACCGCCGCTTCACCGCCGTCAAGGCGCATCTGGCGGAGCTTTCCCCCGACGACTACCTCCGGCCGCTGAGCACCGATCCGGGCACTCCGCTCGACGTCCAGCTGGTCGAACTGTCGGCGCTGAACTACACCATGCTGCTGGGCGCCCTGGAGGCCACACTGAAACGGGGCGACACCGCGGGCGGGGTGCTGATCGAACAGGCCCGCCGGACGATGTCCAACCTCCACGAGCTCAACCACCTCCTCGCGTCACGCGGCGTCGCACCCCGCTTCACCAAGCTCCCCGCGGCGCCCGTACCCGTCGGCGAGGAGGCGATCGCGTCCACGCCCGCATCCGCCTCGGCTCCGGCTTCCGAGTCGGTGCCCGCACGGGCGCCCGGCCCGGAACTCGCCGACGGCCAGGCCGCCCTGGCCGCCGCACGGGCCTCCGGCACGGTACGGCAGAGCATCAACGCCCTCGCCGCCGGCGGGGTGCGCGCCATGATGACCCGTCATCAGGCCGACACCGACGCGCTGATCGCCGCCTTCAGCTTGCGATGAGCCGGGCCGACGTCGAGATCGCCGGTTCCGGGCTGGCCGAGGTCACCTGCGGCTGGCTCCTCGCCGGGCGGGGCCACCGGGTCCGGCTCCGGCCGCGCCCGGACGGGGGCCGGCGCCCGCTCCTGCTGGGCGAATCCACCCTGGCCCTGCTCCACTCCCTGTGGGGCATCGGCAGCCCGGCCGAGCTGGGCCTTTTCACGCATGAACTGACCCACCGGCGGGCCTGCTGGGGTGCCGGTCCGGCCGCCCCCCGCATCGGAGCGCCGGCCGTGGTGCTGGACGGGGCCCGGCTCGCCGCCCGGCTGCTCGACCGCCTCGCCGCACACCATCCGGACGCCGTCGCCGAGGAACCCGGGGGAGGCGGCGTACCGCAGTGGACGGTCACGGCCGCCTCCCACCCCGACGACCGGTGGACGGCCGGCCGCCGTCGGCTGCTGGCCGGCGAAGCGGCCCTCGCACCCGGCCAGGACGACACCACCGCCCGCCTCGCCTGCACCGAACTCGCCTGGCTCCACCTCACTCCACTGGGCGACGGGAGCGCCCTGCTCCAGGCCGTGATCCCGGGTCCCGCCGCCCACCCCGAGCACCTGCTGGGCCGCCTGCTCGCCGCTTCCGCCCTGGCCCCCCGGCTCCTGCGGGCACCGGCCGCCGCCGTCTCGCTGCCGGCCGCCCCCCGCCTCCACCGCACCCCGGCGACCGCCCCGACCGCGCACACCCCCGGGCGGCTCCTGGTCGGCGCGGGCGCCATCCGCTACGACCCGCTCAGCGGCACCGGCACGGCCCAGGCCCTCCGGACGGCCGTCCTGGCCACGGCGGTCATCCACGCAGCGGCCACCGGAACGTCCCCGCAGGCCCTGTGCGCCCACTACGCGGGCCGCCTGCGCACGGCCTTCCGAGCCCATCTGGCCACGTGCGCCCGGCTCTATCCGCAGGCCTTCCCGTCCCCCGCATGGCATCACGAGATCGACGCCTGCCGCTGAGCGGCGCGGGGCGCGCGGGCGTTCCGCTTTGCCCGCACCGGCCGGTACGGCCGCGATCCCGCTGTCAACTATCGCGCCCACCGGGAAGGTTCGCTTCCGGGGTGGTGCGCTGGACTATTGACCAGAGGTCATGGCACGCCCTGGGAACGGGCTTTGTAGATCTGCACGAAGAGTAGGTTTCAGCCAGCGTACGTTTTCATGTCTTCCGTCCCTGCCTGACTGCGCCCGGTTACCTGTGTACTCCTTCACACACGATGCAACGATGCAACGAAGCGGGGGAGAGGGAGCCTTGAGCGAGACGTTGTCCGTCCGGCTGCTCGCCATGGCCTGGCTCCATCCAGGCGTCACCGTCACCGCGGAACTCGCCGTCCGCAGCGCGCCGGGGGCGGACCTGTCCCGCGCGCCGGTCGCACCGGAGCACATCGCCGGCGTCCGGCCGTAGCGAACTCCCGCGGGTACCGCCGACCGCGCCGATCCCCGGACACCGGCCCCGAAGCGGCCCCCGCGAGATCCACCTGTCGCCCCTGGTGCCTGTCCCGCACGGGCAGAACACCAGGGAAAATCCCCCACCGTCTCCCAAGGAGTGACCGTGACCGCGCACACCCAAGAAGCGAACATCCAGGACCTCAAGCGCACCTGGCTGGACGAGGCGATCAGACTGGCCACGAACAGCGTGGCGAACGGCGGCGGGCCGTTCGGCGCCCTGGTCGCCAAGGGCGGCGAGATCGTGGCGATCGGGAACAACCAGGTCACCTCCACCCTGGACCCGACCGCCCACGCCGAGGTGAGCGCGATCCGTGCCGCCTGCAAGGAGCTGGACACCTTCTCACTCGAAGGCTGCGTCCTGGTGACCTCGTGCGAACCGTGTCCGATGTGCCTTTCCTCGGCGCTGTGGGCGCGCGTCGACCGGATCGTCTTCGCCGCCGACCGGGACGACGCCGCGGTGGCCGGTTTCGACGACCGCAAGTTCTACGACCTGTTCGAAAAGCAGCCCGCGTCGAAGTGGCCGTTGGTGATCGAGCGCCTGGACCTGCCCCACCGTACGGCGCCGTTCGACGCGTGGGTGGCCAAGACCGACCGCATCGACTACTGAGGCCGACACTCCGCGAGCCGGGCGCCGGATCGACAGCGTCGTCCGCCGCCCGGTCCACCGTGCGTCGGCGAGCCGGGGTTGCGGCCGTCGAGTTCCGCGGTGACGGTGCAAGATGAGGCCGACCGACCTGTCGTCATGACCGGGACCGAGGTGGGTTCTCATGCCCCGCAGCACCGCCGATGACGCCGGGCGGCGACACCCCCGGCTCCCGCGACGCATCGGTACCTGGGCGGCCGTGGGAGTCACGGTGGCCGTCCTCGCCGCCGCCAACCTGGCCCTGCACCGCCGGACGGGCCTGTGGGGCCTGGTCACGGCGGTCGTGGTCAGCTGCCTGCTGCTCGGTGTGCTCCGCTGGGCCGGCGGCACCCTCGCGGACGCGGGTCTGGCCCGGGGCACGCTGGCCCGCGGTGCCCGCTGGGCGCTGGTCCTGATCGGGCTGGTCGGCGTCGTCTACCTGGCCGGGGCCCTGCTGCCGGTCACCAGGGGGCTGTTCGAGGACCGGCGGTACGACGCGATGGACGGGGGCGACGTGATGCTCCGCGTGTTCGTGCTGGTGCCCGTCGGCACGGTCCTGGTGGAGGAGATCGCCTTCCGTGGCGTGCTCTACGGCCTCGTGGACCGGGTCCGCGGGCCGGTCTGGGCGACCGCCGTGTCGAGTCTGCTGTTCGGGCTGTGGCACGTGCTGCCGTCGCTGCACCTGGCGACCGCGAAACCGGCCGTGAACTCGGTCGTCGGCGACTCCGGGCTCGGGGCCGTGCTGGCGGTGCTGGGGGCCGTGCTGTTCACGGCGTCGGCCGGCGTCCTCTTCTGCGAACTGCGCCGCCGCAGCGGCAGCCTGCTGGCTCCCATGGGCCTGCACTGGGCGGTCAACGCCCTCGGCTACCTCTTCGGGTACCTGCTGCGCTGACCGGCGGCGGGGTGGGCTCAGTTCTGCGGCGAGACGATGTCCTTCAGCCCGTTCAGGTCCTGCGCGGTGAATCCGCCGGGCCGCATGATGCCGTTCCAGGCGTCGACGTACGCGGCCTTGTACGTGTGGCCGTGGCCGTCCGGTACGCCGGTCGAGAACGGCAGGTCGGCGGTGACCTGCCAGAAGGTCACGAACGGAATCCAGACCATGGATTCGAGCACGTCGGAGCCGGGCCGCTCTCCGATCCAGTCGGGCTCGGTGAGCGCCAGACTCGGGCTCCACCAGACGATCGGGTCGGACGGGTGCATGAGGTAGAGCACCCGCGGGCCGTCCCACGGCCGGTCCGCCGGAGGGGTCCCGGTGGCCGGGTCGTCGGTGAACCGGACGGTCCGCCCCTCCCGGTAGACGGGTTCGATCTCGGGACTGCCCGCGTCGCGGTGGTCGCTGAACTCGCGGAACAGCGTGTTGAAGTTGGGCGGGCCGGCGAACACGGTGCCGGCGGTGCGGTTGCGCAGGTCCGCCTCCCCGCTGAAGGCCGTCTCACCGCCGAACGACCCCAGGCTCTCACCCGCCACGAACAGGCGCGGGCGCTGGTCCTGGGGCAGCTTGGACCATTTGTCGTAGACCGCGTCGAAGAGATCGCGGCCGGCCTCGCGCGCCTTGGACTGGTCCACCAGGTACGACATCCACGACGGCAGGTACGAGTACTGGATCGCCACGCTGGCCGTGTCGCCGTTGCCCAGGTACTCGTACGAGTCCACAGCGGCGGGATCGACCCAGCCGCTGCCCGTGGTCGTCATCACGAGCAGGTTCTCGCGGGTGAAGCCGCCCGCCCGTTCGAGGTCCGCGACCGCCCGGGCCGCCCGGGTCTCCGTGTCGTCGGAGGTCTCCAGCCCGGCGTAGGCGCGGATGGGCTCCTGCGCCGTACGGTGGGTGAACGCGCCGATCTCCTGGGCCGACGGTCCTCCGTCGGCGAACGCCCGGCCCTCCCGGCCCAGCGAGTCCCACGGCACCAGCGAGCCGGGCCCGCCCGAGCGCAGCGCCGACGTGGGCTGGTGCACGCCTTCGGGGGTCTCCGTGTCACGCAGCGAGAAGGCCTCGTTGGACGCGTTCACGAAGCCGTTCAGCAGCAGCCCGGAGAACGCGGCCCACGCCAGGCCCGCCACCAGGAGCCAGCCGACCACCCGCGCCGCGCGCCTGCCGATCCAGCGCCCGAGCAGGTCGGCGGCCCGGTGGTACAGGGCCCGGAGCCCCCGCCCGGCCAGGAGCAGGAGCAGGAAGACGAGCGCGGCGACGAAGGGGCAGGCGACGGTGGCGAGGGCGTTGTAGTCGGTGACCGCCATGAGCCGGCGGATCCCGTGCTGCCAGTACTGGCCGAGCCCGAAGGAGACGCCGAAGAGCACGACCGCACCGACGATCAGGACGAGCCACGACCGGCGGGAGGGGCTGCGCGCGTCCCGGTCGGCGAAGGCGCGCCACACGTACGCCGCGATCAGGCCCAGCCCGTAGCCGATGGCCGCGCTGATGCCGCAGATCAGTCCCTGGAGTACGCCGCCACGGGGGAGCAGTGACGGGGTGAAGGACAGGCAGGCCAGGAGGAGCGCGCCCCAGCAGCCGGGCAGCGTCAGGCGGGGCCAACGGCGTTCGTGCGCCGGTCTGTCCTGTGCGGGAGGTTCGGGCGCGGGAGGTACTGGCGGGTCATGGCTCATGGCGTCCTCCACGGTCATGGTCCCCTGGCCCCGTCGGTCGTGCCATCCGGGGCGCGGGCCGTCATTTCGGGCCGGTGGGCGGGAGACCGGCGGTCCCGTCGGGGCCCGGTGAGGTCCACTGCGCTCCGGTGCGCAGCCGGTAGGCGGCGACGGCGGCCTCCACGGTGGGGAAGAAGTGCCGGGGGTCGATGGTCCGGGTGAGCTCGTACCGCTCGATCTTCCGCCGCACCGGGTCCTTGAGCTCGGCGAACACGAGGTGCACACCGTCCGCGTTGAGCGCCTCGTCGAGCTCCTCCAGGATGTCGGCGGCGGTGGTGTCCACGTCCGTCATCGGCTCCGCCGCGACGACGATCCAGCTCGGCCGCGGGTCCGCCCCGGCCAGCCGCCTGATCTCGTCCCGGAACGTCTTGGCGTTGGCGAAGATGAGCGGGGCGTCGAACCGGTAGATCACCAGGCCCGGCAGGTGCTCGGCGTGCGGGTACGAGCGGGTGTCGTGGTAGCCCTCCAGGCCCCGGACCCGCCCCAGCACGGTGTCGTACGGCCACCAGGCGCGCCGGAAGACGTTGAGTACGGACAGGGCCACGGCGATGGCGATGCCGGGCAGCACGCCGAGCAGGGCCACGCCGGCGAAGGCCGCGAAGCAGAGCAGGAACTCCGCCCGGCGCTGCTGCCAGAGCCGGACGGCCCCCGGGATGTCGGCAAGGGACAGCGACGCGGTGATGACCACGGCCGCGAGGGCCGGCTGGGGGAGGTTGCGGAACAGACCCGGAGCCACCACGAGCATGAGGACGATGAGCGCCGCCCCGACGACCCCGGTGAGCTGGCTCCGGGCTCCCGCCCGCTCCGCCACCGCCGTCCGGGAGCCGCTGCTGCTGACGGGGAAGCCCTGGAAGAGGGCGGCCGCGAGGTTGGCCGCACCGACGCCCGCCATCTCCTGGTTGCCGCGGACCTCCTGGCCGGTGCGGGCCGCGAAGGCGGACGCGTTGGAGATCGTGTCGGCCAGCGACACCAGGGCGATGCCCAGCGCACCGCCGAGCAGCGGCGCGAGGTCGGCGAGCTGCACCTCGGGGATGGTGAACGGCGGGAAGCCCTCGGGCAGTACCCCGACCAGGCCCACGCCGTGCTCGTCCAGGTGGAAGACGGCGGCCGCGGCGATCGCCATGACCACCATCACGAGCACCGCGGGCACCTTCGGCAGGAAGCGCTGCAGGACCAGGATCAGGGCGATTCCGCCGAGGCCCACGGCGGCGGCGGCCGGTACCACCGCTCCGTCGGCGATCATCCGCACGAGGCCGGCGCACTCGCCGATCAGGTTGTCCGCCTCGACCTTGAAGCCGAGCAGCTTGGGGAGCTGGCCGATGAGAATGGTCAGGGCCAGGCCGTTCATGTAGCCGATCATCGTCGGTTTGGAGATCAGGTCGGCGATGAAGCCGAGCTTCGCCACCGAGGCCAGGATCATGATGGCCGCCACCATGACCGCGAGCATCGACGCGAGTGCGACGGCCCGGTCGGGATCCCCGTCGGCCGCCACCAGGGGCAGCACGGTGGCGGCGATCATCGGACCCAGCGAGGAGTCCGGGCCCAGTACCAGGATCCGGGACGGCCCGAACACCGCGTACCCGAGCATGCAGAGGATCGTCGTGTACAGGCCGGTGATGGCCGGCAGGCCCGCCAGCTCGGCGTAGGCCATGCCCTGCGGCACCAGCAGCGTGGTCAGGACGACTCCCGCGACCAGGTCCTTGGGCAGCCACTCGCGCCGGTAGGACGACACCGCGCGGATCCCGGGAACCGTCCGGAAGCGGGAGAGCACCCCGTGGCCGTCGTGCCGGGTGGTCACGGAACGGCCTTCCTCACGCGGTCCTCGAAGCGGCCCTCGGGGCGGTCCTCGACCGGCGGGCCACGAGCTTGCCGAGTTCCCATACGAGCAGGAGTGCGACGGCGGCCAGCAGTGCCCAGCCGAACTGCCGCGCGTCGATCTCGGTCGTCCCGAGGACACGCTGGAAGCCGTCCATCTGGGTCACCAGCACGGCGAGCACGAACTGTGCCAGGGCGACCCAGTTCATCTGCCTGCTGTCGAACGTGGACGTCGTCAGCACGGAATCCGTCTCGCTGCGGCATTCGAACGCCGCCACGATCAGGCAGAGGGAGAAGGCCGTGAACGCGATCGACCGGCCGATCTCGACGTCGTCGAAGTGCCTTTCGCCGAGCGTGATCAGTCCGAGCAGGAGGATGGTGATCGCCAGCCCGCCGAGCCCGACCGTGACCAGCACGGGACGGGTGAGCACCGATTCTCCGCGCGGGCGCGGCCGGCGCCGCATGAGTCCGGCGCTCTCCCGGTCGAAGCCGAGCGCGAAGCCGAACGAGGCGTTGACGACGAAGTGGATCCACAGCACCTGCGGCGGGGTGAACGGCTCACCGGCGGCGATGTTGAAGACGGTGGCCCCGAGGAACGTCAGCACGAACGTGACCAGCAGGAGCAGGACGAACCGGATGTACTTGGTGAGGTTGTCGTAGATCGTCCGGCCCTGCTCGACGGCGTAGACGATGGTGGCGAAGTTGTCGTCGGAGAGGATCATGCGTCCGGCGTTCTTGGCCACGTCTGTGCCGCTGCCCATGGCGATACCGATGTCGGCGGCCTTGATGGCGGGAGCGTCGTTGACGCCGTCCCCGGTCATCGCCACGACCTCGCCCTTCTTCTTCAGCGTGTTCGCGAGCAGCACCTTGTGCTCCGGGGCGACCCGCCCCACCACACCGATCCCCTCGATGCGGGCGAGCTGCTCCTCCTCGCTCATGGCGGCGAAATCGGAGCCGAGAACGGCCTCGCCGGGGATCCCGATCTGCCGGGCGATCGCCGCCCCGGTGGTGACGTCGTCCCCGGTGACCAGGCGGACCCGGATGTGCGCCGCCTGCGCGTCGGCCACCGCGGCCTTGGCCTCCTCACGGGGCGGATCGGCCATGCCGACGAGACTGGTCATCCGCAGCCCGGTGACGTAGGCGAGCAGATCGCCCTCCGGATCGAAGCCGTCCGGGTCCAGGTCGCGCATGGCCGCGGCCATCACCCGCCGCCCCTCGCCGCCCATCCGCTCGCTCTGCTCCTCGGCCCGGCGGAGCAGATCGGCGTCCCACGGGACGGTCTCGCCCGCCGCGAGCGCGGTGGCGGCACGCGCCATCACCGCGGGGGCCGCTCCTTTGACGAAGCAGCGCACGACCTGCCGCCCGGAGGCGTCGACCGCCGAGTGGAAGGTGGCCATCAGTTTGTACTCGGGGTCGAACGGCAGGGTGGCGAGCCGGGGGAGGGCGTCCCTGGTGGCGTCGGTGTCCAGGCCGGCCTTGTGCGCGAGCACCAGCAGCGCCCCCTCGGTCGGATCGCCCACCACCTCGCCGCCCACCAGCTTGGCGTCGCTGGCCACCACGTACGGCAGGATCGCGTCCTCGATCCCCGCGGCGGACCCGGCGGCGTGGTGGACCTTTCCCGCGAGTCCGTAGCCCGTGCCCGACACGGTGTACCGGTCGGTGGGGCTCAGCACTTCGACGGCGGTCATCTGGTTCATCGTCAGGGTGCCGGTCTTGTCCGAGTTGATCGCCGAGGTGAACGCCAGCGTCTCCACCGACGGCAGTTCCTTGACGATGGCGTTCCGCTTCGCCAGGTTCAGGCTCCCGACGGACAGGATCGCCTGGGTCACGGTCGGCAGGGCCTCGGGGATGGCCGCGATGGCGAGTGAGACGGCGCTGACGAAGAGGACGTCCCAGGCCTGGTCCCGCTGGCGCCCCAGGGCGAACATCACGATCATGGTGAGGCCCGCCGCCCCCGTGATCCACAGGGTCAGCCGGTCGAGCTCCTTGGTGAGCGGCGGCACTTCCCTCTCGGTGGCCGACAGCATTCCGGAGATCTTGCCGAGCTCGGTGTCCGCGCCCGTCGCGGTGACGATCATGACGCCGCTGCCGTGGGTGACCGGGGTGTTCATGAACGCCGTGTTGGTCTGGTCGCCGGGCGACAGCCGGCTGCCCTGCAGCGGGCCGGTCTCCTTCGCGGCGGGAACGCTCTCACCGGTCAGCGCCGACTCGTCGATCTGCAGGGCGCTGGCCTCGATGAGACGTCCGTCCGCCGGCACCTGGTCCCCGGCGGAGATGAGCACGACATCACCGTCGACCAGCTGTTCGGCGGGGATCTCGGCCTCCCTGCAGTCCCTGCGCACCCGGGCTGTCGCCTTCATCATCGACTTCAGCGCGTTCATGGCGCTCTCGGCCTTGCCCTCCTGGCGCAGGCCCACGACCGCGTTCAGCAGCGTCAGAACGATCAGCAGGATCGCGGTGGTCCACTCCTGGATGACCAGGGAGACGATCGCCGCGGCCACCAGGACGATCTGCATGTAACTGCGGTACTGGACGAGGAAGCGGTGCCAGGCCGGCGTCCGCTGCTCCTCGGGCAGGGCGTTGGGGCCGTGCGCGGCCAGGAGTTCCGCGGCCCGCGCCGCGGACAGGCCGGCCGCGGGATCGACACCGAACGCCGCCACGACCTCCTCGGGGGAGCGCGCGTACCAGCCGTCCCCGGCAGCCCCGGGCTGTTCCGCAGCGGAATCCGACCGCACCGTCATGGTTGTGCCTCCGATCCGGGGCCGCGGACGCGTCCGGGCCGGCCGCGCGCCGTCCGAGGGCCGCTAGCCACGCTTCTTCTTCGGCTTGCTCCTCGGCTTGCCGTGCCGGGCGGCGTACGGATCGGCCGGGGCGCCGGCCGGGGCCTCCCGCTCCAGGCTCCGCTTCGTGACGAGGAGATCCTTGCGGGCCTCCTCGCCCACATCGGGGTACTGCGGATCGATGTCCATCAGGGTGTGCGCGAGGACGGCCGCCGCGCAGATCCGTGCGAACCACTTCCGGTCCGCCGGCACGACGTACCACGGCGCCCACTTCGTGCTCGTGGCCGACAGCATCTCGGAGAACGCGTGCTGGTACTCGTCCCACCGGCGCCGCTCGCGGACGTCGGCGGCGGAGAACTTCCAGTTCTTCTCCGGCAGGTCGATCCGCTTCAGGAAGCGGGTGCGCTGCTCCTCCTGGGACAGGTTCAGGAAGATCTTCACCACCTTGAACCCGTTGTCCGTGAGGTAGTGCTCCCAGCGGTTGATCTCCCGGTAGCGCCGGTCCCAGATGTCCGGCCCGAGTACGTCCTCCGGCAGCTTCTGCCGCAGGAGGACCTCGGGGTGGACCCGTACGACGAGGACCTCCTCGTAGTGCGAGCGGTTGAAGATGGCGATCTCGCCGCGTGCGGGCAGCCGCCGGGCGTAGCGCCACAGGTAGTCGTGGTCGAGTTCCTCGGAGGAGGGCACCTTGAAGCTGCTGACCCGTACGCCCTGGGGGTTGACGCCGCTCATCACATGGCGGATCGTCCCGTCCTTGCCCCCCGCGTCGAGCGCCTGGAGGGCGAGCACCACGCCGTACGTGTTCTGGGCGGCCAGCCGCTCCTGGTACTCGGCGAGCAGCGACACCCCGGTCCGCAGCAGTTCGGTCCCCTCCCGCTTCTTCATGCCGGCCTTGTAGCGGGGATCGAAGTCCCGTTCCAGACGCACCTTCGACCCCGGTCGCACCCGTAGCGGCTCGATGAAGTCCGCGATGCGTTCGGCTCTCTCGTCGGACATCAGCGCTCGTCCCTTCCCCGGCCCACGGCGGTCACGGCCCGTCCCCCACCGCGTCCGGGGTGCTCCCGGCGGCGGCGAGCGCCTTGCGGGACCGGCGTTCGGCGAGGATCGGGACGTACTTCCTGACCCTGGCCTGGCGGAACGAGTCGTACGCGGCCTCGACCGTCGCCTCGACGGTGTCCGCGTCGACCGAGGGGTAGGCCGCCCGTAGCCGGGCCACGGTGGTCCGGACGGAGGCGAGTTCCTCCGGGGTGGGTGCCCACTCTTCCGTTGTCCGCGCCCCGGGATCTTCCATGGCGGGGGAGGTCCCGGTCCGTTCCGCGCCCTGGAGCGTTGCAGCTGCCATATCCCACGACCTTCGGACCGCCGGTCCGCGCATGCCGACATCGGGTGAGGGTGTGCTTCAAGGCGATTCTCTGCCAAACGGGACAAGATCGCCCACTGGGTGCGCGGATGCGAGAAGGCGGCTGGTACGGCTGGGCTCGGCAAGGCCCGAAGGAGACGGCCTAGCAGCCGCCCGGGCTCTTGTAGGCGGCCTCGCACTCCGCACCGGCGCCGCGGGCGACCTCCGTGCACAAGGTGGCTTCGACCTTGCCCAGGAGGCGGGCCAGTTCGGCGCGTTCGGCGGCGTCGAGGCCGTCCAGGGTCTGGCGTTCCAGTTCGCCCCATGCCCTGCGGACCTCGACCAGGAGTCCGCAGCTGGCGTCCGTCGCCTCGACCAGGGAGGCCCGCCGGTCCGAGGGGTCCGGGCGGCGCCGCACGTGGCCGGAGAGCTCCAGGCGCTGCAGCATCTTGGTGACCGTCGAGGGGTCGAGGCCGACCGCCTTGATCAGCTCGGACTGGCGCACGGCCCCGCTGTCCCAGAGGTGCATCATCAGGAACTCCTGCCCCGGGTGCAGCCCCAGGTCCCGCAGGACCCGGCCCGCCGCGATCCGGTGGAGCCGGGAGACCCGGCTGATCGCATGACTCACCGGCCCGTCCAGCACCGCACTCGGCACCGCCGCGCACTGCGCGGCGGAGCGCGGCTCCTGTACGGATTCCGCGGTCATGGAAGCGCTCCTCCTGGTCGGTCCGGCAGATCTCCGGCAGATCCCCCAGGTGGATTCTACCGTCCGCCCCCATTTTATCTTGGTCGGCCAAGTAATGAGGTACGCTGCATCTCGCAGCCAATCATTGGCCGACCAACTATCTTTGTGGGGCAGAAATGACCAGCGCCTTCGAACCGGTCCACGTGGCCGGCGCCACCCTCTCCAACCGGATCGCCCTCGCCCCGATGACCCGCAGCCGCGCAGGTCAGGGCGGCATCGCGACCAGCCTCGTCGCCGAGTACTACACCCAGCGCGCATCCGCCGGTCTGATCATCACCGAGGGGATCCAGCCCTCCGTCGTCGGACAGGGCTACCCCTTCACCCCCGGCCTGCACAGCGCCGAGCAGGTCGCGGCCTGGCGCGAGGTCACCGACTCCGTGCACGCGGCGGGCGGTCGGATCTTCGCCCAGCTGATGCACTCCGGCCGCATCGGCCATCCGACGCTGCTGCCCGACGGCCTCGTCCCCGTGGCCCCGTCGGCGGTGGCCGCCCAGGGCCAGCTGTTCGCCGGCGACGGCATGAAGGACTTCGTCACCCCGCACGAGCTGACCGGGGCCGAAGTACGGCAGACCATCGCCGACTACGCGCAGGCCGCCCGCAACGCGGTCGAGGCCGGCTTCGACGGGGTGGAGCTGCACGGGGCCAACGGATACCTGATCCACCAGTTCCTGGCCCCCGGCTCGAACCTGCGCACCGACGAGTGGGGCGGCTCCACGGAGAACCGGATCCGCTTCGCGGTGGAGGTGGTCAAGGCGGTGGCCGCCGCCATCGGCGCCGAGCGCACGGCACTGCGCGTCTCGCCCGGCAACACGTACAACGACATCTCCGAGCCCGACCCGCAGCCCGTCTACGAGGCCCTGGTCAAGGAGATCGACGGACTCGGCCTGGCCTACCTCCACGTCCTGGAGCACGCCCCCGAGGCGCGGGAGGCCACCCTCGCCCTGCGCAAGCAGTTCTCCGGACCGTTCGTGCTGAACCCGGCGACCGACGGTCCCACCGACCACCGCGCCCTCACGCTGATCGAGGACGGCGTCGCCGACCTCCTCGCCTTCGGAGCCCTCTTCCTGGCCAACCCGGACCTGCCGGAGCGCCTGCGCACCGAAGGCCCGTACAACACCCCTGACCCCGCCACCTTCTTCGGGGGCGACGCACGCGGCTACACGGACTACCCGACCCGCTAGCGGGGCCCGCCCGCCCGGGCGGGCGTCGGTCCGCCCGGAGGGCTCCGGCAGTATGGCCCCGTGAATCCCATACCCCGATGCCGTGACAGCGCCGCCGCCCCCGGCCTCAGGCGGACCCGGCTGGTGGCGGCCGGGGCCGCGGTGGTGACCGTGGGCGCGGGGCTGGGACTGCGGGCCGTCGCGGCGGGGAGCACGGCGAAGTACGGGGGAGACGCTCTGTACACCGTCCTGCTGCTGACCCTCGTCGTCCTGGTCGCGCCCCGGCTGACGCCCCTGCGGGCGGCCGGGACCGCGCTGGCCGCCAGCTGGGCCGTCGAGTTCCTCCAGCTGACCGCCGTACCCGCGGAGCTCTCCCGGCACAGCGCCGTGGCCCGCCTGGTCCTCGGTTCCACCTTCAACCCACCCGACCTGTTCTGGTACGTGGCCGGCGCGGCAGCGGGGTGGCTCCTCCACACCGCGCTCGGGCCGTCCGGGACGGCCGATCGGAGGCCGTCCTGATGGCGTCGGACTCGATCTATCGCAGCGCGGCGGGCCGGGAACTCATCCGGCGCTGGTGCGGCGAACAGCTCGACGGATGGGACGTACCGCACGAACGGACCGTGGTGGGCGCCAACGGAGCGCAGACCCATGTCGTGTCCGCCGGTACCGGTGGCACCACGGTCGTGTTCGTCCCGGGGACCAACTTCAACGCGGCCGCCTCGCTGCCCCTGGCCACGGCTCTCGTCGCCGTCGGACACCGTGTGTCGCTGCCGGACGTCCCGGGACAGCCGGGCCTCAGCTCCGGTGACCGGAACCTCGCCGGGGGCCGGTTGTCCTGGTACGGCACATGGCTGGACGAGGTGATCGACAAGACCTCGCCCGGCCCGGTGGTGGTGCTGGGCCACTCCTTCGGCGCCGCCATCGCCCTGTCGAGCGCGTCCAGGCACATCGAACGCCTCGTTCTCGTCTCTCCCGGTGGCCTGACCGGGCTGCGCCTGCCTCCTGGCCTGCTGGCCGCTTCCGCCGCATGGTTCCTGCGGCCTGCCCCCAGGAGCAGCGCCAGGCTCCTGCGGGCCATGCTCGCCCCCGGCCACGAGCCCAGGGAACGGCTGGTGGAGTGGATGACGCTGGTGGGCCGGCACTCCCGCTCCAGCGGGGCGCCCGGCACGGCGGACCTGCCGGCGGAGCCGGTGCTCCGCACGGTCTTCACCGGGGAGCGCGACGTGTTTCTCCCGCCGAGGCGGCTCGGCCGGGCGGTGACCCGCACGCTGGGCGTCGAACTGCGGGTACTGCCAGGGGCCGGACACCTCGTGGTGGAGGAGGCCCCCGACCGGCTGGCCGCCCTGGTCGACGGCCGGACGTGGTGACCCCGGCTCCGGCCCGCCGCCCGCACCCGGTCAACAGGGCAGAATCGAGGAGCAGTTCCACCACCGGCGCCGCCGACTCGCCGTGGCCGGCGGGCCCGACCAGGGAGGTCGGACGTGCCCCACGACGATGAACCGGTCTTCAAGCGGAGCACGTGGGGGACGAACCGGTACTACTGCAACCCCGACAACCCCGTCGGGCTGTCCCTGATCGTCATCAGCCTGGTCTTCGCCGCGACGATGCTGATCCTGATGAGCAACCGGGCCGGGCCGTTCGCGCCGGAACCCACGCCCACGAGAGGGAACACGCCGGCCGTCGCCCCCACGGCGCCCTGAACCGCCGGGCGGTGCGGTGGCACTCCGTACGGCTCGGGCGAGCGGCGCCTGTCAGCGGGACCGGCGAGCGCTGTTGAGCCGGGCGGCCCGGCGCGTCAGGTGATCGCGCTCGGCGAGGTTGGGCGCCTTCCGGGCCGCCTCGGCGTACAGCCGCGCCGCCGTCACCACGTCGCCGTCGCGCTCGTGGAGGTACGCCGCCACCGCGGTGTGGCGGGGCAGCGCGTCGTCCAGCGCCGCGAGCGCCGCCAGTCCGGCGCGCGGCCCGTCGGCCTCGCCGACGGCCACCGCGCGGTTGAGCCGCACGACCGGGCTGTCGGTCAGGAGCACGAGCTCGTCGTACCACTCGACGATCTGCACCCAGTCGGTCTGCTCGGCGGTGGGCGCGTCGGCGTGGAGCGCCGCGATGGCCGCCTGGGCCTGGAACTCGCCCAGCCGGTCGCGGGCGAGGGCCGCCTGCAGGATCCGTACGCCCTCGGCGATCGACCCGGTGTCCCACCGGCCGCGGTCCTGCTCGGCGAGCGGCACCAGACTGCCGTCGGGCGCGGTCCGGGCGGCGCGCCGGGCGTGGTGGATCAGCATGAGGGCGAGCAGCCCGGCCACCTCGGGGTGGTCGACCCGGGCCGCGAGCTGCCGGGTGAGCCGGATGGCCTCGGCGGCGAGGTCGACGTCGCCGGAGTAGCCCTCGTTGAAAACCAGGTAGAGGACGCGCAGCACCGTGGCGACATCGCCGGGACGGCCGAACCGTACGCCGGAGACGGTGCGCTTGGCCCGGCTGATGCGCTGCGCCATGGTCGCCTCGGGCACGAGGTAGGCCTGGGCGATCTGGCGGGTGGTGAGCCCGCCGACGGCGCGCAGCGTGAGCGCCACCGCGGACGACGGCGTCAGCGACGGGTGGGCGCACAGGAAGTACAGCTGGAGCGTGTCGTCCACCGCGGGCGCCGGCCCGGGCGGCGGCTCCTCGTCCACCAGGTCCTCACGCCGGCGCCGGGCGGTGTCCGCCCGGGTCGCGTCGAGGAACCGGCGCCAGGCCACGGTGACCAGCCAGCCCTTCGGGTCCCGCGGAGGGTCGGCGGGCCAGGTGCGGACCGCCTCGATCAGCGCTTCCTGGACGGCGTCCTCGGCCGCCGCGAAGTCGGCTCCGCGGCGGACGAGGATCCCGAGAACGCTCGGCGTGAGGCTCCTGAGCAGGGCCTCGTTCATCGGTGAGGTCATTCCGTGATGGTGGGCGGCGCGGTCAGGAACGGGCGCAGCTCGAGCCACTCGTGGATCGGCTTCCCGCCCGCCCCGGGGGCGGCCGACAGCTCTCCGGCCAGTTCGACCGCGCGCTCGTAGCTGTCGACGTCGATCACCATCCAGCCGGCGATCAGGTCCTTGGTCTCCGGGAACGGGCCGTCGGTGACCGGCGGGCGCCGCTCCCCGTCGTACCGGACGAAGGTCCCCTCGGGGGCGAGCGCCTGACCGTCGACGAATTCACCGGTCCCTTCGAGCCGGGCCGCGAAGTCGTACATGTACTGGATGTGCGCCGAGATCTCCTCGGGCGTCCACCGGTCCATCGGCACGTCGTTGACCGCTGCCGGGGCGCCGCGGTAGTGCTTGAGCAGCAGGTACTTGGCCATGATGCTTCTCCTCGGTCCTGGTACGACCCATTGTGGTCGCGTTCACCCCTGGGACGGAGCCGGCCACGGGTTCTCGACATCCCCTCCGAAGTTCTTTCGACACGTATGGACGAGCCCGTGTGAGCGGACCCGGGCCGGGGCTGATCCCGCCGAATGCACGCGGAATCAGCCCGTCCGGATCTCCGGCTCCCGAGGGGTTCCGCGGCGCTTTCCGGACGCCCGCCGAGGTGGGAGGGCCACCGGTCGCGCGGGGGTGGAACGCGCGGAGCGCCCGGCTCAGGCCACGCGCCCCCGCACGCCTCCCGCCGTGACGTTCCCTCACGGCGGTAGCTGGGCAGCCGCTTGATGCTGATCGATCGTCTCGTGAGGGGAACCCCGATGACCAAGGTCCTGGTGCTGCACGGCGTATGCCTCGTGAGGTCCGCCCTGGCTGCGCTGCTGAGATCCGAAGGCGACTTCGACGTCACCTCGGCCGGCTGGCGCGCCGCCGCGCGCCAGGCCGAATACTTACGACCCGACGTGGTGGTCGTGGACCTCGACTGTCCGGGGGTCTCGGCCGCCCTCCTCGCGGACGCGGGAGCCGCGCGCCTGCTGCCCCACTCGCCCACACCCACACCCCTGCTCGTGCTCGCCCGGGCCGACCTGCCCGGCTCGCTGCAGCGCGCGTTCCGGACCCAGGCGCTGGGCTACGTGGACAAGGACGGCTCGCCCGCCCGGCTGGTCCGGGCCATCGGGAAGGTCGCGGCAGGAGAACGCTTCATCGACGCCACGCTCGCCTCGGCCTTCATGGAAGCCGACCCCATGCCGCTCAGCCCGCGCGAGCTGAGTGTGCTGGCCCGCGCCGCCGAGGGCGACTCGATCGCGGAGATAGCCCGCGCCCTGCACCTCGCCAGCGGAACCGTACGCAACTACATGGCCGCCGTGACCCGCAAGACCGGCGCCCGCAACCTGATCGATGCCATCCGGATATCCCGGCGGGCCGGCTGGGTCTGAGCCGCCGGCCCGGGTTCCCCCGGTCCCTCCCTCACCCTTGCGCGTTCCACAAACCCACCAGCTCCCGGTACAGGGGTGACCTGTCCGGGAGCTCCGCATGCGTGCCGCACACCGCCCGGGTCCCGTCGAGTACGAGGACCCGGTCGGCCCTGACGGCGGAGGAGATGCGGTGGGCGACCACCACCAGCGTGCCGGGGCGTTCCGCGAGCGCCCGCTCGGCGCGCTCCTCGGTCCGGGGGTCGAGATGGCAGGTGGCCTCGTCCAGCAGCAGCAGGGGGGCGGGGGAGAGGTAGGCGGCGGCGAGGGCGAGGTGCTGCCGCTCGCCCGGGGTGAGCCGGCCCGGATCGACGGCCGCGTCCAGTCCGCCGAGCCGGGCCACGAGTGCGTCCGCGCCGAGGGCGGCCGTGGCCCGCTCCACCTCGCCCCGAGGCACCGGGCCCGGGCACAGGTGGGTGAGGTTCTCGCGGACCGTACCCGTGAAGACGTACGCCTGCTGGGGCAGCAGTGTCCGGCGGACGTCGGGGCCGGGCCCCGGGCCGCCGTGCCCCGGGGCACGGCGCGCGGGGGCGCCCGCCACCCGTACGGTTCCCCGGCCGGGCGGCAGCAGACCGGCGATCAGCGCGGTGAGGGTGGACTTGCCGATGCCGCTCGGCCCCACCACGGCCAGGTGTTCGCCCGGCCCGACCACCAGGTCGAGGCCGTCGATCACCGGGTGCGCGCGGGGACCGTAGGCGAAGCGGACCCGACGCAGTTCGACGGCGGGCGCGGGTGGCGCGGGTGGCGCCGACGGTGCGGGCGGCGCCGACGGTGCGGGTGGCGCCGACGGTGCGGGTACCGGCCGCGGGGCCGCCGGTTCCGGATCGCAGAACCGGTCCAGCACCACCAGCAGCCGGGTGCCCGCCGCGCCCACCGCCGTCATCAGCGCGTCCAGGGCGGGCAGCAGCGACTGCACGAGGTAGGTGAGGGCCCCGGCCACCGACCCCGCGCTCACCCCGCGCCCGAGCAGCCAAGGCGTTCCGGCCAGCAGCACGACGACCGGCAGCCGGCCCGCGACGCCCAGGGCCAGCGTGCGCAGGGCGGTCCACCGCGCGAGCCGCCCGGTCAGCCGCTCCTGCCCGGCGATCAGCGCCTCCACCCCGGCTCCGGCGCTCGCCCCGCCCCCGCACGCGACGACGTCGCGCAGCCCCGCCGCCAGCTCGCCCGCGCGCGCGGACAACGCCTCGTCGGCGTCGAGCGCCGCGCGCTGCACACGTGCCATCGGGTGCAGCGTGGCGAGGAAGGCGACCGTACCCAGGAGCAGCGCGGGCAGGACGAGGACCAGCAGGACGGGGGCCAGCGCGACCAGCCCGAGCAGCGCGCCCAGGGCGGTGAAGACGAACGACCGGGCGATCAGGACCAGTCCGGCGAAGGAGTCCCGGGCCATCTCGGTCTGCTGCGTGAGCCGGGAGACCGCACCCGAGTCACCGGCCCGCCCGGGATCGGCGACGGCGCGCCCGATCGCCTGGCGCACGGAGCGCCGTACCAGGCCGTCGCGCAGCGGCTCGACCAGGTCCGCGAGCCCGCCGAACACCCCGCGCAGGGCGAGGGCGCCGAGCAGAGCGCCCCCACCGGCCACGGCCAGCCAGCCGATGCCGGTACCGGTACGGCCGACGAGGAAGCCGTCGTCGAGGGCGCGGGCCACCGCGTAACCGCCGAGGAAGGTGTGCGCGGACTCCAGCAGGGACCAGAGTGCGAGCCGGCACAGCGTCCGGCTCCGGCCGCGCAGGAAGCGGCGGCCCTCGCGGGACACCCGGCGCCAGGTGCCGTACTCGCTCATCGGACCGCCTCCCGGCCGGGCGGCTCAGCGGCCGTTTCCGGGTCCGCCCCCGCCCCCGCCCCGAACACCGCCCGGTAGCCGGGGTCCCGCCACAGTTCCGCGTGCGTACCGGTGGCCCGGACCCGTCCCGCGTCGAGCCAGACGACGAGGTCGGCGCGGGCGGCCGAGGAGACGCGGTGGGCGACGACGAGGCGGGTCCCCGGCCGGACCTCGCTCGCCAGGGACCGCTCCACCTCGCGGGCGGTGAGGGTGTCCAGGCTCGACGTCGCGTCGTCCAGGACGAGCAGCCGCCCCGCACGGCAGAACGCCCGTGCCAGGCCGAGGCGTTGCAGCTCCCCGCCGGACAGCGGCGCGTCCGCCGGCGCGGTGTCGTACCCCTCGGGCAGGCGGCGGACGAAGGAGTCGGCCCCGGCCGCCCGCGCGGCGGCGCGCACGGCCTCCAGGTCCAGGTCCGGGTCCGGGTCCGGGTCCGGGTTCGCGTGGGGATCCGGCCCGCCGCCGAAGGCGACGGCGGCCGTGACGCTCCCCCCGAAGAGGGCCGGCCGCTCGAAGGCGTGGCCGACCTCGCGGCGCAGCTCCTCGGCCGACAGCTCGTCGAGCGGCACGCCGTCGAGCAGGACCCGGCCCTCGTCGCACGCCGTGAGCCGTCCCGCCACGGCGGCCAGCGTCGTCTTGCCGGAGCCCGAGCGGCCGACCACGACGGCGGTCGCCCCACCGGGGATCCGCAGGTCGACGTCGTGCAGCAGCACGGTGCCCGCGCGTACCACCCGTACCCCGCGCAGCTCCAGGGTGCCCGGCCCTGCCGCGGGCAACCGGCGTTCACCCTGCGGAAGTTCGGGGAGTACGAAGAGGGCCGCGGTGCGGCGGGCCGCGGCCCGGCCGCGCACCACGGCCGCCAGCCGCCCCGTCACGGCGCCCACCCCGGCCGCGAGGCCCGCGTAGCGGACGGCGGCGAGGAGCCCGCCGACGCCGAGGGCCCCCTCCGCGAGGCGGACCCCGCCCACGCCGAGGACCACGTACAGCAGCAGGGGCATGAGGGCACTGGTACGCGCCACCGTCGCGCCGTAGATCCGCCACGTCCGCCGCCCCTCGGCGCCGAGCTCCGGCAACCGGGCCAGTACGCGGGCCTGTTCGCGCTCGGCGGTACCGGCGGCGGCGATGGTACGGGCACCCCCGAGGGCCTCCACGAGGCGGCCGGCCAGGTCGAGCTGCACCTCCTGGTAGCGGCTGACGCTGGCACCCGAGTCGCGGGCGAACGTCCTCAGCAGCAGGGCGAGCAGCGGGAGTCCGGCGAGGAGGACCAGTGCGGTCCACACGTCGATCAGGACCAGCGCCACGAGTCCGCCGAGCGGAGGGAGCAGGGCCACGGACGCGGTCACGACGGCCGCCGGTACGGCGCCGGCGGTGGTGGCCTGTGCGGTCAGCCGGGCGGAGAGCTCACCGGGGGAGTGGCGGGCGGCATGGTGCGGCGCGGTGCGCAGCAGCCGGCCGAGCCCGAGCCGGCGCAGCCGGGCGGTGGAGCGGGCGTCGACACCGCCGGTGAGCCGGGCCGTCGCCGCGTCGAGCAGCACCTCGGCGGCGATCACCGCCGCGCACCACACGGTCCACCGGACGCCGGCGGGGTCCTGGCGCAGCAGCAGATCGAGGGTGTGGCCGAGGACCGCCGGCTCGGCCAGGGCCGCGCCTGCGGCGGCCACCGAGCAGCCGGCCGCGGCGGCGAGGCGGCCTGCGCTGTGTCGCGCGGCCGCCCGCAGAGCCCGGTCGGCCGCGCGAGCGGCCGGCGCCTCGCCGGGGGGATCGGGCACAGTCATGGGCGCGGGCTCCAGGGGTGTGGTGCGGGCCCGGGCGGCGAACCGCCCGGGCCCAGGAGGACCTGATCCCTGATCAGTTACAGGTCGTGATGCTCAGGCTGCTGTCGCCGCAGAGGAGCAGACTGGCGCGGCTGCCGCCACCGGTGAGGTGCGCGGCCTCGGTGGCCTCTTCCTTGGGGGTTTCCATCGACTGCAGGTCGAGAAGCGTCATGTCCGTTTCCTCTTCACTGTGGTGTTCCGATGGGTCACGGCCCCCGCGAGGGGGACCGGCTCTGGGGCCGCCGCGGTGGACCGCAGCGGCGGGAGGAACGGCAGGTGCGCGCGCCCGCCGGGCGCGGCGCCGCCGAGGGCGAGGAGCGCGCCGGCCGTGCCCGTGGACAGATCCATGGACAGGCGCATCATCTGCTCGCCGGGGAAGGCCAGGAAGCCCTGGTACGGGACCGCGTGCCGGGCCAGGGCCTCCACCTGCCGGGCGATGTCCGCGGGGGCGGAGCCCGGACCCGGCGTCGTGGTCCGGGCCAGGTGGAGGATCATGCCGGCCGCGCCGCGGAACAGGCCGGGCTGGGCGTAGAAGGTCGCCTGGGCGGCGCGGACGATCTCCGGCCGGGCCCGTTCGAAACGGTCGTCCCGCGCGTGCTCCAGCCAGTCGTCGAGCACCATGCCGATCCCTGCGCTGCCGCCGCCGAGGTAGGGCATCGTGCGCCAGCCCTCGTCGACCTGCAGGGTGCCGAACGCGCTGGTCACGCAGCGGTCGAGATCGCGGTGCAGGGCCCGGCCGGCCCGGATCAGCGACTCCTGGTCGCCGGTGCGCTCGTAGAGCCGCAGATGGAGCAGTGCGGGGCCGCTGTGACCGTGGAGCAGACCGGCCCGTTTCGGCCCGGACGCGGACGCGGACGCGGACGCGGACGTAGACGCGGACTCGGCGAGGAGCTCGGCGCAGCGCAGGGCCGCGGCGTGCAGTTCGCCCTCGCCGGTGGCCGAGCCCAGGGAGTCCAGGGCCAGGCCGATGCCGGCGAGTCCGCCGTGCAGGTCGGGTCCGGCCGACTGCCAGGGCTGGCCCAGCAGTTGTTCGGCGAGGGTGAGCGCCCGGTCGCGGTGGCCGAGCCGTTCCAGGGTCCAGGCGAGACCGGCGAGGCCGTCGTAGAAGCCCAGCGGCATCCCGGAGGCCGGTTCCTTCGTACGGGCCAACAGCCATTCCTCGGCCTCGGGCCACGGGTCGGCGCCGGTCTCGGCGAGCGCGTACAGCACACCGGCCGCTCCGTAGCCGAATCCGGTTCCGCCGCCGGCGGTCGCGAACTGGGCCGGGTCCCCCGGGAAGAGGCGGTCCTCGCGGTCGAAGGTGGCGCTCGCCCGGATCGCCGCCGTCATCGAGGCACATGCGGCCGCCCGGTCGCCCGGTTCGACCGGCAGGTAGGGGCGGGCACGGGGTACGGCCACGCGACCGCCGGAACCACCGCCGGCAACAAGACCGGAATCAAGACCGGAAACAAGACCGGCACCAGGGCCGGGGTCCGCGAGGATCTCCCGTACCGCCTCGTCGAGGAACTCCCGGGGAACCGGGAACTGCTCGGCGGCGATGTCGGCCAGGTGCGCCGCCTTGGCCCGGTCCAGCACCAGCAGGCTGGTCAGCGGCAGGAACAGGGCCAGCCGCAGACAGGCCAGGGCGTAGCGGTCGACGGCGAAACCGCGCCGGCCGGCCGGGGCGACGAACGCCGGGTTGGCGACGGTCTGGCGGAGCCCGTCGTCCACGTGGGCGGCGGCCTCGAAGTCGAGCAGCGCGACCGACATCCCCCCGGTCCCCTCGTCCTCCGCGACCATGATGTTGAACAGGTGGAGGTCGTTGAAGACGATGCCGCGGGCGTGCACCGCCGCCAGGGCCTGCGTCACCCGCCGGTGGACCTCCAGCGCCCACCGGGTGTACTCCGCGAGCTCCGCGGGATCGGGGTCCGCCTCGATCAGCGGATGCCGGCGGGCGAAGTAGGTGTTGAGGGGTTTGCCTTCCAGGTACTGCATCACCAGGAAGTGGTGGTCCCCGACGGTGAAGGTGCCGTGGACCGCGGGCACGCAGTCCAGCCCGGCCAGTTGTTCCAGGGCCCTGCGTTCACGGTGCAGCCGGGTCACGGCGTCCGCCCCGTCGGCCGCGAGCCCCGCGAAGGGGCGCGCTTCCTTGAGGACGACCGGTTCGCCGGTGCGCACGTCACGGCCGGCGTAGACACCGCCGCCGTTGGAGAAGTGCAGGGCGCGTTCGACCGTGTACGGAAGGCCTTCGAGGGTGACGGCGGCACGCCGGGCCAGATGGGGCGCGAGGAACGCGGGCAGCTCGACGCACTCGGGCGGCTGGAACACCGGACCCCGCGGGTCCGGTACGAGCCGGCCGTCCGGGGTCTCGATCGCCGGGACGAGCTCGCCGCGGTCGTCGTAGCAGTGCCGCAGGGTGAAACTCCCGTAACGCAGGTGCACGGGCCCGTCGTTCCAGCGCAGGTCGCTCAGGATGTACGGGCCGGGCTCCCCGGCCAGCAGCGCGTCGAGCTCCTCGGCGACGCGCCGGCACTGCTCCTCGTCCGCCGGGTACACGGTGAGGAACTTGCCGCTCGCCGCGCGGTCGGCGTACTTCGCGTTGCGCAGGTGCAGCAGGTACCGGCTCGGCACGAACTTGAAAGCGATCCGGCGCTCCACGCAGTACGTGCGGACCCGTTCGAGGACGGACTCGGCGTTGTCCAGGCATGCCGAGACGTGGATCTTCCAGCCCTGGGCGGGCAGCCGGGAGTCGACGGGCCGCAGCGCCAGCCAGTCCCCGCTGCGGTGTGTCTGCCACCCCGCCGGTACGGGGGCGAGCGCGGCCGGGTAGTTCTCCTCGGCCCGCCGGTACGGCGCGTCGTAGAACCAGCGGTCGGCGTCGCAGAAGGCGGCGTACCCCTTGTTCACTCCTGCTCCCTCGGTCGGTGACGTGCCCACGCTGTCACGCGGTCCGAAGGCCGCGACAGTCGCGGCTGTCACCGATGGGGTGTGCAGTACGCACGAGTCACCAAGAACCGGAAGGGGGACGGCGGGTCAGTCCTTGCTCGCCGACTGCCAGCTCATGCCCCAGCCGTACTCGATGTCCGCCGCCTGCTGCTTGAAGACGCCGGGCGCCGGCAGGAGGTACTTCGCCTCCCGCCGGACGATCAGCTCCCCGCCCACGTTCTCGATCAGTGCGATCGCGGCCACCGGCGACGGGACGGTGCATTCGTCCAGGTGCATCTCGATCGGCGGACCGACGGGCGGATGGAGCGTGGCGACCCCTTGAAGTCCCGCGAAGCTGGTGGCCCCGGCGTAGATGACCACGAACACCAGGAGGCGCTCGATCTCGGCCGCGTGGTCGAGGTTGATCATGAGGTTCTCGCCGGCCTCGCTCGCACCGGTCCGGTCGTCGTGGTCCAGCTGGATGTACGGCGGCTGGTGGAACGAGCCGAACTGGTTGTCGATGGGGTGGACGATCCCCTTCGTTCCGTTCCGCAGCTCCCACAGGCAGGAGAGGTCGAGATCGACGTCCTCCAGCCTGACCGCGTCCTTCCCCTTCCGCATCCAGCCGCGCGGCGGCGCGGCGGCGCTCCACGTGAGATTGACCCGCATGCCCCCTGAGGTGGCCCCCTGCTTGGTCAGCGACACCGCGGGGGCCGCCTTCGTCAGGGTGATCTTCGACAGCTGTACCGGACGGGCGGGCGCGGGCGGATTCACCGCCTGCTGCACCGGCACCGGCACCGGCACGGGCACGGGCGGAGGCAGCGCCGGGGCCGGAGCCGGGGCGGGATCGTCGACCGTGATCCCGAAGTCGGTGGCGAGCCCGGCCAGACCGGAGGCGTACCCCTGGCCCACCGCCCGGAACTTCCACGCGCCGGCCCGCCGGTACAGCTCCCCGAGCACGAACGCGGTCTCCGACGTGGCGTCCGTGGCGTCGAACCGCGCCGTCTCGGCGCCGCTCTGCGCGTCCAGCACGCGTACGAAGAGGCCGGACACCTGACCGAACGTGCCGTCGGTGGACGCCGCGACCACCACGGTCCCGATCTCCTCCTCCACCCCGGACAGGGTCACCCCGATCGTTTCGAGCACGCCCGTGCCGTCCTGGCGCCGTCCCTCGTGGCGCACGGCGCCACTGGGGTGCACGGGCTGGTTGTAGAACACGAAGTCCTCGTCCGACCGCACCTTGCCGGCCGCCGTCAGCAGCAGGGCCGACACGTCCACATCAGGCGCTGCGGGACCTCCTTGCCAGCCCAGCTCCACCCGGACCGTGGCACTGGGCACCGGTACGTTGGCACCCTTCCGCATGGACATGCGCTCCCCCTTCCGCTGCGTGTCTCCCACTCCCGCAGCGTACGAGGATTTGGCCCGCTCCCCTCCCCGAAGGCGGCGATTGCTCCGGTACCGGGGGAAGTTGTGGGGTCACGGCATGATGGGGCGGTGATCACCATTCATCTGAAGTACGAGATCGACGTCGACAAGCTCGCGGACTTCGAGGAGTACGGGCGCCGTTGGGTCCGGCTGGTCAACCGGTTCGGAGGCACCCACCACGGCTACTTCCTGCCCAGCGAGGGCGACAGCGACATCGCCTACGCCCTCTTCTCCTTCCCCGGCTTCGCCGCCTACGAGCAGTACCGCACGGACAGCATGTCCGATCCGGAGTGCCAGGCCGCCTTCGACCTGGCGCGCGAAACCCGCTGCATCAAGCGGTACGAGCGCCGCTTCCTGCGGCCGCTCGACACCCCCGGCCTCTGACAGGTCCGGTCCGGCGCTCGCGTGTGGCGACAGGTGGGCGCCGGACCGGACGGCCCGCGAGGTCAGGTCACCGTTCGCGGTCCATGACGCGGCGGGCCGCCTCGGCCTCCGCCGCGGGCGGAGACAGTTCGTCGAGCGTGTCGAGTTCGTCGTCCGAGGCCAGCTCCCGCTCCCAGGCCGCCGCGAGCCGCTCCTGCTCCTCCGGCGGTCTGCTGGTGACGGCCTCCTGCTGCTGCGGTCCCAGAGCCGCGAGGAAACGCCCGACCGCGTCCGTCGGCATGCCGTACTCCTTCTCGCCGTAGGGGAGGGCAGCGGCGGTCGCGCTGCCGTGCCTGGCCCAGGATGGCGAACCGGGCCGGGACGGACGGCCCGACACGGCGGGCCGCCACCCGAATGCCGCGCCCGCGCATGCCACCGACCGCGGGACGCACCCGTTGCGCCTCACGGAGCCCGGGCACACGCGCTGCTTCGGGCACACGCGCTACGAGGACGCGCTCCCGGCCGTCCGGCGGCGCGAGGCCGAACTGGAGGCGGACTGACGGAGGAGCAGTGCGAGGCGGCGTTCGCCTGGATGCCGGCTATGTCGGCCGCCCGCCAGGAGGCGGGGAGGAACCGACCCGGCCCCGGGCCCCCGGTGTCGACCCGCGGGCCGGCGGGGGCCGTCGGCCGGCTCAGGGCGTGGACTTCCAGCCCTGCCCGTGGAGTCGTTCGAATCCGTCCAGGAGGAGGTCGAGCGCGAACTCGAACTCGAACTGGTCGTCGCACCCCTGGCCGACGACCGACCGCCGGTCGTGCGCCACCGCCCGGGCCAGTTCGGTGACGTGGGGATACCGCCGGGCCATCGCCTCGTACGCGGCCGCCTGCGCCCGCTCGTCCTGCGGTGCGGTGCCCGCCGGATCGTCGAACAGTTCCTCCGTGAAGCCCAGTACCCGGCTGCCGAGGGCGTGCATCACGTGGTGGGTGAGGTCGGTCGAGAAGCCGCCGGCCCGGAACGTTCCGATCACCGAGTCGAGGTACGCGAGCACCGCCGGCGTCGGGCTGGTGCGCGACCGGATCACCTGAGCCGCCCAGGTGTGCGCGAGGAGGGCGCCGCGCGCCCCGAGGATCCGCCCGCGGACCGCGCTCTTCCAGTCGGATCCGGGGACCTGGCCGTCGATGCCCGCGACGACGACTTCCACCATGCCGTCCAGGAGCTCCTCCTTGTTGGCCACGTGCTTGTAGAGCGCCATCGGTACGACCCCCAGCTCCTGGGCGAGTCTGCGCATGCTCAGCGCCTCGATCCCGGCGCCGTCGGCGAAGGCCACGGCGGCGCGCAGCACCCGGTCCCGGCTCAGAGGGCTCCGGCGTGGTTCCTGCGGCTGCTCGGGCATGTGGGCTTCTCCCTCGATCCGTTCCCTGGGTGGTGCGGGTGGCGTCCGTCCCGCCTTGACGAGTGTACGCCGTACACCTAGGGTGAGCGCCAACCGTCGGGTGTACGCCGTACACCCATAAGGGAGGGGCTGTTCCGCATGGGCTCAACCAGGAGAACCGCGATCGTCGTGGGTGTGCTGTTCCTCGTCACCGAGGTCGCCGCGATCGGCGGGCTCGCGCTCTACCGTCCCGTTCTGCACGACACCGGCTACGTCCTCGGATCAGGCGCCGACACCCAGGTGTTCCTGGGGGCGCTGTGCGAGTTCGTGCTCGCGCTGGCGGTCACGGGCACGGGGGCCGCGCTGTACCCGGTCCTGCGGAGGCGGAACGAGGGGGCCGCCATCGGCTACGTCTGCGGGCGCCTGCTGGAGGCCGCCGTGATCGTCGTCGGCATCATCAGTGTGCTGTCGGTGGTGACGCTGAGGAGGCAGGCGGAGGGCGGGGCGGGCGCCGCGGGCGCCGACGGGACCTCCCTGGTCACGGCCGGCCAGGCCCTGGTGGCGTTCCACGACTGGACGTTCCTGTTCGGGCCGAACTTCGTCCTCGGGGCCAACACCCTGGTGCTGGCCGGCCTGATGTACACCTCGCGGCTCGTACCGCGCTGGATCGCCGTCCTGGGGCTGATCGGCGGGACGATGATCTGCGCCTCGGCGACCGCCGTGCTGTTCGGGATCTACGAGCAGGTCTCGGTGGCGGGGTCGCTCGCGGCGCTTCCCGTGTTCGCCTGGGAGGTGACGCTGGCCGTCCGGCTGCTCGCCAAGGGCTTCGGCGCGGGGGCGGGCGGCAGGGCCGCCGCCGTGTGACGGCCCTGATCGGCCCGCGTCGGCCCGCGTCGGCCCGCGTCGGCCCGCGTCGGCCCGCGCCGGCTCTCGTCCTCTCTCAGGACATCCGGTCCACGTTCCACATCGGCAGGCCCCGGAAGAACTCCACCGCCTCCGCGCGCCAGTACGGTTCCCAGGACGCGGCCTCGGCGGCGGCGGCCTCCGCGTGCCGCCGGATCTCCGCCTTGAGCCGCCGGTCCGCGCCGGCGGCACGGGCGATCTCCCTGATCCGGCCCAGGGTCTCGTCCGGGCAGCCGGGATCACCGATCGCGGCTTCGACGAGGGCCGCGTCCGCCCCGGTCGCGGCGGCCAGGACCGCGCGGACGGCGTAGGTGCGGCGGCCCGAGCGGATGTCGGCCCCGGTGGACTTCGCCTCGGCCGCCGGGTCGTCGCCGGCCGGGCCGAAGAGGTCGAGGAAGTCGTCACGCATCTGCTCGGAGATGCCCACCAGCCGCGAGTAGCGGTGCAGTCGGGCGCGGTGCGGCGCCGGATCCTCGCCCGCGGCCAGCAGACCCATCGTCAGCGGCGCGAGGACCGAGTACCGCGCGCTCTTGAAGTCGGTGACGGTGTGCAGGAACTCCTCGTCGGGCAGGGCGTGGGAGTCCCGCTCCAGGTCGGCCAGCTGCCCGGCCACGGTCTCCGCCGCGGTGCGCGTGTGCACCCCGAGCAGGGCCTGGCGGAGCTCGGCGGGAACCTCGGCCTCCAGCAGCACCTGGGTGGACAGGAACGCGGCGAGGTCCCCGGCGAGTATCGCGAGCCCGAGGGCGGTGGCGTCCTGGCCGGGGAACTCCCGGCGGTAGGCGTAGTACGTCGAGGGGCCGCCGCGGCGCAGGGGCGCGTCGTCGATGATGTCGTCGTGGACGAGCCCGTGCGTCTGGAGCAGTTCGATGCTCAGCGCGGCCTCGGCGAGCCCCGGTACCTCGTCGGTGGTGACCAGCCGGGCCGCCTCGTACAGCAGGACGACCCGCAGCCGCTTGCCGCCGCGCATCGAGAACTCCCGCAGGAGCTCCAGGCGGCGGGCGGCGTACCGGCTGGGCACCGGGACGTCGAAACGCTCGCCGAGGTTGTCGAAGTACTGCTCGAACCGGGCGTCGAAGCGGATCCGGTGACCGGCGACGCGTTCCAGGGTGGGGGCGGTGACGTTGACATGCATGAAGATCAGTATCGATCACGGCCCCGCCCGCCTGGATCCGCCTGGATCCGCTCCAGCGCTTCGGTGAATCCGTTCAGCCGCCCGAGGGCGCGGCGGCGAGACAGGCCCGCAGTTCGGCTTCGCCGGCGTTTCCGCCCGTGCACATGAGCGCCACCCGCTGCCCCGCGAGGCCGTCACGTGCTGCGAGGAGCGCGGCCAGCGGTGCGGCGGCGGCCGCCTCGGCCACCGTTCGGGCATCACGCATGAGCAACCACTGAGCCCACCGGATCTCGTCGTCACCGACCAGCCGGAAGTCCGCGAGGTGTTCGCGGAACAGACGCTGCGTCAGCTCGAATCCCGACCCGGTGGCCAGTCCCTCCGCGGTCGTGGTGTTCGGACGCTCGACACAGCGGCCCGAGCGCCAGGAGTCGTGCGCGGCCGGCGAGTGGCGGGACTGCACCGCGATGACGCGGCAGCGCGGGCTGATCGCCGCCGCCACCAGACAGGCGGCGGCGGCGCCGCTGCCCCCGCCGACCGGTACGACGATCGCGTCGAGGTCCGGTTCCTGCTCGAACACCTCCAGGAACGCGGTGGCCACGCCCGCGATCAGGGCCGGCTCGTTCGCCGCGCTGACCAGGCGCATCCCCCGCCGAGGCGCGAGCTGCTCGGCGTGGCGGCGGGCCTCGTCGAAGTCCGCGCCGTATTCGACCAGTTCGGCGCCGAGCCGCCGCACGGCCTCGGCCTTCAGCGGATTCGGGTGCTCCGGCATGACGATGGTGCAGGGGACGTGGAAGAGCGCCGCGGCATAGGCGAGGGACTGCGCGTGGTTGCCGGTGGAGTACGAGAGAACACCCCGGGCACGCTCGTCCGGGTCCATCGCGGCCAGCAGGGCGACGCCTCCCCGGACCTTGAGGGCGCCGGTCGGCTGCAGGTTCTCGTGTTTGACCAGCACACGGACCCCGGCGCCGACGGCGGCGTCGAGGGCGGGATAGGAGAGCAGCGGGGTCGGGGACAGGTGCGCGCTCTGCAGACGACGCGCGCGAAGGACGTCGGAGATCGTCGGACTGTGCATGCCCTCATGCTGCGCGGGGGGCAACCCATAGGACAAATGTCAGTTTCTGATGAATCCATCGATATCATCGATGAATGTTCGACGAGAACCGCCTCCGGGTGTTCGCCGCCATCGCCCGCGAGGGTTCGGTGACGGCTGCCGCCGCCGCGCTGCACTACGCGCAGCCGTCGGTCAGCCACCACCTCGCCAGGCTCGAAGCCGAAGCCGGTGTGCCGCTCGTCCAGCGGGCAGGCCGTGGCATCCGGCTGACCGAGGCCGGCCGGCTGCTCGCCGATCGCGCGGAGGAGATCCTCGGCCGGATCGATTCGGCCCGGACCGAACTCGCCGCCCACGCCGGGCTCAGCGCCGGCCGGGTGCGCCTCGCGGCGTTCCCCTCCGCGCTCGCCACGGTCGTACCCACGGTGGCCGCCGCCTTCAGCGCCGCACACCCGGACATCGAACTGGCACTGACCGAAGCGGAGCCGCCCGAAGCCCTGGCGGCCCTGCGGCGCGGCGAGGCCGATGTCGCCCTCACCTTCCGCCACGGCGACGCCCCACCCGGTGACCGCGAGGGCCACACCGTGACATCGGTCCTGCACGAGCCGGTCTACATCGTCAGCCGGGCCGGCGAATCCTGGCCCGGTCCGCGCACCGACCTCGGCACCTACCGCGGACAACGGTGGATCGCCGGCTGCGAGCGGTGCCGTACACACCTGCTGTCGGCGTGCGGGAAGCGCGGTTTCACTCCCGCGATCGCCTTCGAGACCGACGACTACGTGGCAGCCCAGGCACTCGTGGCCGCCGGCCTCGGCGTCAGTACGCTGCCCGGCCTCGCCCTGCGCGCTCATCTCCACCCCGGCGTGAGGATCGACCGCCTACCGGACGACCACCGCTTCGTCGACGCAGTCGTCTACGGCGCACCACCGCTCCCGGCCCCGGTCGAAGCCTTCCTGAAGGTCCTCGGGGAGACCGACGTGGATCCGGTGCAATGGCCCTGACGGGCCTAGTGCGGAGGTGCCCTGTCACGCGCCTGTGACAGTCGGCGGACAGCCTCATGAAGTTCCGCGGCCAGGCTCTTAACAGAAGGACAAAAGAGACATTTCACCTCTCGCCTTCTGGAATCTCCCCCCTTGCCGCCTCTTCATCGGAGACATTCTCATGGCCCGCACGTCCCGCAAGCAGCGTTTCGCGATGTTCGCCGTTACGGCCGCGCTCGTCACCGGAGGCGCTCTGGTGCCCACCAGCGCATTCGCCGCCCAGGCCGCGCCGCACGCGGCCGAGGCGCACGCGAAGAGTGGTCACGGGGACACGGCCGGCAAGCATGAGCGGGGCGGCAAGGACAGGTCCAAGGGGAAGAAGAACGGCAAGCCCCGGGACGTGGAGAACATGCCGGGCTGCAAGTTCTATCAGGGCAAGGTGTACTGCGAGCACAAGCCCGACACCCCGAAGCCCGCTCCGGCCCCCAACCCCGCTCCGGCTCCCGCTCCGGCCCCGGACCCGGATGTTGTGGGCAAGGAGAACCCGGACGGGGTCCCGGCTCCCGACGCGGGCGGGTTCGGCATCGAACTGAAGCCCTGACCTGCGGTTCGGAATGAGCTCGGTCGCGAGGTGGACTCGCGGCTGATGGCCGTTGGCCGGCAGCCAGAACCTCAGGGCTCGCACAGGCGTACGGCGAGGGCAGCGATGTCGTCGTCGAGACGTCCCTTGCTGTGGCTGAGGAGGTCGCGGTGCAGAGCCGTGAGCAGTTCGTCCGGCGGTGTTGGAGGCTGTTGACGCATCCAGGTGGTCAACGGGAAGAACTCGCCGCCGCGGGCGCGGGCCTCGGCGATCCCGTCGGTATACAGGAGCAGCAGGTCGTCGGGGGCGAAGTCGAAGGTGTCGACGCTGTAGTGGTCGCCGATCAGCTCCGCGAGGCTGATCAACGGCGAGGGGGTGGTGGACTCGAGGACACGGACTTTCCCGCGGTTCAGGAGCAGCGGCGGGGGGTGTCCGCAGTTGAGGATGTCGATACGTCTGCCCCCGTGCGGGATCTGGACGAGAAGGGCGGTGGCGAAGCGCTCCAATGGCCCCTCGGGGGGAAAGGCGCCGTTGTAACGGGTGCTGCTGGCGTCCATTCGGCGCGCGATGTCGACCATGTCGGCCTCCCCGTACGCGGCCTCCCGGAAGGCGTTCACGATCGCCGCGGCCGCCCCCACCGCAGGCAGGCCCTTGCCCCGCACGTCACCGATGAGCAGCCTGACCCCGAACGGCGTGTCGACCACCTCGTAGAAGTCCCCGCCGATGCGGGCCTCGGCCGCGGCCGCGAGGTACAGCGACTCGATCTCGATACCGCCGAAGCGGCGGGGCAGGGGGCTGAGCACCACTTGCTGCGCCGCGTCGGCGACGAGCCGTACCTGGAAGAGGGTGCGCTCCCGCTGGAGCCGGACATGGCTTCCGTACGCGGCGGCCACGGTGACCGCGATGATCCCCGCGGCCGTCCACCACGTCCCCAGGTCGGGGAAGACGAAGCTGAGGCCGATCATCAGGATGAGACAGACCGTCCCGAGCAGGACGGTGGGCAGCACCGGCCACATGGCGGCGGCAAGGGCCGGCGCCGCGGGCAGGAGACGGCTGAAGGCCATTTCCGGCGGAGTGTTGTACGCCAGGCTGGCGATGACGACGGTCAGGATGACCGGCGACAGCCGCACAAGTCTTCCCGGGCCAGGGCGCCTGCGTAGCCGCGGCCGTCCAGACTCGATCACACTTCACAGGATATCTACGTAATCGGTTCATAGCGCTCTGACGGTCGGGGTCAGCCGGCGGCCCCCGATCGTGCGGCCGCCTCCACGGGCTCTTCGGGATGGCATATGCCCGCCCGCCGTCGCGTCGGGCTCTGCAGGCCTGCTGACCAGGCAAAACCCGGGAGATCCGGCCGCACCGGACGCGTCCTGCGCTCGGCATCGCACTACGCACCGTGGTCGTCTCGCGTACACCGCGGGCTCTGCGAGGCTGCCGGTCCAGTTGCGGACAGTTGCTGTCCGCAAGAGCGAAGGGGCCGTTGCCGGTCAGCCCGCTCGCGGCGGGATTCGGACGCTGTTCCGTGTTGCTCCAGTGGGCTGACGTGGGGCATGTGAAGTGCCACGATGATCCGTGCTTCAACAGTGTGCCGGACGGGACGTATGAGTGTGGTGACAGCGTGTCCCGGAGGCAGCCCTACCCCACGAAAGGGCGGACACCCCATGTGCGTCACCCCCCTCGTATCGTCCTTACCCGGCGGCCGGGGCTCGGCCGCGGACGATCCCATACGGCTCTACTACAGCCGCAAGACGCAGGAGATCCTGCACAAGTACGGCCCGGGCCCCCGTGTCCACTTCCACGTGGGGCTGTACCCGGACGGCCCGCCGGACAGCACCGTCCCCCAGAACGTGCTGAAGCAGCGCATGCTCGACGCGCAGGAGCGGATCGTCGAGCACGCGGCCCGGTCGTGGGGCGCGTACGATGTGTCTCCGCGGCGGCTGCTGGACATCGGCTGCGGCCTGGGCGGGACGTCGCTGTACTGGGCGCAGGAGCACGGAGCATCGGTCACCGGCCTCACCGTCGCGGCGGAACACATACCGATCGTCCGGCACTTCGCCCGGCACGCCGGGGTCGGCGAGCGGGTGAAGCCCGTACTGGCGGATGTGCACGACCTGGACGAGACCTGCGCGTACGACGCCGTCTACGCCAACGAGAGCAGCGGGTACACGGACCGGACCCGACTCTTCGAGGTGGTCGCCAAGGCGCTGGAGCCCGGTGGCTGGTTCGGGATCCAGGAGCATTTCGTGGGCCGCTCCGCATGGCGCGAATTCATCGACGGCTACTACAGAACGCGACTGGGGCTGAGAGGGGAATACCTCGCCGCGGCCGAGGCGGCCGGGTTTGAACTCGTGCACGAGGAGGACGTGACGGACTCGGTGGCGGAGTTCTGGGTGCAGTCCATGGCGTGGAACACCGCCGAACTCGACCGGCTCCGCGCGGACCCCGACGCCCGGCCCGGCGCCTGGACCGGCGAACGGCTCGAACAGTCGACGCTCGCGCACAGCCGGTTCTTCCGGCTCTGGCGTGACCACGCGGTGCAGACGCGGCTGCTGCGCTTCCGGACCGGAGGCCGCCGATGACGGCGGCACCGGCACCGGCACCGGTGCCGTCACCGTCACCGGCACGGGCACCGGCACCGCGCCCCTCGCTCCTCGGTACGCTCCTGCCGTCCTTCTACTGCCCCCTGGAGCGCGACCTCGTCCATCCGGAGGCGAAGCAGGTGGAGGCCCTGGCGGTCGAGTGGCTGGACGCCTTCGGCATCTACCCCGATCCGGTCGAGCGCGCATGGGGTCTCGCCACCCACAGCGCCGACTTCTCCTGCCGCATCATCCCGGACGGGAACGTCGAGGCCCTCCTGCTCTTCACCGAATGGAACTACTGGGCCAACGCCGTCGACGACTGGCAGGATTCGGGTTCCGACGAGGTGGGGACGGGTGCCGTCGTCGAACACGGCGTACGTCTGCTGCGCACCATCGAGGACCCGGGGGCCTCGGTGCTGCCCGACGGACCGATGACCCGTGCGCTGCTGGACCTGGTGCGCCGCACCCATGCGATGCTCACGCCCTACGAGCTGCGCAGGTTCGCCGAGGGGACGCGCGACTGGCTGCTGGGAGCGGCCTGGCGGGCCGCGCGGGCCGAGGCCGGGATCATGCCGGGGCTGAACGACTTCGTCGCCATGGGGCCGCTGGCGAACGGGACGCGCTTCTCGCTGACCTGGTCCGGCGTCGCACGCGGGGACCGACTGCCGGCGGAGGTGCTCTGCTCCCGCGCTCTGACGGTACTGACGGATGCGGCGGGATTCGTCGTCAGCGCGGACAACGACCTGTTCTCCTACGACAAGGACGACCACCTGGATCCGAGGGAGGTGAATCTCGTCAATGTCCTCGCCCACCAGGAGAACTGCTCGCCCGCCGAGGCCGTGCCGCTCGCGGTGGCCCTGCGTGACCGGGTGATGGTCCGCTTCATGACGCTGTGGGCACGGACGGAGGCCGGCGCGACCGCGGAACTACGCCGTCATCTGGCGGCGTTGGGTCACTACGTGGCCGGCTCCATCGCCTGGCAGAGCCGGGCGCCCCGGTACGCGAGCCCGCGCAACCGGCACGAACTGCCCCTGGCGGACGCCCGGTTCGCGATCCGGTTCGCCGACGCCCCCAGCTTCGCCGCAGCCGAGCCGCCGGATGTGCCGGCCCTCGCTTCGTGGTGGCAGCGGCTGCCCGACTGAGTGACGCCGAGGGCCCCGGCCGGTGCGGCCGGGGCCCTCGGCCCGGAAGTCGTCAGGGGTCGGTCGTCAGCGGTCAGCCGAGGCCGAGCAGCCGCCGCCACCAGCTGACGCCGCCGCGGCGGCGACCCGCGACCGCGGGCGCTGTCGTCGGCCGCGGCGGGACGGGCGCGTGCTCGGGGTGCCCGGCCGGCTGCTCCTCCTGGGACTGCGCGTTCGCCACGGGGCGCGGGGCGAACCGTACCGGCAGGGACAGCAGGTGGCGTGACATGAGGGTGCCGCGCCATTGCAGCTCGCTCGCGTCGACCGCCAGCTGGAGGTCGGGCAGCCGGTCCAGCAGGACCTCGATGCCGGTGTCCGCGATGGCGCGGCCGATGTCCTGGCCCGGGCACTCGTGCGGGCCGCTGCTGAAGGCCAGGTGGGAACGGTTGCCGTGGACGGAGGCCGCGGGATCCGGCCGGATCTGCGGGTCGGCGTTGCCCGCGGCCAGCCCGAGCAGGATCATGTCGCCGGCCTTCACCTCCCGGCCGCCGAGCAGGGTGTCACCGGTGGCCCAGCGCCCGATGATCGTGTTGATCGGCGGGTCGTCCCACAGGACCTGCTCCAGGGCGTCGGGCAGCGTCATGTGGCCTCCGGAGAGGCTGGCGCGGAAGCGCGGGTCGGTCAGTACGGTCCGCAGCGTGTTGGCGATCAGGTTGGCGGTGGTCTCGTAGGCCGCGATCAGCACGACACGCAGGTGCATCAGCACTTCGGTGTCGCTCAGGTTCGCGGGGTGCTCGATCAGCCAGGAGGCGAGGTCGCGCACGGGCCTGGCCTTGCGCTCCACGACCAGGTGTTCCAGCGTGGCGGTGACGTAGCGGTCGCTCTGGAGGGCCGTCTCGGTCCCCTGGAGCATGTCGCGCGCCGCGTTGACCAGCAGGGGTCCGTGTTCGTCGGGTGCCCCGATGAGCTGGGTCATGACCAGCATCGGGAGCTGGTCGGAGAAGGCGGACACCAGGTCCGCGTACCCCTCACCCGCGATCTGGTCGACGAGCTGGTTGGCGAAACGGGTCACGTAGCGACGGATGCCGCGCTTGTCGAAGCGTTCCAGGGACTCCACCACGGCCGAGCGAAGCCGCTCGTGAACGGGCCCGTCGGTGAAGTTGCACACCGGCACCCAGGAGACCATGGGGCCGAGCGGGGTGTCGGCCGGCACCCGGCCCTCCTTCATGTCGCGCCACCCCCGCGGGTCGCGGGCGAAGCGCGAGGAGGTGCGTGCCACGTCCAGGTTCTCCCGGTGGCCGAGGACCAGCCAGGCCGGGAGGTCCCCGTTCACCAGTACGGGGGCCACCGCCCCGTGTTCGGCCCGCAGCTTCTCGTACAGCGCGAGGGGATCGGCCTGGGCCTCCGCTCCGTGGAGGCGGTACAGGCCGCCGGCGGTCGCCGCCGCCGCGTGGGCGGGGCACTCGGGCGGTGGGGTGGGACTGTTACTCACATTGCCTCCTGGGTGGCTGCCTGGGAGTGCAGGTAGCGCATGAGGGTCAGCAGGACATCGCGGGACGAGTCCCGCCGTCTGGCATCGCAGACGAGGATCGGGACCGCGGGGGGCAGATCGAGGGCCTGGCGCAGTTCCTCCAGCGGATGCTCGGGCGCGCCGGGGAAGGAGTTGACGGCCACGACGAAGGGCACGCCCCGCTCCTCAAGCCGTCCGATGACATCGAAGCTGATCTCCAGCCGACGGGTGTCGAGGAGTACGACCGCTCCGAGCGCGCCCTCGAAGAGCCCGCGCCACAGGAACCAGAAACGCTCCTGGCCAGGTGTTCCGAACAGGTACAGGACGAGCTCGTCGTTGATGCTGATGCGGCCGAAGTCCATGGCGACGGTGGTGGTGATCTTGCGGTCCACGCCCCAGGTGTCGTCGACGCCGACGCCGGCCCGGGTCATCGTCTCCTCGGTCGTCAGCGGCTTGATCTCGCTGACCGCACCGACCATCGTCGTCTTGCCCACGCCGAATCCGCCGACGATGACGACCTTCACGGCGGCCGCGGCCGTCTGCGGGAGTATGTCCGCCTCGCGCGGCCCGGCGGGCGGGTCAGAGCTTTTGAAGTCCATCGATCACTGCCTCGATCAGAGCAAGGTCGGGTAGCTGCGCGGCGGGAACGGGCGGACGGACGTACACGCGTCGAGCGGCCATCAGGTCCCCGACCAGCACGGTGACGACGCTCACGGGCAGGTTTGCGTACGCGGAGATCTCGGCCACCGACAGCGGTGACTGGCACATCCGCAGGATGGCCGCCTGCTCGGGCTGCATCTCGGGCCGGGCGGACCCTTTGGCCACGACTAACGTCACGAGGTCCAGGTGGACGGCGGTGGAGGGTCCGCTGCGTCCGCCGGTGATGACGTAGAGCCGTTCGGGGCTGCCGTCCTCCCAGCTTGCGGGCGGCTCATTCACGTGGGCTGCCCGTCATGTCGGGGCGGGCTGCTCAGGTGGTCCCCCATTCGGGTCACCAGGTTGCGCATCTGCGCGCCCATCAGGCCCGCGTCCACGCCCTCGTCGGCGAGGACCGCGAGGTAGGAGCCGTCGCCGGCGGCCATCAGGTAGAAGAACCCGCCGTCCATCTCGATCACGACCAGGCGCATCCTGCCCTCCGAGCGGGGCAGTTCCGCGCCCACCGCTCCGGCCAGGCTCTGCAGGCCCGCGCAGGCCGCTGCCAGGCGGTCGGCCGTGTCGGTCTCGGCCCCGTGCTGCGCCACGCAGAGTCCGTCCGCGGACAGTACGATCACGTGCCGCGTCTGCGGCACTCCGGCGGCCAGGTCCTTGAGCATCCAGTCCATGCTGCTGATTCGCTGAGTCATCATTGCTACGCCCCCTTGGTCGCTGAACCCGACGTTCCTTCGGTGCCCGGCGCATCGGCGCCGGGGGTGCCGGACAGTCCGCTGTGGAACGCCTCCAGCCACATTCCGGGACCGCCGTCGTCCGCCGGCCGGGGCTCCGCGGCCGGCCGGGCGTCGGCGGTGGTCACACGGTCCTTCCGGCGGCGCTGCGGCAGGCCGGTCGCGGTACGTGCGCCGGCCTCCGGCTGCCCGGCGGTGACGGGCGCGGGCCCGGGCCCGGGCACCGGAGCCGGCCGGGGCGCGCCCACGCCCGCCGGCGAGCGGTCGAAAGGGTGCTCGCGCGGTGTGGCGGCCACGGCCCTGGGCCCCGAGGAGGAGCCGATGCCGTGGGCGAGACCGGTCGCGGAGGACGCCGTGGTGATCAGGTGCTGCGGCACGATCACCACGGCGCGGACGCCGCCGTACGCGGACGAGCGCAGGGACACCTGGAACCCGTACGCCTGCGCCAGCCGGCCGACCACCGCCAGACCCAGCCTGGGTGTCTCGCCCAGGTCGTTGAGGTCGATGCCGGACTGCGCCTGCGCGAGCATCTTCTCCGCCCGGCTGCGGGCCTCTTCGCTCATGCTCAGGCCGCCGTCCTCGATCTCCACGGCGATGCCCGACTGCACCTCGACGGCCGTGAGGTGGACCCGGGTGTGCGGCGGCGAGTACCGCGTGGCGTTGTCCAGCAGCTCCGCCAGGGTGTGGATCAGCGGTTCCACGACGGGACCGACGACGGCGACCTCGGAGACCGAGTGCAGCTCCACCCGCTGGTAGTCGATGATCCTCGACATCGCGCCGCGCATCACGCTGTACAGGGTGACGGCCCTGCTCCACTGGCGGCCGGGGCGCGCACCGCCGAGGACCGAGATGGAATCGGCGAGCCGGCCGATCAGGGCGGTGCCGTGGTCGAGCCGCAAAAGGTCGCCGAACACGTCCGGGTTGCTCCCGTGCCGGTCCTCCATCTCGCGCATCTCGTGGGCCTGCTGATGGACGATCGCCTGCACGCGCCGGGCGACGTTCACGAAGGCCCGCTGGGCCGAGTCGCGCAGGCTCTCCTCGTTGTCGACCGCGTCGACGACGTGGGCCAGCACGGCCTGGAGGGCAGCTCTGAAGCGCGGGGTCAGGGCCTCGTCGTCGCCCCAGCGGCTGCCGTGGCCGCCGCGCCCTCCCAGGGCGGTCAGCACCTCCTCGGCCAGCTCGCCCTTGCGCAGCCGCTCGATGGCCTCGGGCAGCACCGACTGGGACAGCCGGGCCGCCTCGGTCTCCTGCCGGGCCAGGGCGTGCCGGAGGGCCGCGACCTGGGCGCGCCCGGTGGCGAGCGCGCGGCCGCGCCGCCGCGCCTCGACGAAGACCGCTGCGGTGCACACGGCGCCGACGGCGATCAGGGCGGTGCCGAGCGGTCCCGAGGAGGAAGCGAGCGCCCCTACCAGGCAGGCGGCGGCCACGACCGCGATCGCGGGCAGCATCCGGCTTGCTCTTCCCCCCAGGTGGGCACTTTCGGGGGGCGTACCTCTTTGCTCCATCGGCGTCCTCGAACTATCGAAAAGGGGGGCCTTCTGACCGGTGGGCGGGAGCATAACTACGCCCAACTTCCCTGATGTGGCCTTTCGTTGGAGTTCCCCGGACCGGAGGAACCGTTATGCGCCATCGATGACATCGAATTCCGGCGAGGATCCGGGCCCGCGCGCGGTGCGCGGTGGCGTAACGGGAGGTGGGCGGCGCGCCGGCCCCGTTCGGCGCGCGGGAATCCGCGCGCGCAATCCGATCGGTTCCGGCCGCGTCCCTCGGCTCGCGGGTGGCGACCGGGACCGAAATGCGCTAAGGGGTGTCTTGCGGATCGGGCCGGATCAGGCACCGGCCGCCGCGAGCCCGGCCTGATCGGCAAGACACCCCCTAAGGGGTGTCGGGACCGGCCGCGCCGAGGCCGGTGAGCAGGACGTCGAGGGCGAGGTCGGTCGCCTCGTCCAGCGGCGTGTCCTCGAGGAGGGAGCCGACGGCCAGGGCCGCGAGGCCGTGCACCACGGAGAAGGCGACCTGGGCGAGCCGGGCCGGGTCGCCCGCCCGTACGACACCCTCCTGCTGCGCGAGGGCGATCAGTTCGGCGGCGATCTCCAGGCTCCGGTGGCCGAGCTCGCGGAGTTCGGCGCTGGAGTGGTCGGCGTGCTTGGCCGTGAACATCAGGCTCAGCAGCGGGGCGTGCGCGACGGCGAAGCCGATGTACGCGCGGCCCATGCAGGCGAGCCGGGTGGTGACGGGGCCGGGCTCGCCCACGGCGGCCCGGAGGCGTTCGTTGAGCCGGGTGAAGCCGCCCACGGCGAGCGCGTCCAGCAGGGCCTGCCGGTCGCGGAAGTGGCGGCCCGGCGCCGCATGACTGACGCCGAGGTCCCGCGCGAGGGCGCGGAGGGAGAGGCTGTCCGCCCCCGAGGTCGCGAGCACGTCCTCCGCGCGCGCCAGCAGGGCCTCCCTGAGATTGCCGTGGTGATAGGGCGCATCGGCGTCGGCCAAGGCGGTCTCCTCCCTCGATGTTGTCATTGACAACAATGTTTGCTCTGTCTACATTCAAGTATCGACCATCAACCGCAGTCCCGGAACGGAGCGCCGACCCATGTCTATGACATACCGCGGAACCACAGCCCTGATCACCGGGGCGAGTGCAGGCCTCGGTGTCGAGTTCGCCCGGCAGTGGGCCGAGCGCGGAGCGGACGTCGTCCTCGTCGCCCGGCGCGTCGACCGGCTGGAGGAGCTGGCGGCGGACCTGGAGCGCCGGTACGGGGTCACGGCCCGCCCGATCGCCGCGGACCTCGCCCGGCCCGGTGCCGCGGCAGCGCTGCGTGCGGAGCTCGACGCACTGGGCGTACCGGTCCACACGCTGGTCAACAACGCGGGCTTCGGCACCCACGGCCCCTTCGCCGGCGAGGACCCCGCCCGGATCAGCGAGATGATCCAGCTCAACGTGCTCGCGGTCACGGAGCTGACCCGAGAGTTCCTGCCCGGCCTGACGGCCGACGGCCGGGGCGCCCTCGTCACCGTGGCCAGCGCGGCCGCCTACCAGCCGACCCCGGCGATGGCGGTCTACGGCGCCACGAAGGCCTTCGTCCTGAACTTCACCGAGGCCGTCGCGTACGAGACGCGCGCCTCCTCCCTGCGGGTGCTCGCCGTCTCGCCGGGGCCGGTCCGCACCGAGTTCTTCGACGTCGTCGGCAGCCGGGACGCCGCCGTGGGCCGGATGGCCACCCCCGAGCAGGTCGTCACCGCGACGCGCCGGGCGCTGGAACGCGGCAAGACCCCGCCCAGCATCGTCGTCGGCCTGGGCAACCGGCTCTCGGCCACGGCGTCCGCCCTGGCCCCCCGCCGCCTCGCACTGACCGTGGCGGGGCGCGTCCTCAAGGCGTGACCGGACGCACCTGAACACCGGAGGGCGGGCCGTCACAGGGGTGACGACCCGCCCTCCGGTACTTCGGGCAGTGCGAACGGAGCCGGACGTATCCGATGAGGACCGAATTCCCCGATGCCCACGGTACTGGTGGTCGACGATCAACTGCTCATCCGTGCCGGACTGGTGTCCCTGCTGAACGCCGCGCCAGGGCTGTCCGTGGCCGGCGAGGCGTGCGACGGGGAAGAAGCCGTCCGGCTGGCCGAGGCCACCGCACCCGATGTCATCCTCATGGACCTCCGGATGCCGGGCACCGACGGCATCACCGCGACGGAACGCATTCTCCGCCGCGCGGGAGACACGGGTGACACGCCGCCGAGGATCCTGGTGCTGACCACCTTCGACCTCGACGCATACGTCTACAACGCCCTGCGTGCGGGCGCCTGCGGGTTCCTGCTCAAGGAGACACCCCCCGAGCGCCTGGTCGCCGCCATCCATACCGTCGCCTCGGGTGACATGCTCTTCGCGCCGACCGTCACCAGGCGCCTGATCGAGGCGTACCACCCGGGGCCGACACCGCCGGGGGCGATCGCCCCGGACTGGCACACCGTGACCGGCCGTGAGCGCGATGTCCTGCGTCTCGTGGCCACGGGCGCGACGAACACGGAAGTCGCCCAGCGGCTCTTCATCAGCGAAGCCACCGTGAAGACCCACCTCAACCGCGCCATGGCCAAGCTCGGGCTCTCCAGCCGCGCCCAGGTCGTCGTCTTCGCCTACGAGACGGCGCTCGTGACGCCGGGCGGCCCGACGAACCTCCCCGGCTCCGGCCCCGCTGCGGGCGGGCCGGGCTGAGCGCCCGGGGAGTCCCGCACGCAGCGGCCTCCCCGCCCCCACAATGGAGGCCGGCGAGCAGGAGGGGAGCGGGCATGGCGGACGAACAGGCCTCGGTGCGGGTGGAGCGGGACGGCCCCGTGTACACGGTGATCCTGAGCAGGCCAGGGGTACGCAACGCCGTGGACGGACCGGCGGCGGCACAACTGGCCGACGCCTTCCGGGAGTTCGAGGCCGATGAGGACGCGGCCGTCGCCGTGCTCTGGGGCGAGGGTGGAACGTTCTGCGCGGGCGCCGACCTCAAGGCCATCGGCACCGAGCGCGGCAACCGGGTGCTCGCCTCCGGCGACGGACCCATGGGGCCGACCCGGATGCGGTTGAGCAAGCCGGTGATCGCGGCCGTTGCGGGGCACGCGGTGGCGGGCGGCCTGGAGCTGGCGCTCTGGTGCGATCTGCGGGTCGTGGAGGAGGACGCGGTGTTCGGCGTGTTCTGCCGCCGCTGGGGCGTCCCCCTGATCGACGGCGGTACGGTGCGGCTGCCCCGCCTGATCGGCGAGAGCCGGGCCATGGACCTGATCCTGACGGGCCGTCCGGTCCCGGCGGCCGAAGCGCACGGGATCGGGCTGGCCAACCGCGTGGTCCCCACGGGCCGGTCGAGGGCGGCCGCGGAGGAACTGGCCCGCGAGATCGCCGGGTTCCCCCAGATCTGCCTGCGCCACGACCGGTTGTCCGTCCTGGAACAGCACGGACTGGCCGAGGAGGACGCGCTGGCGGGGGAGTTCCGGCACGGCCTGGTGCCCCTGGCCGCGGGTGAGACCCAGGCCGGAGCGGGCCGGTTCGCAGCCGGGGCGGGCAGACACGGCACCTTCGGGCCGTAGCGGGTGCCGGGGACCCGCGGCCTTCGGCGATCGTCCTGGCCTAGGGGGTGTCTTGTCGGTCAGGCCGGATCAGGGAGCGGGGTCTGGTGCCGTGCATCGCAAGGCGGACGAGGGAGTCCATGCGGAGCATCGACGACCGAGGATAACGCGGCGAGGCGCGGTGCCAGGGCCCGCGAGCCCGGCCTGACCGACAAGACACCCCCTAGGTGTGGCGACTGCCACAACCGGCCCCGGGAACCCGGCCTCCGGCGGCTCCGACTCCTGCCGTAGAGCGGCGTATCGGCCGGGCGATCGGAAGGAACCACCGTATGGACCGCAGGAACGTGCTCCGGGCCCAGGTCGCTGTCGGCGCCGCGGCCGCGCTGGGAGGTGCCGCCGGGGTGGCGGCGGCGGAACCGCGATCCGCCGGCAAGCCGGCGGGGCCGTTACGCGTGCACGTCGTCATGTACGACGGCGTGGAGGAGCTGGACTTCGCGGCGCCCTACGAGGTCTTCGCGGCCGCCCGGTTCTTCACCGACCGCGAGGTCGACGTCCGCTACGTCAGCGCCTCCGGGCCCGGCGTCGTGCGCGCCGCCTACGGCACGCAGGTGAACGTGGAGCACGCCTGGGCCCCGCGCACCGCGGACGTCCTCCTCGTGCCCGGTGGCGGATACGCGCGCCGCGACAGCCCCGGAGTGTGGGCCGAGATCCGCAGCGGCGTCTTCCCGGGGAAACTGGCCGCGGCGGTACGCCCCGGCCTCACCGTCAGCGCCGTCTGTACGGGCACCATGCTGCTGGCCGCCGCCGGGCTGACCACGAGACGCCCCTGCACCACCCACCACAAGGCGCGCCCCGACCTGGAGAAGCAGGGAGGCCTCCTGAAGAACGCCCGTGTGGTGGACGACGGAGACCTGGTCACCGCGGGTGGCATCACCAGCGGGCTGGACCTCGCCCTGTGGCTCGTACGCCGGGAACTGGGTGCCGACGCGGCGACCGGCGTGGAGACCATGCTCGAATACGAGGCCCGCGGCACGGTGTGGACGCCGCCCGCGGCCGGGCGGCGTTCGTAGGGCTGCCGTAGCCGACGGTCACGGCGGTCAGCGGTGCAGTTGCCGTGTCCAGTCCTCGGGGACCCGGCCGGCCGGGCCCGGGGCAGGCTGCTCCGCCGGGTGATCGCGCGGAGCGGTCAGCTCGGGGCCGGAGTCGTACAGGGCGTCCGTGTCGTAGTTCCAGAACCATTCCTCGCCCGGCTCGAAGCTCTGCACCAAGGGGTGGCCGGAGGACTTCCAGTGGGCGGTGGCGTGCTGGGCGGGGGAGGAGTCGCAGCAGCCGATGTGGCCGCACTGGGCGCAGCGCCGCAGGTGGAACCACCAGCCGCCCAGCTCGTCGCACTCGACGCAGCCGGTGCCGGTGGGTGCGGCGCTCGGGTCGATTCCCTGGATGTCGCTCATACGGGCTCCTCAGCGGTCTCGGTCGCGGTCGCGGATCCGGTCTCGGTCCGGGTCTCGGTACCGGTCTCGGGGGCCGGGGCGGTCAGCGGCAGCAGTACCTGGAACCGGGTGTCACCCGGGGCGGACTCGACCTGGAGGCTGCCGTGGTGCTTGTTCACGACGATCCGCCAGGAGATGTCGAGGCCCAGACCGGTGCCCTCGCCGACCGGCTTGGTGGTGAAGAAGGGGTCGAAGATGCGGCTGCGGATGTCCGCCGGGATACCGGGTCCGGTGTCGCGGAACTCCACCAGCAGGCGGTCGCCCTCGCGCGCCGTGCGGACGGTCAGCGTGCCCTCGCCGCCGGTGCTCCCGATGGCGAACACGGCGTTGTCGATGAGGTTGGTCCACACCTGGTTGAGCTCCGCCGGGTAGGCGGGCACGTCCGGCACGGAGCGGTCGTACTCCTTGACCACCCGCACCCGGGAGCCGATCTTGCCGGACAGCATCAGCAGGGTGCTGTCGAGGAGTTCATGGACGTCGACGACCCGGTACGGGGCGCGGTCGAGCTGCGAGTACTGCTTGGCCGCGGCCACGAGGTGGGAGATGCGGGTGGTGGAGTCGTCGATCTCGTCCATCAGCAGCTCGGTCTCGACCGTGTAGTTGAGCCAGCCGATCGCCGACGGCAGGATCTCCTCGGCCACGGTCGCCGCGACCTGCTCCAGCCAGTCCGTGTCCAGCCCGGCCTGCACGAAGGTCGGCGCGAGGCGCCAGCCCTCCTCGATGCCGTGGTCGTCCAGCCAGTCGGCGAGCTCGTCCTCCCGGTCGGAGGCCTCCAGCGGACTGAGCGCCGTCGCCTTCGCGACGCGTTCGACGGTGCGCTCCTGGATCTCGATGAGGTCGGCGATCGTCTCGCGCGAGTACTGGCCCTGGGAGATGTGGGCCAGCTTGTGCCGCATCTTGCCGACCCGTTCCCGCAGGGTCGCCGTGGCCCGGACGGCCGCCGCCGCCGGGTTGTTGAGCTCGTGGGTGAGGCCGGCGGACAAGGACCCGAGCGCCAGGAGCCGTTCGCGCTGCCCGATGGCCCGCTGGGTGTTCTTGGAACCGAAGAACAGCCCCTCCAGCAGGTGCGCCGCCATCGGGAACCACTCCCGCATGATGTCCGAGAACGACTGCGCGGGCAGCACGAAGAACCGCGTCGGCTCGGTCACCCGCATCGAGTTGGTGTACGTCTGCGGCACCTGGTCGCCCAGGTACGCCTGCATGGCTCCCGCGTACACGCCGCGCTGCGAGGTGCGGCTCACCTCGACGTCGTCGCCGCCGACCCGGCGGGACAGCACGACGGTGCCCTCGATCATCACGTAGAAGCAGGTGGCCGGGGAGCCTTCGGTGTACACCGGACCGGCTTCGAACCGCTCCACCCGCCCCTCGCCGCACAGCCGCCCGAGCTGCTCCGGGGTGAGCTTCTCGAACAGGAACAGCGAGGCGATCTCCTGCGGGCTGCACGGCATGGCCTGCCCGCTCATGACTGCTCCAGGTACCGGTGGACGAGCATCACGGCCATGGCTCCCTCTCCGACGGCGGACGCGACGCGCTTCGCGGACTGGGCGCGCGCGTCGCCCGCCACGAACACGCCGGGAATGTTGGTCTCCAGGTGGTAGGGCGGCCGGTCGAGTTCCCATGCGGCCGGCGGCCGCCCGTCCGGCGTCAGGTCCGGCCCGGCCAGGATGAAGCCGTGCTCGTCGCGCAGCACCGTTCCGTCCAGCCAGTCGGTCAGCGGGGCCGCGCCGATGAACACGAACATCCACTGCGCGTCGACGAGTTCGCTGCCTCCGCCGTCCACGTCCCGCAGCGTCAGCTGCTCCAGGTGACCCTCGCCGTGCGCCGCCTCGACGACGGTCCGGGTACGCACGGTGATGTTCGGCGTCTCCTCGATCTGCTGGATCAGGTAGTACGACATCGACGCCGTCAAGGACTCCCCGCGCACCAGCAGCGTCACCGACTTGGCGCCCCTCGCCAGGTACATCGCCGCCTGCCCGGCCGAGTTGGCGCCGCCCACGATGTACACGTCCTGCCCCTGGCAGGAGGCCGCCTCGGTGAGCGAGGAGCCGTAGTACACCCCGCAGCCGGTCAGCTGGTCGCAGCCCGGCGCGTGGAGCTGCCGGTACGACACACCGGTCGCCAGGATGACGCTGTGGGCGGCGATCGCCGAGCCGTCCGAGAAGCGGACGACGCGCGCCGCGCCGTTGACCTCCAGCCCGGTGACCTCACGCGCCGTGAGGATCTCGGCGCCGAACCGGCCGGCCTGGCGGCGGGCACGCTCCGTGAGCTGGGCACCCGACACGCCGTCCGGGAAACCGAGGTAGTTCTCGATGCGGGAGCTCTGACCGGCCTGTCCGCCGGTCGCCGACCGCTCGACCAGTACCGTACGCAGCCCCTCGGAGGCCCCGTACACCGCGGAGCCGAGCCCGGCCGGGCCGCCGCCGATGACGACGAGGTCGTAGAAGTCGGCGGCCGGCGTCGTCGCGAGCCCCACGTGGGAGGCCAGTTCGGGCGCCTCCGGTTCGATCAGCGCGGTGCCCTCGGGCGTGATGACCAGCGGTAGCCGCTGCCCGTCGGCCCCGGCCGCCTCCAGCAGCCGCCGCCCTTCCGGTTCGTCGGAGGAGTACCAGCGGTACGGCACCTGGTTGCGGGCCAGGAACTCCCGCACGTCCGAGGAGCGCGCCGACCAGCGGTGCCCGACCACCTTGGTCGCGGGTACCGGACGGTAGTCGCTGCTGCGCCAGGCCGTGAGCAGATCGTCCACGACCGGGTAGAGCTTCTCCTCCGGGGGGTCCCAGGGCTTGAGCAGGTAGTGGTCGAGGTCGACGACGTTGATCGCGTCGATCGCCGCGTTGGTGTCGGCGTACGCGGTCAGCAGCACGCGCCGCGCACCCGGATACACCTGGAGGGCCTGTTCGAGGAACTCGATGCCGTTCATCTGAGGCATCCGGTAGTCGGCGAGGATCACCGCCACCAGGTCGCCGCGCAGCTTCAGCTCGCGCAGCGCCTCCAGCGCGGAGTCGCCGGTCTCGGCGCGCACGATCCGGTATTCGGCGCCGTAGCGCCGCCGCAGGTCACGGGCGATGGCCCGGGAGACTCCCGGGTCGTCGTCCACGGTCAGGATGACGGTCCGCGCTGTGTCGGCGGCCTGTGCCATACGTCGTCTCCACCCCGAGTGCTCTGGGCAGGCGGCCCGGCGAGCCGCCCGCGCCGGTTCCCGCCCATCGTAGGGTCGATCCTCCGGGACCGCTCCGGGACGACGCGGGCCGTGCGCTCCGGGTACCCACCCGGTCGCTCCTGGTCAACGCCCTGCGGCCGCGCGCGGAAGGTCACGTACGGAGGTGCTCCGGTCATACGCCGGTATCGACGATGCGGCCGTCGCGCAGTTCCACGACCCGGTCGGCGAGTTCGATCAGGTTGGGGTCGTGGGTGGCGACGAGGATGGTCACCGACTCGCTGCGCACCACCGCGCGCAGCAGCTCCATGACCGAGCGGCCGGTCTCCGAGTCGAGCTGGCCCGTCGGCTCGTCCGCGATGATCAGGTCCGGGTCGTTGGCCAGGGCGCGGGCCACCGCCACGCGCTGCTGCTGGCCGCCGGAGAGTTCGCCGGGCCGCTGTTCGGCGTGGTCCGCGAGCCCGACCAGGGCCAGCAGGGTCCGGGCGCGCTCCTCCCGCACCTTGGCGGGCACGCGCCGCAGCCGCATCGGAACGCCGACGTTCTCGGCGGCGGTCAGGACGGGTATCAGACCGAAGGACTGGAAGACGAAGCCGATGCGGTCGCGGCGCAGGGCGAGCAGGCCCGGCTCGTCGAGGGCCGCCAGGTCGGTGCCGTCGAGGGTGATCCGGCCGCCGGTCGGGGAGTCGAGGCCGCCGACGAGGTTCAGCAGGGTGGTCTTGCCGGAGCCCGACCGGCCCCTGAGGGCGGTGAGTTCGCCGCGGCGGACCTCGAAGGACACGCCGCGCAGGGCGTGGACGGCCTGCGGTCCGCTGCCGAAGCTGTGGTGCACGTCGTCGACGACCACGATCGGAGAGCCGTCGCCCTTCCGCCCGGCCTGCGCCGCGACCGTCGCCGTCGCCTGGTGATCGCTCATCGTGTCTGTTCCCCCGTCGAGTTGTCCGCGCGGGGCGCCCGGCTTCCCGTCCCGCATCCTCTGTCGCTTCAGCTTTCTGATCGCATTTGCGCATCTGTCGCACCAATCACGCAAGCCCCTTCCTTCCATCGATCACATCTGACAGCATCGTCCGCTATCCGGTACTGACGGTCCGGACGGGGGAGGAATACAACACGTGCTCGGCTTCGTCGTGCGCCGACTGCGCGGGCGATGGCCGCTCGCCGTCGCCGTGCTGCTCACCGTACTGATCACCGCGACCACACTGACCGCGCTCACGGCATTCACCCGTGGCGTGGGCGAGGAAGGGCTCCGGCGGGCCCTGACCGGGACAGCACAGCCCCGGACCACCGTCGTGATCACCAGTGGCCATCCCGCCGACTCCCGTGCCAAGGACGACGCGTCCGTACGGACCTTCGCGGACGAGGCGTTCGGGCGGCTCCCGGTCGCATCCGAGAGCGTCGCCCGCAGCCGCTCGTACGGACTGCCCGGTGTCGCCGCCTCCGGCCGCGACGCCGACCTGACCCTGCTCGCCGCCCTCGGCAAGGACCACGTACAGCTGCTCGCCGGTGCGTGGCCCGCGCCGGTCGCCGCACCCCCGGCCGCCGGCGCCCCGGCAGCGCCGACCCAGGTGGCCGTACCGCGCGCGGCGCTCGCCCGCCTCGGCCTGGCCGAGTCCGCGCTGCCCGCACCGGTCCGGCTGGACGACCGGTTCGGCGGGGCACCGTTGAACGTACTGGTCACCGGCGTGTACCGGGCCACCGACCCGGACGCCGCGTACTGGCGGCTCGACCCCCTCGGCGGCCGCGAGGTCCAGGCCGACACCTTCGCCATCTACGGCCCGCTCCTGGTGGACGACAGCGCCTTCACCACCGGCAGCATCCTGCAGAACCACCGCCTCACGCTGCTCACCCCGGACCTGCGCACGGTCCGTGCCGCCGAGGCCGAGGCCGTCCGGACCGCGACCGACCCCGCGAGCGTCACCCTCGAACGCGCCTCCTCCCTGCGCACCGCCACCGAACTGCCCAAACTGCTGGCCGAACTGAGCGCCGGCACGGTCGTCGCCCGCTCCACCCTGCTGATGGGCGCGCTCCAGCTCGCCGTCCTGTCGACCGCCGCACTGCTCCTCGTCTCCCACATCCTGACCGTCCGCCAGGAACCGGAACGGGTCCTGCTCACCGCGCGCGGCGCCTCCCGCCGCCGCCTCGGCGCGCTCACCGCGGCCGAGTCCCTGCTGCTCGCCCTGCCCGCGGCCGTCCTGGCACCCCTGCTCACACCGCCCCTGCTTCGCCTGTTCGGCCGGTTCGGACCGCTCGGGCGGGTCCACCTGGAGATCCCGGACACCTGGCTGGTCTGGCCGGTCGCGCTCGGCTGCGCCCTGGCCTGCGTCCTGCTGACGACCCTGCCCTCCGTCCTGCGCGGGGCCTCCGCCGCCGTACTGCGCCGCGTCGGCAGCCGCCAGGCGCTGGTGACGGGCGCCGCCCGCTCCGGCGTCGACCTGGCCGTCGTGGTCCTCGCCGTCCTCGGCTACCAGCAGCTCTCGCAGTACGGCGGTACGGACGCCCCCTCGTCCGGCGCCTCCGCCGGCGGCGGGCTCGGTGTCGACCCGGTCCTGGTCGCCGCTCCCGCCCTCGCCCTGTGCGGGGGCACGCTGCTGGTCCTGCGCCTGCTGCCGTTCGCGGCGCGGGCCGGGGGACGGCTGGCGGCGCGCGGCCGGAGCCTGGGCCCCGCCCTGTTCGGCTGGCAGCTCGCCCGACGGCCCGGCCGGGCCACCGGGCCCGTACTGCTGCTCGTCCTCGCCGTCGCCAGTGGGATCCTGGCGCTCGGCCAGCACACCGGCTGGTCCGCCTCCCAGCGCGACCAGGCCGACTTCGCGACCGCGGGCGGCCTGCGGATCTCCGGCAGCAGCATGTCCCCGATGGGGCAGGGCGGACGCTACGCGGCCCTGCCCGGCGGCGACCGCCTCGTACCGGTGGTCCGCCGGGATCAGAAGCTGCCGGACGGGAATCCCGCCGACATCGTCGCGCTGGACGCCGTCAAGGCGGGCGAACAGGTGCCGCTGCGCGCGGACCTGCGCGGCGGGCAGGGCATGCGCGAGCTGTTCACCCCGCTCGCCGCCGGTGGCCCGGGCGCCGCCGCCCCCGCGAGCCCCGGTGTCGCCCTGCCCGGCTCCCCGCGCCGGATCGACCTCGACGTGTCGGTCCGGTCCTCCGGTACGAGCTGGGCCGCTGTGGGCCTGCTGCTGCGCGACCGGTTCGGGGCGACGTACGGGACGCCCTCGGTCACCCTGCCCGAGGGCGGCGACGTCACCCTCCCCTTCCTCCTCGACGCGCTGACCGGCGCCCCGGTCGGATCGGCGGCCACCCCGCTGACCCTGGCGGGGATACGCCTCTCGTACGCCGGCGACAGCGACAACCCCGGCGACGGCAGCGAACTGGCCCTGCGCCGGATCGCCGTCTCCGACACCGCGGACGGCGCCGCCACGGGCGTCACCGCACCCGCGGACGCCGCCGGCTGGCGGACCTCGCTCCCGCAGGGGTCGAGCGCGAAGAGGGCCCCCGAGCCGGTCCCGGTCCCGGCCGGCTCCACGGACCTGCTGCGGCTGCGCTACTGGGGCGGTTTCGGGACCCTGCAGGGCGTCACCACCGTCGTGTTCCCGACGCCCGCCGCGCCGGCCCCCACCGCCGTCCCCGCGGTCGCCACCACCCGCTACCTGAGGTCCCTGGGCGCCTCCGTGGGCGATACGGTCCCCGTCACGCTGGACGGCGTCAACGTCCCGATGCGGATCACCGCCTCCGTGGACTCCCTCCCCGTGGCCGGCCGCTCGGCGCTCGCCGCCGACCTGCACGTGCTCGGCCGGTTCCTGCTGGAGTCCGTCGGCCAGCAGCCCGCCTCGCCCACCGAGTGGTGGCTGCCCGCCGACTCGGCCGCCGACCCGGTCCCGGCCCGCGCGGCGGACAAGCTGCGCGAAGGCGCCCGGATCGAGCGCGTCCAACTGCGCGAGGAGATCACCGAGCGGCTGCTGGACGACCCGCTGAGCGCCGGCCCGCAGAGCGCCCTGGCCGCCCTCGCCGCCGCCTGCGCGGTCCTGGCGGCCATCGGCTTCGCGACCTCCACCGCCGCCGAACGGCGCGTGCGCGGACGGGAGTTCTCGGTCCTGCTCGCACTCGGCACCCCGCGCCGCTCGCTGGCCCTCGCGTCCGCCGCCGAGGGCGGGGTGCTGATCGTCACCGGGTCCGCGGTCGGAACCGGGCTGGGCATCGCCCTCGTCCATCTGATGGCGCCCCTGGTCGTGCTGACACCCGCTGCGGGGCGGCCGTTCCCGCCCGTACAAGTGGACATGCCGTTCTGGCAGACCGTGCTCACGGTCGCCGCCATCGCAGCCGTTCCCCTGCTGTCGGCCGCGCTCAGCGGCCCCCGGGGCCGCGACATCGCCGCCCGGCTGCGTCCCGTGGAGGAGATGTGACCACCCCGCCGTCCGCCACCCCGCCCTCGTCGACCCCGCCCTCGTCGACCCCGGCGTCAGCCACCCCGCCCCCGTCCACCGCCCCGCGGCCCGCGCCCTGGGTCAGGACCCGGCTGCGGGCGGCGCCACTGGGCACCCTCCTCGGCGCCGCGCTGGCCTTCGTCGCCGTCCTGCTGGCCGCCGCGCTGCCACGGGCCCAGGACCGGGGCGCCGACCAGGCCCTGCGGTCCTTCCTGGAACACAGCGCGGCCGGCAACGCCAGCCTGCAGGTGACCGCACCCTCCCCGGACAGGGGGCAGAGCGCCCAAGCCCTGGACACCACGCTGGAGAAACTGCTCGGGCCGACCGGATCCACCTTCCGCGTGGACGCGGAGGCGACGGTCCACGGCGCGCGCACCACCAAGCGGCAGGAGCTGCTGAACCCGGAACTCGCCCGCCCCTCCGGCTTTCCGCCCAGCATGAACCTCCTGCACGTCCGCCAGGCCGAGGCCCACGTGAAGCTGGCGGAAGGGCACTGGCCGAGCAGCACACCCACGGCCCCCGCGCAGGCCGCCCCCGGGGAGATGGCGCCCCTGCAGGTCGTCCTCTCGCAGAAGGCCGCCGCGACCCTCGGCGCCCGCGTCGGATCCGTCCTGAAGATCGCGGCCCGAGTCGACGGCACACCGTCCGTCGAGGTCGTCGGTCTCTACGCGGTCCTCGACGAGACCGACGAGTTCTGGACGGACAACCTGGGGTGCCTCGCCCGAGCCTGCGAGCACTACTACGGCGAGAGCCTCGCCTGGGACGTCGACGCCCTCGTCGGCACCGGGGACCTCGACCGGATGAGCACCTGGAGCCGCACCGCCGAGGACTTCTGGCGGCTGCCAGTGGACGTCGGCCACCTGCGGGCCGACCGGCTCGACGCCACGAGGAAGGACATCGCCTCGTACATCGCCGGGCCCACCGCCGCCACCCTCGCCCGGGAGACCGGCCGCGCGCGGCTGCACACCACCTCCTGGCTGCCCGAGCGGTTCGCGGAAGCCCGAGCCCGTACCCAGGCCGCGGCGCCGCTCGCCGCGATCGGACCCGCCGGGGTCGGCGGCGTCGCCTTCGTCGTCCTGTGTCTGGCCGGCGCACTCGCGGCCGACCGCCGCGACGCCGAACTGCGGCTGCTGCTCGCGCGCGGCGGTTCGCGCGCCGCCATCGTCGGCCGGCTCCTCGGCGAGGGCGCCGTCACCGTGCTCCCGGCGGCCGCAGCCGCCACCGCGCTCGCCGTCCTGCTGCTGCCCACCCCCCGGCTCGCGCCCGCACTGCTCTCGGCCGCGGCCGTCGCCCTGCTCGCACTGCTGGCCTTCCCCGTACGGGCGGCCGTACTGCTGACCCCGGCCCGCCCGGCCGGGCGGTGGCGCAGGCCCGTGGCCGAACTGCTCGTCCTGATCGCCACCGCCGCCGCCGTGGTGGAGGTCCGCCGCCGCGGGGTCGCCCCGCCCGGCAGCGACCTCGACCCGCTGCTGATCGCGGCCCCGCTGCTGCTCGCCCTGTGCGGGGGGCTGCTGCTGGCCCGGCTCCAGCCGGTGGTCACCGGATGGCTCGCCCGGGCGGCCGGCCGCAGCTCCGGACTGGTCGGCTTCGTGGGACTCGCGCGGGCCGCCCGGGGCCCGGCGACGACCGGCACGCAGGCCCGCGGCCGCACCGGCCCCTCCGTCCTGCCGATGGTCGCGCTGCTCGTCGCCATCACCACCGGCGGATTCGGCGCCGCCGTGCTGCAGTCGGTGGACTCGTCCCGGCTGGGGGTGGCCCGGCTGACCGTCGGGGGCGACGCGGCGATCTCCGCGTACGGGAAATCCCCGCTCCCGGCGGGGCTCGCGAAGGCCGCGGGCGAGCTGCCGGGCGTACAGACGTCCGTGCCGCTGTGGATCGACCACGACTCCTCCCTGCACGGCACCACCGTGAGATCCAGCCAGGTCACCGTGATCGCTGCCGAGCCGGCCGCGTACGCGGAGCTGTCGCGGGTCCTCGGCTGCGGATCCTTCGAGCCCGCCCTGCTGGCCACCGGCGGTGCGCAGTCCGCCGATGCCCCGGTGCCCGCGCTGTTCAGCGCGAGCCTGGCCGGGCAGGCCGAACAGGGCGGCACGTACACGGTGCAGCCCGGCGACGGCGAGGAGCTGAAGGTACGGGTCGTGGGCCTGGTCGACTGCACCCCGGCCCATCCGGCGCGGGACGCCGCGACCGTCGTCCTTCCGGCGGGCGCCGCGGCGGCCCTCACGGGCGGCGCCGACCACCCGAACCGGTGGCTCGGCCTCGGTGACGTCGACGGTGACCGGCTGCGCGAGCTGGTCCGCGCCAAGCTCCCGGCGCCGTCCGGGACTCCCGCCAAGGCCCCGGCCCCGATCCCGGGTTCCGGTTCCGCCGCGGGCCCGGCCCCGCTCGACGAGCCGTACCCCGTGCACACCAGCGCCGAGGCCGTCACCGCACTGGGCGCCGATCCGCTGCAGGGCTCGGCACAGCGCCTCTTCTGGGCCTCCATGGCCGGAGCGGCGGGCTTCGCCCTGCTGGCCGTACTGCTGACGCTGATGCGGACCGTCCCCGAACGCGCGGCGCTGCTGGCCCGGCTGCGCACGATGGGGCTGCGCCGCAGGCAGGGCGTGGCGCTGATCCTCGCCGAGACCCTGCCGCAGACCCTGACCGCGACGCTGGGCGGGGCCCTGGTCGCGGCGGCCGCCGTGGCCCTGCTCGGCCCGGCGATGGACCTGTCCACGCTGGTCGGCGCGCACGTGCCGAACGGAGTGCAGCTGACGGCGGGGCCCGTACTGACCCAGGCCCTGGGCCTGGCCGCCCTGGTCGCCGCGGCCGTGTTCGCCGAGGCGGCGACATCCGGGCGACGGCAGATCACCACCGAGTTGAGAGCGGGAGACCAGCGTTGAACACCGACCAGCCGACGTACGAGGAGCTGCGCCGCCGGGCGACGGCCGCCGCGGAGCCGCGCACCCCGGCGGCGGACGCCGCGATCGCCTGCGACCGCCTGGTCCGGATCTTCAGCCAGGACGGCATCGAGGTACAGGCCCTCCAGGGGCTGGAGCTGACGGTCGAGCAGGGCGACCTCATGGCCCTGGTCGGCGCCTCCGGCAGCGGCAAGTCCACCCTCTTGAACATCCTGGCCGGCCTGGACGTCCCCACGGCCGGCAGCGCGGCGGTCGCCGGCTACGACCTGCTGGAACTGTCGGCGCGGGACCGGCTGCGCTACCGGCGCGAAGCGGTCGGGTTCGTCTTCCAGCAGACGGCCCGCAACCTGCTGCCGTTCCTGACGGCCGCCCAGAACGTCGCCCTGCCGATGCAGTTGAAGGGCGACAGCCCCCGCCGGGGAGCGAGCGCACGCCGCGCGGCCAGGGTCGGGGAGATCCTGGAGGCCCTCGGGATCGGCGACCTGGCGCACCGCCGGCCGGCGGAGCTGTCCGGCGGCCAGCAGCAGCGCGTCGCGATCGCCGTGGCGATGGCGAACGACCCCAGGGTGCTGCTCGCCGACGAACCCACGGGCGAACTGGACTCGGAGACGGCCGCGGCGGTCTTCGAGACCTTCCGCACGGCGAACAAGGAACTCGGCGTGACGGTGGTCATCGTGACGCACGATCCGATGGTGGCGGGCGAGGTCCGCCGGACGGTGGCGATCCGCGACGGCCGCACCAGCAGCGAGGTCCTGCGCCGCCTGGTCACCGACGAGCACGGCGAGGAATCCATCAGCGAACGCGAGTACGTCGTCCTCGACCGCTCCGGACGCGTCCAGCTCCCCCCGAAGTTCCTGGAGGCCCTGGGCATGGAACACCGCGTGGCGGTCGACCTGGCCCCGGACCACATCGAACTCCGCCCGGACGGCGCCCACCAAGGGCCCCGTCACCCGTGAGACGTCAGTCGCGGAGGATCCTCCAGGCCTTCGTGCGGGCGAAGGCCTGCCCGACGCGGGCGCGGACCTGCTGGTGGGACGGGGCTGTGAGCACGGCGCGGACGCCGTGATCACAGCCATGCCGGGAGCACGGCACCGGGCCGCCGTGCTCCCGAAGCAAGCACTTCCGCACGTCAGCGGAACTCGTGGACCACCTGGATCTCGCCGACGATGCGGGCGTTGAAGTCGTCCAGCTCCTCGGCCGGAACCCAGAGCTCGCGGATCGTCCGCCCGCCCGCCTGCTGAACGGGATACCGGCTCAAGAAATCCGACTCGACCTCGAAACGAGTGACGAAGCCGGCACCATCGTGCTTCACGTTCCAGTCCCGCGCGATCCTGATCGCGTAGTCCTCGTTGAGGACCGGGTAGAAGATCGGCTGCTCGGGCAGCCTGGGCGGCCAAGCACGCCAGTTCAGCTCCCGCACCAGATCCAGCTCTTTGGGGCCGGTGGGGCGCCAGAGGGTCGTCGTTGCCTGCCGGCTGGTCATCTGCATCGCTCTCTTGACGTGGGCCGCCGGTTCGGCGGGTCGGGAGACCGGACGCTACCGGCACTTCAGGGTAGGCAGCTACGCAGTTTCCGTACCTGACGCTTCCCCCTGGCAGCGGGACGAGCACCGTTGCGAGCCCGACCGGCAGCGCCAGGAACGCGCGGACAGCGGTACGGACGGTTCGCCGGATCACAGACTGTCGGCGCGCAACGACTCCACGGCCCTGGACAGACTGGACGCGGCGTGCCCCGCGCGGATCTGGTCGTCGAAGAGCCGCAGCAGTGGCGCCAGCAGGTCCGTCGGCAGCCCTTGCGCCTCGGTGGCGGAGAGGATGTTGCGCAGTCCCACCGCGTTGATCTCCAGGTTGGAGGTCGTGGTGGTGTAGTCCTTCGCGTCGATCTCCTCCGCGAAGGACGGCAGCGCGTCGGCGGCCGCCGTCAGCCACCGCACCAGCGGGCGCGTCAGCTCCGCCGCCCCGATCCCCTCCGTGCCGGCGAGCGCCACCGCCTGGAAGAACCCGGCGAACATCCCGTACATACCGCTGAGCAGAGCGGTGTCGTACACGGACGACAGCTCGGGGGCCGGACCGACGAGGCTGCCCTCACCGATCGTGTCGAGGACCGTACGGTAGGTCCGGTAGGCCGCCTCGTCGCCGCTGTAGAGAACGAAGGCGGCGGAGGAGCCGATGGTCCGGGGCACCGCGTACACGGCGCCGTCCAGGTAGGCGGCCCGCTGGTCGGCCACCCAGGCGCCGAGGGCGCGGGCGGCAGGCGGGGTCCCGGTGGTCAGGTTGACGACCGTACGGCCTGCCAGTGCCCCGGCCGCCGGCCGCAGGAGCTCGCCGACCGTGTCGTAGTCCAGTACGGCGACGACGACGAGTTCGCCCGCCGCCACGGCATCGGCGGGCGTGGCCGCGAGGGACGCCCCCCGCTCCACCAGGCCGTTGGCCTTGCCCGCCGAGCGGTTCCAGACGGTGGTCGGATGGCCCTTCGTCAGGAAGGCGTCGGCCAGGGCCTGGCCGAGGTTGCCGAGGCCGATGACGCTGACCGGGATCGTGTGCGGTGCGGCGGTTGCGCTCATGACTGTTCTCTCCTTGGGTCGTCGCTGCTGTCGAACGGGACCCACCCTGCGATGCCGCGCTGCCGGTCCACTGCCGGTCTGCTGCCGGTCCGGTGCCGCTCTGCTGCCCGCCGGGTCGCGGACGGCAGGGCGGTTAGGGTGATCGACATGCGTGTGGGGGTTCTGGGGCCGCTGATGATGTGGACGGGCGACGGCGACGGTAAGGGGGAGCCGGTGGCCGTGACCGGAGCGCGGGCACGCCGGCTGCTCGCCCGGCTGCTGGTCGAACCGGGCCGCCCCGTCTCCGCCGACCGGCTGGTGGACGCGTTGTGGGGCGGCCCGGACACCGAGTTGCCCCTCCACCCGTACGCGAGTCTCCAGGGGCAGGTCTCGCGGTTGCGCGCCGCCCTCGAACGCGCGGCACCGCTGGACGGCCGCGGGCGCCTGCTCCACGACGCGAGCGGGTACCGGCTGGAGCCCGCCCCCGGGGAACTGGACGCGCAGCGGTTCGCCGGGCTGGCCGCCAGGGCCCGCGCCCAGGGTCTCGCTCACCGGCCGCGTGCCGAACTGCTGGGCGAGGCCCTCTCCTTGTGGCGCGGCGAGGCCTACGCGGGCCACACCGAGGACCCGGCCGTGCGTGCCGCGGCCGCCCGGCTGGAGGAGGAACGTCTCTCCGTGCTGGAGGAGTTGCTCGGCCTGCGCGTGTCACTGGGCGAGCAGCGCGCCGTCCTCGGCGAGCTCGACCAGCTAGTCGCAGCCCATCCGCTCCGTGAGCGACTGCGCGCGGTCCAGTTGCGCGCGCTGTACCGGGCCGGCCGGCAGGCCGAGGCGCTGGACAGCTACGAGGTGCTGCGCGGCCGGCTCGCCCAGGAGCTCGGACTGGATCCGGGACCGGAGCTGACGGCGCTGCGGCAGGCGATCCTCCGCCAGGACGCCGACCTGGAGCAGCCACCCCACGGAGAGGACGCGGGAACAGCAGGCGGCGCCCGGCATCCGGACCCCGGCCGCGCGGCGCCGGCCGCCACCCAGGCCGCCCCGCCGGCCGTCGCCCGGTCGGCCGCCGCCCCACAGGCCGCCCCGCCGCCCGCGCTGCGCACCGCGAAGAACGGAGCGGCCGGACAGCTGCCCGAGCCGCTCACCCGGCTCGTCGGCCGCGACGCGGACCTCGCCGCCGTCCGCGCCCTGGCGGCGCACTCCCGGCTGGTCACCCTCACCGGACCCGGCGGCGTCGGCAAGACCCGCCTGGCGGTCGAATGCGCCGGCCTGGCCTCCGCCCGCCACCCGGACGGAGCATGGCTGGTCGAGCTCGCGCCGCTCCCCGCAGGCGCCCCGGCCGACGCCGTGGCCGCCGCGGTGCTGCGCACCCTGGGCGTACGCGGCCCCGAAGGGGGCCCGACCGCCGGAGGGGAAGGGGAACAGCCCGACGCGCTGCGGCTGCTCGTGGGCGCCCTCCGGGAGCGCGGGCTCCTGCTCCTGCTCGACAACTGCGAGCACCTGTCCGAGGCCGTGGCCGAGGTGCTGGAGGCGGTACTCCCGCAGGCGCCCGGACTTTCGGTGCTGGCCACCGGCCAGGAACCGCTCGCCCTGGCGGGTGAGGCGGTGCACCCGCTGGCGCCCCTCGCACCCGCCGATGCCGTGGCCCTGTTCACGGCCCGCGCCGGACTCCCGCCGGACCGCACCACCACGCCCGAGGACAGCGCGGCCGTCGACGCCCTGTGCGGCCGGCTCGACGGGCTGCCGCTCGCGCTCGAACTGGCCGCCGCCCGGGCCCGGGCCCTGGGCGTGCACGGCCTGCTCGCCGGACTCGACGACCGGTTCGCCCTCCTGTCACGGGGGCTGCGCGGGGTACCCCCGCGGCAGCGGACGCTGCGCGCGGTGATCGACTGGAGCTGGGCGCTGCTCGGCGGCGCCGAGGAAGCCGTACTCCGAAGGCTGTCCGTGCACGGAGGTGACGCCTCCGCGGAGGCCGCGGGCGTCGTGTGCTCGGACGCGGCCGCGTACGTACGGGAACACCAGGTGCCGCCGGTGCTCGACCGTCTGGTGGAGCGCTCGCTCGTGGTCCTGGTCGACCGTCCGGAGGGCCGGCGCTACCGGCTGCTGGAATCCGTCAAGGACTACGCACGGGAGCGGCTGCGCGCGGCCGGCGAGGAGGAGGAAGCCCGGGCCCGGCACGGTGCGTACCACCGGGAGCTGGCGCTGAGGGCCGAACCGCTGCTGCGCGGCCCTCGCCAGCGGCTCTGGCTCGCCCGGCTCGACGCGGCCGAGGCGGAGCTGTACCCGGCGGTCGAGGAGGCGCTGGCGCACGGCCGGGTGGTACCGGCCTTGCGGGCGGCGCGCGCCCTGGCCCGGTACTGGCTGCTGCGCGGCGGACCCGCGGAGGGCGGCCGGCTGCTCGACGCCTGCCTCGCGGCGGAGCGCGACCACCCCGCCCAGCACCCCGCCCAGCACCCCGCCCAGCCCCCCGTGCAGCACTTCGCCCCGTACTTCGCCCCGCACCACGCTCCGCACCTCGCGTCCGGTACCGGGCCGGGCCAGGACCGGCACGCGGGGGAGCGGATCGCCGCCACCGCCCTGGCGACGGCCTGGCGGGCCGGCCTGACCGTGTGGGAAGGCACAACGAGCGCCGCCGAGGGCCTGCTGCGGACCGCCGCGGCCACCCTCGACGCGCGGGAGGTGGCGGAGCACGACCCGCTGGGCCACGCGCACGCGCTGGGGTTCCTGGCCGCCGCCCAGATGGGCGCGGGAGACGTAGCCGCCGGCGAGGAACTCGCCGACCGGGCCCTGGCCGTGGCCGAGGGGCTCGGCGACGCCTGGGGGACCGCGGCCGCCTTGAGCGTGCGCGCCCGGCACGCCCTCGCGCACGGTGACCTGGCCGCGGTACGCCGCGACGCGGAGCGCGCCGCACGCCTGTTCGGCGGACTGGGCGACCGCTGGGGCCTGTTGCAGACGGTCTTCCCCCGTGCCGCGCTCCACGAGATCGCGGGCGAGTACCCGCAGGCGTCCCGGCTGCACGAGGAGGGGCTGGCCATCGCACAGGAGCTCGGACTGCCGACCGAGGCCGGCAAACGGCTGTGCGCGCTGGGCCGGTCGGCGCTCCTGGCGGGTGCGTACGAGGAGAGCCGGCAGCGGCACACGGACGCCCTGCGGCTGGCCAGGGAACAGAGCCACCGGGCCGGGGAGGCCGACGCCCGGATCGGACTCGCCATGGTCGCCCGGCGCACCGGCGACCTTGTCGGCGCCGAGGAGCACATGCGGGCGGTGCTGACGTGGTTCCGGGGCGCCGGCTACGGGCCGGGCGCGACGCTCGCCCTCGCCGAACTGGGCTTCACGGCCGAACTGAGGGGGGACACGGACGCGGCCCGTGACCTGCACCGCGAAGGACTCGCGGCCGCGCGAGCGCTGGGCGACGTACGTGCCGTGGCCCTCGCTCTGGAAGGCCTGGCGGGCGCGGCGGCAGCGGGCGGCGAGCCCGGGCGGGCGGCACGGCTGCTCGGCGCCGCCGATGCGGCCCGCACCTCGGCCGGAGCTCCGCTACCGCCCGCCGAACGGTACGACGTGGACCGGACCTGGTCGGCCTGCCTGTCGGGACTGGGCCGTACGGCGGCCGAGGCGGCCTTCGCCCTCGGCGCGACGCACCCGCCCGACGCCGAGGCCGACGCCGAGGCCGACGCCGGGGTCGAGGCCGGGGTCGAGGCCGACGCCGGGGTCGGGGTCGAACCGGCCGTCTGCTCCTGAGTGTTGCCCGGCCGTCCGGCCGCGGTGGTCAGGGGTGTGATCCGGTGGTGGACGGCCTGGTTTCGAGGACCCAGGTGTGGTGGCGGACGGTGTCGGGCCCGGCGCGGCCGGCGAGGATGTCGCAGAGGAGTTCCGCGCAGGCCCGCCCGTAGTCGGCGGGGCGCAGGTCGACCGCCGTCACGGGCGGGTTCGCGCTCCGGTTCGCGGTGCCGTCGACGCAGGAGGCGACCAGCAGGCCGGCGCCCACCGTGCGGCCGAGGCCGGCCGCGGCGCGCAGGGTTCCGGGGGCCGCTCCGTCGGGGGCGCAGATCACGGCGTCGATCCCGGGGTCGGCGGCGAGCAGCCGCCGGGTCGCGGTGTCCGCGTCGGCCTCGGTCGCCGCGAACGGGACGGTGTGCAGGGTGACTTCGGTCCGGTGCGAGGCACCCCAGGCGGCGGCCGTCTCGCGCAGGGCCTGGGCCCAGGCGGAGGTGCCCTCGGGCGCGAGGAGGGCGGGCCGACGGGCGCCGCGGTCGCGCACGTGGTCGAGGAGGGCCGTGAGTGAGGCGGCGTTGTCGCAGACGACCGCGCCGGCGGGGGCGGGGGAGGGGCCGAGGTAGCGCTCGCCGGTGACGACGGGGACACCGGAGTCGAGGAGCCCCGGGACGGCGCTGTCGCCGACCTCGGGGTCGATGACGAGGAGGCCGTCGACCCGTGAGGCGAGCGGTCCGGAGGCGCCGCCGCCCGGGGCGAGCAGGACGACGTCGAGTCCTTCCTCCTGGGCGCGCTGGACGGCTCCGAAGGCCAGGTTCATGTAGTAGCCCAGCCGGGTCGCGGTCTGGGGCAGGTGCAGGCCGACGGCTCCGGTGCTGGAGCGGCGCAGCCGGCGGGCGGCGCTGTTGGGGCGGTAGCCGAGCTCCTCGGCGACCGCGCGGACCCGGTCCCGGGTGGCTTCCGCGACCCGCCCGGAGCCCTGGAGCGCGTCGGAGACGGTGCTCTTGGAGACGCCCGCGGCACGGGCGACATCGAGCAGGGTCACGGCAGGTGGGGTCACGCCCCGCATTCTAGACGCTCGGCCCGACCTTGCCGGAACGTTCCGGCAACGTCTACATTCATGCCCTGCCGGAACGTTCCGGCGCCTCCCGCGTCCGGCCCGTCCGGCGCACCGCACCGACCACCCCTTGACCGACCCTTTCCGTATCCCGCATTCTGACTGAAATTTCAGTCAGATCTTCGAAAGCAGTCCGCCCGTGACCTCGTACGCGCTCCTCACCTCCTCCGGATCTCCGCTCGGCTCCCCGGGCCGCACCCAGCCCGGCGAGCGCGAACCGCTGCGCGTCGGCCTCGTCCAGATGCGCTGGTACGCCGATGCCGCCGAGCACGACGACCGGCTCCGCGAGGGCGTCGCCCTGGCCGCCGGGCAGGGCGCCACGGTCGTCTGCCTTCCGGAGCTCACCCGCAGCCCCTACTTCTGCAACACCGACGACCCCATGGCCGACGGTGCCGCCCGCTACCTGGAGGACGTGGAGACCGGCCCCACCGTCGCCCTCGCGGCAGAACTCGCCCGCGAGCTCGGCATCACCGTCCACGCCTCCCTCTACGAGCGCGCCGAGGACGGCGGCCTCGGCTACAACACCGCCGTATGCGTGGACTCCGACGGCAAGCTGATCGCCCGGACCCGCAAGAACCACATCCCGGCCTTCCCCGGCTACCGCGAGGACCTGTGCTTCCGCCCCGGCGACAGCGGGTTCCCCGTGGTCGCGCACGAGGGAGCCCGCTTCGGCTTCCCCACCTGCTGGGACGAGTGGTTCCCCGAGCTGGCCCGCGCCTACTCCCTGGCCGGCGCCGAGATCCTCGTCCACCCCACGGCCATCGGCTCCGAGGTGGACCTGCCGGACTTCGACACCCGGCCCATGTGGGAGCACGCCATCAGCGCGAACGGACTGGCCAACGCCCTCTTCATGATCGTGCCCAACCGGGTGGGCACCGAAGGCCGCTCCACCTTCTACGGATCCTCCTTCATCTCCGACCCCTACGGCCGGATCATGCTGCGCGCCCCGCGCGACCGCGAGGCCGTCCTCGTCGCCGACCTCGACCTCGACCAGCGCCGGGACTGGCTGGAGTTCGGCCTCATGCGCACCCGCCGCCCCGGGCTCTACGGCAGCCTCACCGAACGGATGGACACCCTCTAGAACCCGCCCCGAAGGTCCCTCCTCTGGAACACGCCCCGAAGGTCCCTCCCCGAGCCGGGGGAGGGACCTTCGGACACGTTGGAGTGATCATCGGGGTGTCCACGTGTCAGGGCGCGGCGTCCTCGCCAGGATGCGGGCATGCCTCACTCCCTCTCCCTCGCCCTCTCCCGCCGCGCCCTGCTCCCGTTCGTGGCCGCCGTCGCGCTGCTGGGCACCGCCTGCGCCTCGGCGGCCGGTGCCGCGGAAGCCTGCGGATCGGTCATCACCGCGCCGCTCGCCCGCCCCGTCGCCGCCGGCGACCCGTGCCCGAGTGCCGACCCCGTCGTGTGCCGGATCCGTGTCCTGCCGATGGACGAGAAGGTCGAGGCCCAGCGGACCAGGATGCGTTACCACGGACTCCTCGAAGACATGCACCGTACGGAGGCCGCCATGCGCGCGGCGGGGGCCACCGACGAGGAGATCGCCCGCGAGATGGTCGGCATGCGCAACCAGGCCAAGGAGATCACCCGGGCCGGCATGACCCCGGAGGAGGTCCGCGTCCTGGAGGAGCGGAACATCGCCAAGTACGGCAACCCGCTCGGCCCCACCGCGGACCAGCTCTACGTCAAGTACGGCTCCTGGCAGGCGGTCACGGACGCCTCCATGCGGACCAGTTACGCCGTGGACCGCGAGCTCAGCCTCGAATACCGGCCCTGCCCCGTGTAGACGGGGCCGGCAGCGGTCACTGCGGTGCGACGGCTCCGGAGTCCGGTGACTGCTGGAGGCCGGACGCGTCGACCGCCTCGAAGTCCGAGCCATTGAAGCCCTTGAGCCCGTCGAGCTGCGCATTGTCCCAACCGGGGCTCTCCTCGCCGGTGATGTACCAGGGCGAGCCGTTGTCCGCGACGATGGCGCCGTACTTCTTGAGCGCGTCGGCCACGGCCCTGGCCTGCGGGGCCAGCCCCGAGGTGTCCACCGAGCTCTTGAGCCGCAGCCGCAGCCCCATCGGAGGCAGCGCGCTGTCCGCCGCCGAGCCCGCCTGGTGCCGCGCGGGCCAGAGGTAGCTCCGGTCGGAGCGGGGCACGGTGATGCGGATCGCGTGGTCGATCCGCCCGCCGACCGCCTCGTCATAGCGCGCCAGGCCGGGGAGGATGGCGAGGCCGGCGGCATCGGCGGACGTCCATCCGTCGGGCCGCAGGGCGTTGGACCGCAGGTCGAAGATCGCACCCGAGCCGGCGTGCCAGGTGCTGCCGCCCTGCCGCTCGGCGTCGAAGAGCTCGTAGGACTTGCACAGGGCCTTGTCCCAGACGACGACGTGCCGGTCCCCGTCGCTCGCCGGACCGTTCTCGATCCTGGCGTCCGGCGGGATCCGGTAGCCGGACGTGTCGCTCTCCTCGGGGTAGTCCAGGGACACCTCGGATTCCGGCACCGTCGTGTCCGAGACGGTGATGGGAATGCCGAAGGGCCGGCCTTCCGCGAGGCCCGATCCGAAATCCGGGTGGAGGGGCTCGGCGGAGCCGATCGAGGCGACGTACTGGTCGGACTTCGGGTGCACGGGCAGCTTGTCCACGGGGGCATGCCAGAAACTGTCCGACGGCGCTGTGGGGCAGGAGGGTGCTTTCCTCCCGGGATCCGCGGCCCCGGACAGCAGGCAGGCGGCGGTCAGTGTGACGACGGTGGCGATGGCGGGGATTCCATTGCGCGAGCGCAATGCCGTGATGCGCTTCATTGGCATCGGCTGTCCTGAGTGCCGGTCGAACGGCTCGATCGATCTGCCCGAGCGGAATGCCGAGGAATCACCGGTCCGGCTGTTCCGGCTGTTCCGGCCGTTTCAGCTCTTTCAGTCGTTTCAGTCGTTTCAGCGGTATCGGCGTTTCCGGCTGCTTCCGTCCATGTTAATGCCGGGGTGGTCGAGGCGCCTGAGCTCCGGGAGCCGCCTCATCCGCCGGTGAGAGCTGCGTCACTGCCTGCGCCCGCCGCCCTCTGACGACCGGGGGTGTGGAATGCGCCACTTGTGGGGGTCGGTGGTGAAGGGGGTGGCGCGCTCGGCGGCCGTACCGATCCCCCGCAACCCGCAGGTGGCCAGCGCATATACCGGTTCTGACCTGTTTTCCTAACCAACCACACAAGGATCTATATATCGGACAAATCCACCTCTTTCTTCCACAACTCCCTTTACGGTCATATGCGACTTGATGGTGTGTCAGCCCCGCACGTGCGGGCCATAATCGGCCCCGGTCGTCTCCGGAAGCAGTGGAGCCATCGGGACACCGATCGACCTCCCAGGCGGATCGCCGCACCGGACCGACCCTCAAGGCGCTGTACATGTCCCTGGCCCGCCGCACCCGACTCGCGGTCCTGCTCGCCGCGCTCTCCGTCGGCACCGCCGGCGTGACGGCCTGGGCCTACGGACACGGGACCGAGTACCCGCAGGCGGCTCCCGAGGTGCTGGTCTCCCCGAGCGTGACCGAGGGCTCCGCGCTCCAGGTCGTCGCGCACCCCGACGACGACCTCTTCTTCATGAACCCCGACCTCAGCCGCTCCATATCGACGGGCATCAAGGTCACCACCGTCTACCTGACCTCCGGCGAGTCCGACGGCAGGAACGAGGCCCACAGCCCGCACCTCCAGGACGCCGCCGGTCCCGCCGACCGCGCCGCCTACGCGGAGGCCCGGCAGAACGGCATACGCGCCGCCTACGCGCAGATGGCCACCGGGGACCGCGCCAGCGCCTGGCAGCGCAAGTCCGTACCCACCGCCGGTGGCGGCAGCGCCGAGGTGGACGTCCTGGTCTCCCGGCCCCAGGTCAACCTCGTATGGATGGAGCTGCGCGAGGCCCGCAGCATCTCCGGGGACAACCCGGAGAGCCTCCGTGGCCTGTGGGACGGCCGGACCCCCGCCCTGGGAGCCCAGCTGACCTCCGGAACCCCGGTCAAGGACTGGTTCTCCTACACCAAGGAACAGGCCGTGGCCGCCATCGCGGGCGTGTTCGAGGCGTACCGGCCGACGACGATACGGACGCAGGACCCGACCCCCGGCAGGGCGGAGGGCGGCGGAGCCTTCCTCGACCACCAGGACCACATCTACGGCGCCCGCTTCGTGCAGGCCGCCGCCGAGCGCTACGCGAAGACCTCGGACCGGCCGCACTTCTCGGTCCAGAACTACGTGAGCTACCCGAACAGCTCACTGCCCCCGACGCTCGACCCGCAGACCGCCGAGGAGAAGCTCGGCTACCTCAAGACCTACGCCTGGACCGACCACCAGGACTGGTGCGGCAGCCCCGCCGGCTGCGGCGACCGCAAGACCGCGACCCGGCCCACCGGCGCCGGCTGGAGCCAGACCATCCGCTACAGCCGCGGTGACGGCACCTCCTGGATGACCGAGGGCGTCTCCGGACGGCTGTGGGCCTTCGCCGCGCTGGACGGCCGTATGGCGTACTGGTCGCGGAGCGGCCCGCAGGCTCTCTGGCAGGGCCCCGAGTTCCTGCCCGGCGACGGCATCGACTCCGGGGCGGCGGCCGTCCGCCTCTGGGACGGCCGGATCGGCGTGTTCGCCACCCGCACCACCCTGGGCGCGACGCCCGAGGAGTACGGCCGGGAGATCGTCTACGCCGTCCAGAGCGCGGTCGATGGCGGATTCGGCCCGTGGCAGTCGCTGGGCACCCCGGACACCGTGGACAGGTCCGGCACCTCCGCCATCAGCGGGCCGTCCGTTGCCGTGGACCCCGAGGGCCGGATGACGGTCTACGTCCGCGACTCCCGCAGGACGCTGCGCGCCCGGGCGCAGGAGACCCCGGGCGGCGACTTCGGCGCGTGGCAGTCGCTGGGCGGCGCCGGCCTCCAGGGCGACCCGGTCACCGCGACCGACGAGTCGGGGCGGCGCCACGTGTACGCGGCCACGGCCGGGTCCGTACTGGCCTGGGTCCAGCCGGCACCGGACGCCCCGTTCGACGGCCCCGTCCCGACCGGGCTGCCCCAGACGACGGGCGCGCTCTCGGTACGCCCCGAGGGCGACGGTATCCGCCTGTTCTTCCGCCGGCCCGGTATCGGCACCGTCGCCACGAGCCTGGCCCGCGCGGGCGGGCCCGCGCCGGAATTCTCCCCGGTCGCGGAGGCCGGCGGCCTGGGCGGCTACGGCGCCGTGGGCATCGCGGGCGACCTGCTCGCGGGCCGGGCGGGCGCGGGCACGGTCGGCGTGGCGGCCACCGACGGACCGCAGCTCTGGCAGGAGTCCCAGATGCTGTACACGGGCGCCCCGGCCGGTGTGGCCGGGGGGGCCGGTACGGCCGTCGCCGCGGCGCTCGGCCTGGACGCCGATCTGCACGTCATCACGACGGTCCCCTCGGGCGGTGCCACGCCGCCCGGCAGCCGGAGCCCCGCCCCGTGGCACCGGGCCGTCCAGCCCTGGACGCTCGCGCAGGCCGGCCGCCCGGGCACGACCGGCGCCGGGGGACAGCCCCCTCGGTGACCTGCGCCGCAGCGTTCGCCCGCGGCCCCCGGCGCCCCCGGGCCGCCGGGTGGCAGGGCGGATGGGGGCGGGCGAGGATGTCAGCCAGACCACCTCGCGCAGGCCAGGGCGGCCGCACTCGGACCAACGGGCGATCGGGGCTTCCATGACCCCTCCTCTCATCTCGTGCCGACGCAGGTGCGCAGGACCCGGAACGATGCGCGCCCTCGCCGCCCTGGCCGCCTGCACGGCACTGGTGGCCGGATGCGGCAACGACACCGCGCCCGACTGGGGGTACCCGGAACTCGCGAAGACCCTCCGATCGCTCTCCCGTGATCTCGACGAGGCCTGTGAGCGGACGGAGACCCCGGAGAGCTGCGCGGAGGACCTCGACAGGCTCACGGCGCCGACGGAACGGGCTTTCGCCCAGGCCCTGGAGCACAAGCTGCTCGATGTCGGCACCGTGGCGGCGATGAACGAACTGGACAGGGTGAGGGAGCTCCGCGTCGCCGCCGCCGAGGAGGCCCGGACCCGGCGGGATCCGCAGTACCTCCCCCTCGCACGCGCGGTGGCGGCCGAGAAGCTCGCGTACCAGCGCCTGCTTGCCGAGCTGGAGCGTCTGCGCACCGCTCCGCCGCCCGGTGACGGGACGGACCCGGTCTGAGGCGGTACCCGCAGACTGAAGGGCTCAGTGGGCTGAGCGGGCTGAAAGGTCTACGGGGCTACGGCGTCCGGGGTGGTGCGGGGAGCGCCCCGCCGTCGAGCGCCACCAGGGTGAGGACGACGATCGAGCCCGTCCAGGCCAGGGGTGCGACCGACGAGGGCCGGCCCGCCCGGTCCACCTTCTCGGGCAGCTCCCCGAGCGGGTTCCGCTTGGCGAGGACCCAGTCCAGGACCTGCCGCGCCTTCGCAGGCTGCCCCGTGCCCGCCCATGCGAGGGCGAAGAGCGAGGTGCTGGGGGTCCAGGCGTTCGCACCCCAGGGCGCGGTCGGATCGTTCCCGGGGGTGAGCCCCCCGTTGGGCAGCAGCAGCGCCTTGTACGTGGTGTCCAGCGCCCGGGGCAGATCGGCCGGGGCCGTGTTGAACGGGGGCGCCATGAACGCCACCGCGCTGTCCCGTCCGTGCTGTCCGTCGACGGTGCGCTGATAGCCGAGGGGGGCGAACTTCCGGGAGATCCCGGTGGAGAGCCGCCCGGCGGCGCCGGACCAGCGGGCCGCGTCCCCCGGCCGGTCCAGCTCGCCGGCGAGGTGCGCGGCGGCGTTGAGCCCGGCGAGCAGGGGCGCGGCCGTACCGATGTTGGTGGTGGTCGTCATCACCTCCCAGTAGTCCGGGGAGGCCGGGGGCAGCCCGTCCGCCCCGAGGGAGGCCGCCGCGCGGTCGGCCGCCTTGAGGATCATCGGGTAGAGGGCGGTCAGCCGGGCGCGGCGGGTGGCGGGAGGCGCCGTCAGGTACCACTGCCAGGTGGCCCACGGCACCCAGCCGTTGGCGTCGAGCTGCCACCGTCTGCTGTCCGGCGGGCCGGAGCCGTCGAGTTCCGTCCGCGCGTCCCAGGTGCCGTCCTTGCGCTGGGTCGCGGCGCTGTAGCGCAGGATCCGGTAGGCCTCGGCGTCGTGGCCGGTGTGCGCGAACGCGGCGGAGGCGAAGCTGGAGTCGCGCGGCCAGGAGTACATCCATCCGGGAGACCAGCCCGCCGCCATGGCCCCGTTCGGCCGCAGCAGGGCGCGCATGGCCAGCAGGGCCCGCTCCGCCGCCGCGCGCTGGGCCGCTGAACTGCCCGGCACCCGGCCGACGGCCAGCCAGGCGCGACTCGCCGCGATCTGCAGACGGGCCGTCGGGTCCTCCGGGGGTACCACGACCGACGTCGTCCGGCCGGCGGGGAGGTACCTCCACCGGCCGGACAGCAGCCGCAGCACGTGGCTCCGCTCGACGTACCGTGCGCCCCCGGCGACGGCAGGTGCGACGCCCTCGGCGGCGGTGGTGTTGGAGAGGAGTCCGACGGTGGGGGCGACGAGCATCGACAGGGGTGCGTAGCGGCCCTCGGCATCGCCGTGGCTCTGGTGTCCCAGGGGCCGGACGAAGAACACCGGCCGCCCTTCCTGGGAGGGCCGGCCGACGGGGCTCCCCGCGACACACACGGGGAGGGCGACGCTCGCGAGGGACGCCGTGACGGCCGCCCAGCGGACGAGCCGGGCAGCATGCATCGCCACTCCTTCTGTCGGGCTTCCGTGCGCGCGGCCCCCGGAGCTCCCATCGTGGGCCGGATGCGCGGAGCCCGCCACGAGATGCCCGCCGCCCGGGTGACGGCAGGGGAAGGGCCTGAAGAGGCCTCGCGTTCCCGCACGGAGCGAGAGACGCAGCAAGGGACGCAGCCAGGGACGGAGGAACGGACGCAGCCAGGGACGGAGCAACGGACGGAGTAACGGACGCGGCGACGGAGCAGCGGCCGCGGCAGGGGCGAAGGCGCCCGTGGCGCACGGCAGGAGGGCCGCGGGCCCGGCCCCGGCGGCTCTCCTCTCGGATGCCGGTGGGCGGTGAACCGTGCACATTGGTGTGACCGGAACCGGCAGGCGCATCGGCCGTCGGAAGTCGGTCCGGCCGCGCTCCGCTGCGAAGGACTGGTGAATGAGCACTGCTTCGACCGAGGGGAATCGCCGGTTCGTCCGCAGGCTCCTGCCGGTCGCGGGCGGCTCCCTCGTGGCGGCGGCCGGAGCTCTGATCGCCGTCGGCTGCTTCCTCGGCCTCTACGTCCGGCCCACCTCGGACGACTGGTGCGCCGCCTGGAAGTCCCGCGATCTGGGCGTCCTCGGCATCACGCACGACTTCTACGCCACCCAGAACGGCCGGATCACCAACGCCTTCCTGAGCGGCATCGTCTACGGCGACGGACTCGCCGGGATGAAGATATTGCCGACCGTCATAGCCGTCGCCTTCACCGTCGGCCTGGTCCTGCTCGGGATCCGGTTCCTGCGGTGCCTCGGCGTGAACCCCCCGGTGCTGCTCCTGGTCGCCGCCTCCCTGGCCGTGCAGGCCGTGATCTACTACGGCGGCACACGCAGCTATCAGGTCCTGCTGTGGGCACCGGCCACGATCTCCCACACCATCCCGAGCGTCATCGGAGTGTGGGCCCTGCTGCTGGGCATCTGGACCGTCCGCCAACCGCGGGCCGCCGTACGCGCGGGCGGCTTCGCCGCGGCGTTCCTCATCGGGTTCGCCATCGGCACCCTGAGCGAGTCGTTCTCCCTCGTCAGCGGACTCCTCGCGGCCTGCGTGGGACTGCTGGCCGTGCCCCGCCTCAAGCTGGCGCAGACCTGGCATCCGTTCACCTGGTGCCTGCTCTGGTGCTCGGGGATCGTCTGCGGGCTGATCGTGCTCACCACGTCCCCCGGCGCCCGCTGGCGCCGTGCCCAGCAGCCGCCCAAGGAGTCCATGCTCTCCGCGGGCGAGCTCCGGGGCACCTACGAGGACTGGCTGCACATGTGGGACACCGTCACCGGTCAGTGGGCCTACCTCGGAGCCGCCGCCGTCGGCGTCCTGCTGGGCCTGGGGGCCGGGCTCGCGGCGCCCGTGCCCGCGCCGGGGAAACGGGAGTCGGGCCGGGCCGTCCCGCGGAAGATGCTGGTCGCCCTGCTGTTGCTGCCGGTGCCCGTGGTGGTGCTGGGATCGTTCGCGGTGGTGGTGGGGCTGCGCAGCGGCTACGGACCGAGCGGATGGACGTACGCCCGCACCTGGACGAACTACCTCGTACCGATGGAACTGGCGCTGTGCGCCTACGGTGTCCTGCTGGGGGTGTGGGCCCGCCGGTACCTGGCGCGCCAAGGGGTCGCCGTGGCCCTGCCGGCGGGCATCGTGGTCGCGGCCGGACTGACGCTGGCCTCGCTGGCCGTGCTCGTCCCGAGCGTCAAGCAGCTCACCACCGCCACGGTCACCCGCGCGGTGGCCTGGGACGCCCAGAACTCCCGCATCCGGACCGAGGCCGCGGCGGGTGCCACCGACCTCGGATACCGGCCCATGTACATCGGGAGCCTGGCCGAACCCTTCTTCACATCCGACTACAGACGGGACTGGGTCGCGGCCTGTGTCTCCACCTGGTACGGCATCGAGCGGATCCACCGCCTCTGAGCACGGTCGTACCGGCTCAGCGGCGCGGCACCGCCCGGGCCAGGAAGTGACCGGCGGCGTCCTCGTACTCCTCCAGGTGCCAGCCCGTGGTCTCCAGCGCGCGGCGGAGGTTGCCCTCGGCGAGGAGGTCGTCGGGGTCGAGGGGGCGGCCGTGCCGGGCGGCGCGCTCCGCTCGGCCCGACGGGTGGAAGAGCAGCAGGACGCCGTCGGCCGCGGTGACGCGGGCCCATTCGCGCAGGGCGGCGGCCGGGTCCGGGAGGTGGTCGAGCAGCCCCGCCGAGAAGATGCCGTCCAGGGAGGCGCCGGCCAGCGGGAGCCGGGTGCAGTCGGCGGCGAGGAGGGACCCGTGGCGGGTGCGGCCGTGCCGGGCGGCGGCGGCCAGCATGGCCGGGGTGAGGTCGACGCCGAGCACGTGGCCGCGAGGTCCGACCTGGGCCCGGAGCGCGGGCATGGCCCGGCCGGTGCCGCAGCCGAGGTCGGCCGCCCGCCCGCCGGGTGCCAGCCGCAGCCGGGCGATCGCCGCCCCGTAGGCGGGGGCCTGGTAGGCGAACCGCTCCTCCCAGGCGTCGGCCCGGCGGGTGAAGAAGGCCCGGGTGGCCGTGTGTTCGGCGCGCGCGGCCACGAGGGTGGCGAACCGCCCGAGGAGCTGCTCACCCCAGGGGTCCAGGGGGAGCTCCTGTGGCAGGAAGCGGACGCCCCGGGCACTGGCGCCGATCCGGAACGCCTGCTCCGGGTACCCGTCGCAGGAGGCCAGGACCACGGCGCCGGCGGGCAGTTCCAGGGGGTCGCGGGCAGGCCGCAGGTACGGGGAGGGCCGGGTGGCCCCGGCGAACAGCGGGTCGGAGCCGGCGGCCCGGGTGAGTTCCACCGGCGGGCGGCCGGGGGCGGCGTCGGGCCGGGCTCCCGGGGCGGCGGCGCCCGCCGCCCGTACCCTGCTCGGCCCCCTGATCGCGGGCCTGTCCGGACGCGCCCTCGGTGCCCTGCCGCGCGTTCCGGTGCACGGGCGGGCGCGGCCCGCCCCCGGACTGACCCGGCTGGTGCCCGTCGCCTGGGACGGCGCGCGGGCCAGGATCGCCGAAGGGCACGGCGCCGCGTTCCTCCAGGGGGCCGCCGTGGGCGACGCGCTCGCCGCGATCCCCCCGGACTGGACCGACGGAGCTCCGGCGCCCCTGGTCCTGACGGCCGGGTGACGGCCGGCTGACGGCCAGACCGGCGGCCCGACCGTCGGCTCGTCAGACGAGGTCCAGCAGCCGCTTGTACGAGCCGCCGAACCCGCGGTGCTCGTCGACCAGGCGGATCTCCAGGATCCAGTGGGCCTGCCACCCTCACGCGACGGTCCGGCGCAGCGGACGGTCGTGCTCCGGGCAGATGTACGCGTCCGGCCGTGCGTCCCGGACACCTGCCGGGGGATCCGCCCCGACCCTGTGGCCGCAGTGCCATCCGGCCGGCGTCCAGCCCGAGGTGGCGGCGAGCGCCAGGAGTTCGGCGTGCAGTTGCCCGCCCGTGGGGCGCGAGTCGGCGAGCAGGGCCTCGCGGCAGGCGGCGGCGCGCGTCAGCACGCGGAGGCGTGCGGCCGGGCCGGCGCGGCACCGACCGCGCCGGCCCGGCGTTCCCGCGCGCGCTCAGTACACGTCGCGGCCGTACCGCTTGGCGGCGGACAGCTGTTTCAGGTAGGCGGCGGCCTCGTCCGCGTCGAGGCCGCCGTGCGTCATGGCGATCTCGCGCAGCGCCCGGTCCACGTCCTTGGCCATCCGGCTCGCGTCACCACACACGTAGAAGTGGGCGCCGTCCTGGAGCCAGGACCACAGCTGGGCGCCGTGCTCGCGCATGCGGTCCTGGACGTAGACCTTGGTCCGCCGGTCGCGGGAGAAGGCCAGGTCGAGCCGGGTGAGCGTGCCGTGCCGGTGGAGTTCCGCCAGCTCCTCACGGTAGTAGAAGTCGGTGTCGCGGCGCTGTTCGCCGAAGAACAGCCAGTTCCCGCCCTGGTGGCCGAGCGCCCGGCGGTGTTCGAGGAAGGCCATGAACGGTGCGACGCCGGTCCCCGGACCGACCATGATCGCCGGGGTGTCCGAGCCCGCGGGCGGCCGGAAGTGCGCCGAGCTCTGCACGAACAGCGGTACGGGCGTGCCCGGTTCGGCGTCCGCGAGGAAGGTGGAGGCGACGCCCTTGCGGTGGTGGCCGGCCGGTCCCTCGTAGCGCAGGACGGAGACGGTCAGGCTGACCTCGCGGGGGTCGGCGAGCGGGCTGGACGAGATCGAGTAGAGGCGCGGCCCGAGGCGCCGCAGACGCTCGGCCCACTCCTGGGCACCGATCCGGACCGGGAACTCGGCCAGGACGTCGACGGGCTGGCGCCCCCAGGTCCACCGGGCGAGACCGTCCTTGTTGTCGGGACGGGTCAGCCGCTTGAGCGTGCGGTCGCCGGTGTGCTCGGTGATGAAGCGCAGCAGGTCGGGCGTGAGCCGGGTGATGTCCAGGTGCCGGTGGAGCGCCTCGGCGAACGGCATGGGCTCGCGGCCGGGTACGGCGACCTCCGCGTCCGCGGAGAGGCCGGTGGCGGCCAGCCACTCCGCCACCAGGCCGGGGCAGTTGACCGGCTGGACCCCGAGGGCGTCGCCCGCCTCGTACGCCGGGCCGTCCTCGCCCAGGTCGAAGGTGAACCGGCGGACCTCCTTGCTCGCCCCGGGCAGGCTGAGCAGCCGGTTGCCGGACAGCCGGGCGGTGTAGGGGGAGTTGCGGTCCGCCGCGGGCCGCAGCTTCCCGGCGCGCTCCGGGTCCGGGGCGGCCGTGAGCGCCTCGCGCACCTGCTCCAGCCACCGTCCCGCGGGCTCCTCGTAGTCGGGCTCGCAGTCCAGACGGGGCAGGAGGCGCCGGCCGCCGAGCTCTTCGAGGCGCTGGTCGAGCCGGCGGCCGTGGCCGCAGAAGGCGTCGTAGGCGGAGTCGCCGAGGGCGAGCACCGCGTACCGGACGTCCTGGAGGCGGGGCGCGTCGGCTGCGGTGAGGGACTCCCAGAACGCGGCTCCGTTGTCCGGCGCGTCGCCGTCGCCGAAGGTGCTGGTGACGACCAGCAGATCGGTGCCGGGTGTCAGGGCGGCGGCGCTGCGGTCCGCCATGCTGTGCACGCTCGCCGGGAAGCCGCTCCCGGCCAGCGCCGCTCCGACGGTGGCCGCGAGGTCCTCGGCGTTGCCCGTCTGCGAGGCCCACAGGATCACGGTCTGCCGGGCCGGCCGGTCCTGGGCGGCGGGAACGGCGGCCGGAGCGGCCGGGGGAGCGGCGGCCAGGGCGGTCGCCGTACGCGAGTACCGGCCGGCGAGGACACCGTCGACCCAGAGCGCGTGCCCGGCCTCGAACGGGGCGTCGGCGGGAAGCGAGGGGACGCCCGGGCCGGGCGGGGCGGAGGCGAGCCCGGCGAGGAAACCGGCGAGGTACTGGCGCTCCCGGTCGGAGAAGGCGGGCGGGGTGTGGTCCTCCAGCCCGAACAGGGTGGCGAGGGCGGCCGTCGCGGGGGCGGTCACGGGACGGGTCAGCGTGGCGGTGGCGGCGCCGGGCGGGGTCTCGGCGCCGGCCGGACCGCCGGGGCCCGATCCGGCCCCGGCCCCGGCCCCGGCCCCGGCGCCCGCACCCGCGCCCGCACCCGCACCCGCGCCCGCACCCGCGCCCGCGCCCGCGCCCGTGCCGGCCGGCAGTGCCGCCACGGGAAGCGGGGCCCGTGTCTTGGCCAGGGTCACCGCGCACATCTTGAATCCGGGCTGGAAGGAGAGCGGGTCGACGGCGTCGTCCGTGACGGCGTTGACGCTGAGGTACTCGCCGAACAGGTCGTTCCAGTGGAAGGGGGCGAAGCAGTTCCCGGGCCGGACCCGGTCGGTGACGACGGCGGGCAGCACGGCCCGCCCGCGCCGGGAGGCCACCTCCACCCCGTCGCCCTCCTCGATGCCGAGCGCGGCCGCGTCCTGCGGGTGGATCTCCACGAACGGTCCGGGGTTGAGCTTGTTGAGCTTCGCTACCTTGCCGGTCTTGGTCAGGGTGTGCCACTGGTGCTGCAGACGGCCCGTGTTGAGCACGAACGGGTAGTCGTCGTCGGGGAGTTCGCCGTCCGGCAGGTGCGGACGGGCGAAGAAGACGGCCCGCCCCGTCGCCGTCGGGAAGGCCAGCCGGGGGCGGCCGCCGTCCGGGCGCTCGGCCAGGGGCCGGCTGACCCCGTCGTTGAGATAGCGGACCGGATTGCGGTCCGGCCCGCCCGGGGCGGCCGGCCACTGCACCGGGCCCGAGCGCAGTCGCTCGTACGTGACCCCGCGCAGGTCCCAGCCCGTCTTCGGGTTCCAGGCCTGCCGGAGCTCCTCGAACACTCCTCGGCACAGGTGTACGTGAACGCCTCGGCGAACCCCATCGCGCAGGCGACCCGGGCGATCAGCTGCCAGTCGGGCAGGGCCTCGCCGGTTGGGTCGGCGGCGCCCTGCACCAGGGTGAGGTTGCGCTCCGAGTTGATCATCACGCCGTCCGCCTCGGCCCACAGCGTCGCGGGCAGTGCGATGTCGGCGTAGGCATTGGTCTCGGTCTCCGCGAACACGTCCTGGGTGATGACGAGTTCGGCGGTCTCCAGGGCCTTGATGACGGTGCTGCGGTTGGCGACCGAGGCGACCGGGTTGGTGCAGATGATCCAGCACGCCTTGATCCCACCGGCGGCCATCTCCTCGAACATCTCGACGGTGCCGCGGCCGACGTCGGTGCGCAGGGTGCCCTTCGGTACGCCCCACAGCTCCTCGACGTAGCCGCGGTCCTCGTCCACCAGGACCGAGCGCTGGCCGGGCAGTCCCGGTCCCATGTAGCCCATCTCCCGTCCGCCCATCGCATTGGGCTGGCCGGTGAGGGAGAAGGGGCCGCTGCCCGGGCGGCAGATGGCACCGGTGGCGAGGTGCAGGTTGACCAGGGCGTTGGTGTTCCAGGTGCCGTGGGTGGACTGGTTGAGGCCCATGGTCCAGCAGCTCGTCCACTCGCCCGCCTCGCCGATCCAGCGGGCGGCCAGCCGGATGTCGGCCTCCGGTATGCCGGTGATCCGGGCGACCCTGTCGGGCGCGTAGTCCTCCAGGAAGGCGGGCATGTCCGGCCAGCCCTCGGTGTGCTCGGCGATGAAGCCGGGGTCGGTCCAGCCGCCCTCGACCAGCAGGTGCAGCAGGCCGTTGAGGAGGGCCAGGTCGGTGCCCGGCCGGATCTGCAGGAACAGGTCGGCCTTGTCGGCGGTGGCATTGCGCCGGGGATCGACCACGATGAGCTTGGCGCCGGAGGCCTTGACGCGGTCCATCATCCGCAGGAAGAGGATGGGGTGGCAGTCGGCCATGTTGGCGCCGATGACGAAGAAGGCGTCCGCCCGCTCGAAGTCCTCGTACGAGCCGGGCGGTCCGTCGGCGCCGAGCGAGAGCTTGTAGCCGGTGCCGGCGCTCGCCATGCACAGCCGCGAATTGGATTCGATCTGGTTCGTCCGCAGGAAGCCCTTGGCCAGCTTGTTCGCCAGGTACTGGGCCTCAAGGGACATCTGGCCCGAGACGTAGAGCGCCAGCGCGTCGGGGCCGTGCGCGTCGAGGATCTCCCTCAGGCGCACGGCCGCCTCGGTGACGGCCGCCTCCACCGGTGCGGGCGCGGGCCCGGCGCCCCGCTCGCCGCGGATCAGCGCGGTGGTCAGCCGGCCGGGCGCGGCCAGCATGTCGGCGTGCGTGGCGCCCTTGGTGCACAGGCGCCCGGCGTTCGCCGGGTGCTGCTTGTCCCCGGCGACCTTGGCCACCGTGCGGCGGCCGTCACCGCCCGTGGCGATGTCCAGGACGATCCCGCACCCCACGCCGCAGTAGGAGCAGACCGTACGCACCCGCTGCCCGGTCGCGGCCTTCGCCTCCGGCTCCGCCACAGCAGACCTCCTCGCGCCTTCGGCCGACACCGCCCCGCTCCGGGCCGCTGCGGCCGTGTGCAGGTCGGTCCCGTTGCGGTCCAACGTAGGAAGTTCCTGTTGCGCGCAGGTGACGGGCGGTGCCCCCCGGGGGTTACAAGCGGCTTCGTCAAGATCACCACGGGCGGTGAGGCCGTCAGCGGCCGAGCGTGTCGAGGTGCTCGTAGAGTGCCCGGTGCCCTTCGGCGGTGGGGTGCAGGCCGTCGGCGAGCAGGTCGGTCCTCTCCCGCAGGGGCTCCCACAGGTCGAGGTGGTCGATGTGGTTCGCCTCGCACCAGGCCCGGAGGAAGGCGCGCAGGGCCAGTGCGCGCGCCCGGGTGAAGCGCAGGCCCTCGTAGTCGCGGGTGCGGTCCTCGTCGAGCCAGGACGGCCCGGCGACGACGAGCCGGGCGTTGTGGCCGAGGGCGGTGGCGGCCAGCGCGTCGAGGCTGCCGGTGAGCCGCTCGAGACCGGCGGTTCCGTCGGTGTCGGTGTCGGCGCCGGTGTCGGCGCCGGCCTCCGCGCCGGCGAGCGGCACGGCGGAGTCGTTGATGCCGGCGGCGACCAGGAGGGTGTCGGGCCGGCGGGCCGCCAGCAGCGCGGGCGTCTGCTCGCCGACGTCGGCGAGGGTGCTGCCGGGGATCGCCAGGTTGAAGAGCCGGCGTTCGGCCTCGTTGCCGGCGATGTGGGCGGCCGCCAGGTGGCCCGCCCAGCCGCCCCGCGGGTCGCAGCGTCCGTAGGCGATGCTGTCGCCCACGATGACGATGCGCTCCGCCGGGCGCAGCGGCTTCGCGTCCAGGTAGGCCCAGGTGCTCTCGCCGGAGGAGAGGACCACCCGCCGGCGGGTGTAGTCGTCGACCTCGTAGGCGTCGGCCGCGGCGAGCTCCTCGTTGGTGAGGTGCAGCTCGGCCCCTTCGACCGAGGCGCCGAGCCTGCGCTCCAGGATCAGATGCACGTCGAGCCCGCTGGCGGCGATCACCGCCGGATCGGTGATCTTCAGGGGCCGGGTGGTGTAACCGGCCAGCGACGCCGGGGAGGTGGGCACGGCTCTGCCGAAGAGAGCGGTCTGGACCCGCTCGTCCAACAGCGTGCCGAAGGAGAAGAGGGTGTGCGTGCGTGATTCGGTCACAGTGAGCCGCAGGGCCTTTCTTCACGGAGGGTCAGGTTTCACCCTAACGGCCGACGGCTGACGGCTGACGGACGCAGCCGGCCGGCCTCCTCACCGGGAGGACGATCGCCCCGCGGCCGTCGTGGAGACCCGCGGTCTCTCTCCCCCCGGCATCGGACGCGTCCTCGCGACAATCTGGTGGCTGTCGACACTGCAGGGCCTGACCATTGCGCCGACCGGCCGCGGTCCCCGGCGGCGATCAGCCGCAGACCGACGACGAGGGACCGCAGCTCGTTGCCGGGTGCGGCATGGGCGCTCGCCTCTGCGAGGACCTCGACCAGATCCGCCGGGTACGGGGTGCCGGCTTCCTCCAGCAGCATGACGGCGGCCCGCTCGCGCACCAGCGGCTCGGAGCCGTCGACGGCCTCGGCCGCCCACCGCCGCACCGCGTCCGCGCGGGGGCCGGCGCCGCTCCGCGAGGCCGGCGAGCGCGGAGAAGGCGTCGGCCCGGACCGGCCCGTCGGGGTCCTCCGCGTACCGCCGCGCGAGGCGGTCCCCTACGTCCTCACCCACCAGGGAGGCGAGCGGCGTGATGCGGACGACCGCTCGCCGGGTCTCGGGATCGGGGTCCTCCAGGAACCGCAACAGGGCCGGGAGTTCGACCAGGACCAGGCCGAAGGCGGCCGCGTCCGCGTCGCCGCGCTCCGCCGAACCGGGCCCGCGCCCGTCGGCGATGTCCGCGAGCCGGTGGATCAGGTCCGCCCGTACGCGGGGTACGTGCGCGGCCGCGTGCGCGAGGAACGGGGTCGCGGGATCACCCGCGCGGGCTCCATCGGTCGCAGTACTCGACGTGGATCTCGCGCGCGGCACCGAGGACTCCCTCGGTGGAATGGAACTCGGTGCAGAAGTGCGCGTGGCGCGGATGGGCGGCCACGTATCCGGGACCGTGCCGGGCGACATCGAGGAAGTGAGGGGCGGTGGCCCGGAACACCTTCGCGCTGCCGGTCATGAACAGGGTCTCGGCGTGGAGGTGCTGGTGGAACAGATCCCGGTTCTCCCGGTGGTGCCGTGCCCCGTCTTCGGCCGAGGATCCGCCGGTGAGCTCCGGGCCGGGGACCGTCAAGGTCACCGTCTGCGGGCGCCCCGGGCCGAGCCGGGCGCGGAGTTCCTTCCAGCGGGCGGGCGCGAACTGGAGCGAGTGGTGCAGCAGCACGAGATCGAGCTGTCGTGTCCCGGCTTCCGGCAGCCCGCGCGCGGGGGCGTGATTGCCGCGCATCGGCAGGTGGACCAGCGAGCGCGGTGACGAGGCGGCGAGCAGCCACAGGCCGCCGATCAGATACGCGGCCTCCTGATCGAGGTAGGTGTCCAAGGAGCGGTCACGGTCGAGGAGTACGGCCCGGACCGGTGGCTCGGCCGGACGGATGACCTTGAACTCCGCCGGTCCGAGACGCGCTTGGTGGATGGTGACCGGAAGCTTCATACGACGCACCGCGACAGCCCTTACGCCGCACGCGTCTTGTCCGCGGCGCCCACGCGGGGGACACCGTCGACCGCCGTACAGATGCCGAAGACACGGTCGTGGCCGGTCCAGCCGTTCACCCGGCCCCGGTTGTTGCTGATCTGCACCCGCTTCCTCGCCGGGTCCACGGCCGACACCAGGTGCAGGTACACCGTCCCGGCGACACGGGCGAGAACGATGTCCCCGGCCTTCAGCTTCGACGGGTCGGCCGGAGCGACCACCACCCGCTGACGACTGCGTATCAACGGGACCATCGAGGAGCCGGTCGGCCGGAACTCCACCGTGGCTCCGCCGGCCACCCTGCCGGCCACTGCGTCCAAAGCACCCATCCGTGGATGCTCGCAGATCCGGCCGCGGGACCCCATCGATTTACGCCCGCGCGCGTACGGCGGCCTCCGGGTGTGTCTGCGGTGTGTCTGCGGCGGTCCCTTCCCGGCGGGCGGTATGGATGGTGGGTCGGGGACGAGAGCGGGGAGTGGCGCGTGGCGGCGATGGTCGGACTGTTCTGGGTCACTCCGGACGCGGTGTACGTGGGGTCGCCGCCGAACGCCCCCGGGATCGGTGTCCGGCTGACCGCCGAGGGCCTGGAAGCCGCGGACCCCGACAGCCCCCGGACGTGGACATGGGCGGGGCTGCGTTCCGCCGTGGTCGAGGACGTGCCCGGGCACAATCCGGTGGGCCGTGCGACGAAGGCCCTCGGCGCGATGATCTCGGCCGCGATCGGAGCGGACTACCTCGGCGAGGGGCCGCCGGAGATGAAGCTGCGGCTGGAGACGGAGGAGGGCACGCACGAGGTCACCGTCCACGCGGCGGCGGCCGGAGGCTACCCCGCCGAGGAGGTACGGCTCTCCCAGGACCTGCTCGACCGCTTCGTGGCGGGAACCGCGGACCTGCGGACCGTCGAGGCGTGGGGCCGGGAGCACGCCGTGGAGGGCACCCCCGAGCCGCGTGCGCGGGAAGCCCTGCTGCGCACCTGGGCGCAGCCGTAGCCGGTCCCCCCACTCAGTCGATACAGAACTCGTTGCCCTCGATGTCCAGCATCGGGATGCACGCATCGTTGCCGTCGTACAGCGTGCGCACGTGTACCGCGCCGAGCGGGACCAGGCGTGCACACTCGGCCTCGAGTGCGGCGAGGCGCTCTTCACCCACGAGTCCGGTGCCGACCCGCACGTCGAGGTGCAGCCGGTTCTTGGCGGCCTTCCCTTCGGGGACGCGCTGGAAGTACAGCCGCGGGCCCACGCCCGAGGGATCGGTGCAGGCGAACCACGCGTCCTGCTCCTCGGGGGGCAGCGAGCGCTTGACATCGTCCCAGGTGGCAAACCCTTCCGGGGGCGGCGGCACGACATACCCCAGCACCTCGCACCAGAAACGGGCGAGGCGCTCAGGTTCCGCGCAGTCGAAGGTGACTTGGAACTGCTTGATCGACGCCATCGGTCCAGCATAGAGACGTGATCTAGGACGACTCCTGGAGGTAGGCGGCGATCATCGCGAGGTCGTTGGCGATGGCCAGCACCTCGGTGGGGTCGGCGCCCGGCGTGGAGGCTCCGTTGACACCCGCGTAGAAGGTGTCGAAGCGGCCGCCGCCCTTGTCGAGATAGCCCGCGATGGTGATGGCGCCGACGGCCAGCCGGTCGTTGAGGGCGTCACCGCCGACGGCCGCGCCGGTCTTGGCGAACACCTTCCCCCGGGCCGGACAGCTGCGGCAGTTCTCGGCCAGCAGACCGTCGACCCCGAGGATGGGCAGGGCCTCCCGGAACAGCCGCGCGTCCGGGGTCCGTTGCCAGTACGCCAGCATCTGCACCAGCACCTGCGGCGTGGCCCGGTCGGCGGGGTTGCCGCCCCGGCCGTCCATGAGCTGCGCCTGCTCGCGGTCGACGCCGGCCTGGTCGAGGAAGTCGGCGAGCACCGGGAAGCCGGCGGGGCACTGGTCGCTCTTCGCGGTGACGGCGAGGAGGCAGATGCCCAGGTTGGCGCCCAGGTTGTGGCTGACCTTGAGGATCAGCTTGGCGTACTGGGCGTAGGGCGGGGAGGTGTACGCGGCCACCCGCGTCCGTCCGTCGTAGTCGCGCGGCAGCCGCCCCACCGGGTTGGGGCCGGACGGGTCGGCGGTGACGTGCACCCCGGCACGTTCGAGCGCCTCGATCAGCGCGACCCGTCCAAAGGCGGCCGGGTCGCCGATCGGGGAGGTGCGCAGCAGCGGTTCGGAGTCCGCCGCGATCGTTCCGGTCAGGCGGATCCTGGTGCCGCCGTCGGTGGCCGTCACCGTGACCGCGGTCGGCTTCCCGGCCGCCACGGTCTTCACCGCCGAGGTGACCTGGTAGGGCGCGACCTTGGGCCGCCAGTCCAGCCGGGCGTCCGCGCCGGGCCGGTCCCCGGGGGTGGTCATCAGGTCGATCAGGTTGTCGTTGATGATCAGGGGCGTCGGGGTGGGGACGAGCTCCGGGTCGGGGAGGAAGAGCCGGCTGTCCACGATCACGTCGCCGTCGACACGGGTGATGCCGGAGTCGCGCACCTGCCGGGCGAGCAGGTCGATCCCGGCCAGCGGGTTCTCCGGGGTGAGGGTCGCCCCGGGGAAGTCGTTGGCGTAGGTGTGGTCGAGGTCGGTGTATGCGACCGTGCCGTCGGGGCGCGTACGGCCACCCATGGTGAGGTCGCCCTGGGCGACGAGGTCGAGGTCGCCGGTCAGGGTGGCGCCGTCGCGCTCGCCGACCGCGTAGAGCGGGGTCACGAAGCGGTGGTCGGCGCCCAGGGTGTGCCACGGGCCCGAGACACTGATCAGCTTGGCGGTGGACCCGGGGATGAAGAACTGCTCGGGGAAGAGGCTGTGCACCACGCGGCCGCTGTCCGGGTCGGTCTGCAGGAGGCCCCACTGGGCATTGCGGTAATCCGGCTTGCGCATGATCTCCCTGATGCGCGGGTCGAGGCCGGCGAGCCCCGTGTCGCCGGTCGCGGACGGCGTGGACGGGGACGGGGACGGGGTCGGGTCCGCTCCGGTCGCGGTGCCCGAGGCGAGGGCCACGAACAGCAGGGCGGCGCAGGCGGCGGCCATACCGCGCCGCAGTGGTGCGGGGTGGATCGGTCTGCTCACAGCGCGCTCCGTTCGTCGCGGCTGTCTCCTCCCGAGGCCGGAAACAGCGTGGCACGGCCGCGCCGCCCGGGCGCGTCGGGCGGGTTCACTCCTCGGTCGGCAGCCAGCAGCCGTGCAGGCCGAGCGGGACGCGTACGGGGATACGGGCGCGGGCCACCGGGCCGGAGGCGGGATCCTCGGCGGGGATGACCAGGAACCAGCTCGATCCGTCCGTGCGGTCCGTCGCGAAGGTCAGCCAGTGGCCACCCTCCTCGGAGCCCGGCTCGGAGGCGGTCCCGGAGCCGGTCCCGGGGCCGGTTCCGGAGCCCGGCTCGGGGGCGAAGACCGGCTCGCCGACCGAGAGGTTCCCGGCCGGCCAGACGCGGGAGGTGCCGGTCTCGTTGTCGTACCAGCACACGGCGTCGTACTCGCCCGGCAGCAGGTCCGTCCGACCGGTGCCGGTGGCCAGCGCGGTGTACCGGTGGCGCCGGCCGATGCGCCGGTCGTCGACCCGCGGGAACTCCACCCGGGAGTCGTCGAGCAGGGTACGGGTCATGCTGCCGGCGGCCGGGTCGAGGCGCGCCCGTACCAGACCACCGCTGATCGGTTCGGTGCCCTCCTCCGGGCCGCCGACGGTGAGCCTGCTCCACTGCACGTAGTCGAGGACCACCGGGGCGTCCGCGCCCGGGCCGTCGTCGTACGCGTTCACGGTGTGCCACGCCCAGAAGGCCTCGTCCGCCGCCCAGCGCACCGGTCCGCCGTCGCGCGGGATCAGCGCCACCCGGGTGCCGCGCTCGGGGCGCCAGGCCAGGAAGGAGCCGCCCGTCATGGCCGCGGCCAGGTCGAAGAAGGCCGGGGCGAGGACCAGGACGGCGTAGCGGCCGGTCAGGGCCATGTCGTGGATCATCATCGGCTCGTCCACCCCGTCGACGGGCGTGGGCCCGCGGACGACCGCGCCGTGGCGGTCGATGACGGACCAGGTCAGGTAGGGCGGCTCCAGGCCGTAGCAGAAGACGACCATCTCGCCCGTGACCGGGTCGATCTTGGGGTGGGCGGTGATACCGGCAGGCAGGGCCCCGCCGAAGTCCTCGCGGCCGAGCGTCGCGAGTTCGGTGTCGACCCGGAAGGGGCAGGCCGATTCGGCGAGGGCCAGCAGGCGGCCGGCGTGCCGGACCACGTTGACGTCGGGCATCTCCCGGAAGGTGCCGGCGAGCTCCGGTCCCACCTGGTCGGCGTCCGGCATGATCATCGATTCGAGGCCGCCCCACAGGGCTCGGCCGGCCCGCTTCTCGGCCAGCAGCGCGGGGGTGCGTACGAAGCGGTTGCGGTAGCGGGCCCGCCCACCGGAGACCCACACGCCGTGCAGCATGCCGTCGCCGTCGATGGGGTACAGGTACGAGCCGATCGGCGTGAACCGCGGATTGGGGCCGTTGCGCAGGTACAGGCCGTCCAGGGTGTCCGGCAGCTCGCCCGTGACCTCCAGGTCCGCGACGTCGACCTCCTCGGACACGGGCGCGAAGGACCCCAGCAGGTGGGGGACGCGGGCGGGGTCGAAGCGGGGTGACGCGTACGTGTTCACGGGACCTCCCGGGTGCGCGGTCCTCTGTTGGCGCGCTGGTACGGCACCTTCCAGTGAAACGCGCGCCGGGTGAGGGTGCCAGGCGGCCCGGGACCGCCCGGGCCGGCGTCAGGCGGAGGTGAAGAGTTCCTCGTGCGCGGCGTCGAGGACGAACCCGTTGTCGAAGCGGACGCGCACCGTCACGCGGAGCTTCTGCTCCTGGAAGGCGGTCCACGCCGGTTGGAGGGAGGCGACCTTCTCCTCGAGCTGCTTCCTGCTCCCCTCGGGCATCTGATGGCCGAAGGAGTTGAGGAGCGACTTCAGGCGCTCGTACTCGCGGACGTCCTCGCCGCTCTGCGGCTGGTGCTCGTCCACCCGCTCGACGGTGCCCTCGGTGCCCGAGGCCAGGGCCAGGAACCCGGCGACGGGTTCCCCCGCCACCGTGACCGGACCGGTCAGCGTGAGGTCCGCGGCCAGCTTCACCCGGAGGCCTTCGTTCAGCGTCATCGATCCTTCATCTCCCCGGTCGGTGCCCGAGCCTATCGGTGGCTCGCGCGCCGGGCCCGACCGGTACCGGCACCGGTCGGGCGCGGCACCGGCACCGGCACCGCTCAGTACGGATTGGACCATTTCACGGTGTTGTGGCCTTCGGACACGTCACCGATCGCGAAGACGGAGAAGGGCGCGGAGGTCCGGCCCTCCCACAGCGCTTCGGCCGCGGCCGTCTTCATCGGCTGCTGCTGGAACATGACCCTCCCCAGGGTGTCCCCGCCGAGAGCCACGGGCAGGCCGGCGAGGGCGGCTGCCGACCCGCGCGGGGTTGCCCCGGACGGTCGGCAGGGGCGGTCGTCAGGGGTGGGCCGACACGTGGTCGCCGACGGCCTCGTGGGTCAGGTGGAGGCCCGCCCGCAGGACGGCGTCGTGCCGGGTGGGGTGGGCCGCGCGGTGGGCGAGGTCCAGGCCGCGGGCCCGGTCCAGGTCCGCGGACACCGTGGCGCGGTCCTCGCCGCCGCGCAGGGCGGCGTCCACGGCCCGGGCGGTGGCCCGCACCAGCGGGGCGAGGTCGCGCAGGGCGGTGTCCGACCCGGCAGGCGCGGCGGTGTCCGACCCGGAAGGCCGAGCGGGGCCGTCGGTGCGGGCGCGCTCCCGGAGTTCCTGGGTGAAGTACTGGAGGGTGAGGGCGGTCCGCGCGGCGAGCCTCAGCCGCTCCTCCAGCCCGTCCGGCGGCCGTTTCGGCGTGCGGAGGTACAGCCGGGGAAGCCGGGTGCGCCGAGCCGCCCGCTCGTAGGCCGCGAGGCCGTTGCGCGGTCGCAGCCACAACTCCGCATCCTCGGGGAGACCCTGAGCGGTGGGCGGTCCGCCGGCGCCGAGCCGGGCGGCGACCGTGCCGAGGAGACCGCCGAGTTCGATCCGGTACGCGTCGAGGCCGGCGGCGGCCGACCGGTAGGGGTCCGGCGGCCACAGCAGGAGCCCCAGCAGCACGACGGCGGCGATGCCGACCGCGCTCTCCACCAGGCGGGCCAGGGCGTAGCCGGGGAGGGCGGTCGCGTAGATCACCAGCGCGCTGACCAGGACCTGCTGGTTGGGGGCGCCGTCCTGGTACATCAGGTACATGCCCGCGCAGCCGCAGGCCAGTACGGCGAGGAAGGACACCGAGGCCGCCACCGACACCGAGGTCACGGAGGAGGCCGAGGGCGGCGGCAGCCAGTGCAGTACGAGCGTGCTCAGCGCCACGCCCACGACGACGCCGACGAGCCGGTTCCACCCGAGGCGCGGGGCGGCGTACACGTCCTCGCGGAGGATCAGTACGGCCGGCAGGGCGGCGGGCACCGGGACCGTGCTCGTGCCCCACCAGAGGCAGAGGAACCAGGGCACGGCGGCGCATACGGCCAGGCGGGTGGCGGACCGCAGTCGTGCGCGGGGCGGGGGGCTGTGCGGAACGGCGACCGTACCGGGCATGGCGGACATCGTAGGCCTGTGCGGCCTACCGCAGCGCCATCGACGGGACGGCCGGGCCCGCCTATGATTCCGACGCGCCACGCACCTCGAACATGCATACCCACAACGGGCGATGGCGGTCTCCGGGACCCTTGCCGGGACGCCGTCCTCGCCCGACGAGTTCGGAGGTTCCGTTGAGCACATCCACGCGCACCCCGCGCACCCCGCGCAGACTGGCGGCGCTGGCCGTCGGCCTGACCGCTGTCCTGGCAGCGTCGGTCGGTCCGTCCTTCGCCGCGCCGCACGGCTCGACCGGCCCGGCGGTGACGCGTACAGCGGCCGCCGCCGCCCCGTCCGTGGTCAACCCGGGCAACCAGGTGTCCCTCCAGTACGACTCCGCCTACTTACCGATGACCGCCACCGGCGGCGCGGCCCCCTACACCTGGTCCGCGGTCAACCTGCCCACCGGTGCCACGATCAACGCCTCGACCGGCCTGATCTCGGGCCTTCTGCGCGGCAGCGGCATCCGTACGGTGACCGTCACCGCCAGGGATGCCAGGGGTGCCACCGCCTCCGCCACCTTCACCTGGCGCGTGATCCGAGAGGCCTGTCCCCGCTGCTGACCCTGCGCCCGGTGTCCCCGCCCCACCGTGGGCGGGGACACCGGGCGGTGTTCCTCGGGCAGGATGGGCGGATGCGTACGACGGAACCGGTATCGAGGGCGGGGCGCTGGCCACCCCGGGCAAGCGGCGCATCCTGGGCATCGCCGGGCCCCCGGGGGCCGGAAAGTCGACACTGGCCGCCCGCCTCGCGGACGCGCTCGGGCCGGAGCGGGCCGTCGTGGTCCCGATGGACGGGTTCCACCTCGCCCACGGCGAACTGGACCGGCTGGGCCGCGCCGACCGCAAGGGCGCCCCGGACACCTTCGACGCCGCCGGCTACGTCGCCCTGCTGCGCCGGCTGCGCGCACCGCACGGACCCACGGTGTACGCGCCCGCCTTCGACCGCGCCCTGGAGGAGCCGATCGCGGGCAGCATCCCCGTGCCCCCGGACGTCCCGCTGGTGATCACCGAGGGCAACTACCTGCTGCACGACGCGGGGGAGTGGGCCTCGGTACGTTCCCTGCTGGACGAGGCCTGGTACCTCGCCCCGGCCGAGGACCTGCGCCTGGAGCGGCTGATCGATCGTCATGTACGGCACGGCAAGGACCCCGCGTACGCGCGCGAGTGGGTGGCCCGCTCGGACGAACGCAACGCGCGCCTCGTCGCCACCGGCCGCCACCGCGCCGACCTCGTCCTCGACGCCGGCTGACCACGCGCGGCGGGTCCGGGGCTCACCCGGCGGCAGCAGCGGTGCGGTTCACGGGACGCGCCAGACGTTGGCGAACGCCGCGTTCTCGATGGACCGCCGCTGGCGTACGGCCTCCAGTTCCATCACGGCGTCGCCGACCACGGCCAGTACGGTCGTCACCGCTTCGTCGTCCAGGCCGGGCTCGTCCTCGGACCGCGGGCCGCGGATGCCCACGGCCGCGGCGAGAGTGGCGAGCACGGGCTCGTCCGCCTCCCAGCGGCTCAGGGCCTGGCGGTGAGCGGGCGTGTCGGCCACTTCCAGGCGATCGGTTCCGAAGGGCAGCAGACCGCGGCGTCCCCGCGTCAGCTGACCGGCTTCCTCGAGGGCGGCCTGGTAGGAGGCGGAGAGGTCACGGCCGCGGCGCCACAGCCAGTCCTCGACCCGCTCGTACGGCGTCTGCCGGGTGAGCGCCGACGAGGCCTCGGCCAGCAGCCCGTCGTCCAGCGCGGGCTGTCCGCCCGGCACGATGCGGTCGCCGTCCAGAACGGCGGCCTGCGCGTCGAGGAGATCGATCAGCTCGGCGCCGGCGAGGGCGAGCGACAGGTCACCCTGGCCGACCGAACGGTCCGGCTGCGGGTCCATGGCGATGATGAACAGGTCTTTCGCCGTGCTCATGAACGGTTCCCCTCGGAGTCATCGGAAGTCGGATCCCGCTGATCACCTTCCTATGGTCGCACCAACGCCCGCCACCGTTGAGGGGTTCCCGCACATCCCCCGGACGGACGACAGGACCTACGGGAGGTCGTCTTCCAGCAGGGCCTGGCCGACATGGCCGCCCGGCCGGAGGCCGCCGGGGACGACGAACAGGGACGAGGCCTCGTGGACCAGGTAGCGGCCGAGGGCGTCGCCGCGGGCGAGACGCTGCTGGACGGGGACGAAGCCGGTGCGGGGGTCGGGTCGTCCGCCGTGCCGCAGGAGGTGAGCAGCAGGGCGGTGGCGGCGGCACACACGTGCGCCGCGCGACGCGATGCCCGGCCCGCGCATCCCCGGCGGTCTTCATGGCGCCGTCGCTGCCTCATGTGGCATTGCACAAAGGGGAGTCGGGCCGGCCGCGCTGTTTCCGTCCGGGCTTGGCCGAAGCCACGAAGGCGAGGGAGGGAACGCGGTGCCCGCTCCGCCCCTCTTGTCTGGTGCGCCACCCACTGGTAGCGCTCCGGACCGAGCGTCCGGACGGGGACGGCACAGAGGGTTCGCTGATTCATGGGTCTGACGAGTGGCACGCTCATGGCGAGCGTCGTGGTGTGCACGGCGCTGCTGTTCGCCCTCACGGTATGGGTGTGGCCCCGGCTGGGACGGCCGGGCGCCCGGCGGGTGCTGGGACGCGTCGGGCTGCTCGTGCTCGTGCAGCTGACGGTTCTCGCCTCGGTCGGCGCCGCGGCCAACCGCACCTTCCTCCTCTACGACTCCTGGGCCGACCTCGCCGGTACGAAGCAGCACGCCCCGGCCGCCCCGGGCGGCGCCGCCGTGGAGGTGCTGGGCCGACAGGCCCCGGAGGTGCCCGGCGGCCGGAACCCGCAGGTGGGCGGGGTGATCGAGAAGGTGACGATCCACGGCGAGCGGTCCCGGGCCGCCGCCGAGGCGTACGTGTACCTGCCGCCCGAGTACTTCGACAAGAACGACGGGCAGCGCAGGTTCCCGGCCGCCGTCGTCCTCACGGGCTACCCGGGCATGGCCGAGAACCTCATCAAGAAGCTGCACTACCCGAGGCTGGCGTGGAGCCTGGCGAAGCAGAAGCGCATGCAGCCGATGATCCTGGTGATGATGCGGCCCACCGTCGCCGCGCCCAACACCCAGTGCGTCGACGTCCCCGGGGGCCCGCAGAGCGAGGCCTTCTTCGGCGCGGACGTCGTCAAGGCGGTCTCCGGCACGTACCGCGTGGGCACCTCGCCGCGGAGCTGGGGCATCATCGGCGACTCCACGGGGGGCTACTGCGCCCTGAAGATGGCGGTGCAGCACCCGGAGGCGTACGCGGTCGGCGTGGGCCTGTCGGCGGAGTACAGGCCCGAGATCGACCAGGACTCCGGTGATCTGTTCAAGGGGAACAAGGACGAGGAGAAACGGTCCGACCTGCTGTGGCACCTGGACCACCTGCCGCAGGGGAACTCCTCGTTCCTGGTGACCTCTTCGCTGCGGGGCGAGCCGAACTACGGCGAGACGCAGGAGTTCATCCGCAAGGTGAAGGCACCCGCGCACGTCTCGTCGATCATCCTCGACAGCGGTGGCCACAGCTTCAACACCTGGCTGCGGGAGATCCCGCCGGCGCTCGTCTGGACGGGCGCACGGCTCGCCGCCGAGTGAGCGCGGGGGCGAGCGCGGGCTCGCAGGGGCGTCCGGGTGGCGAGCCGGGGCGTCCGGGGGCCTCCGGGTGAGCCGCGTCTCACCTGACCCCTGCCGCTTGTCTATGCAACGAGTTGCATAGAAAGATCGGGGCATGGCGCTCGACCACGCGATCCTCGTCTCCCTGCTGGAGAAGCCGGGCTCCGGCTATGAGCTGGCCCGCCGGTTCGACCGGTCCATCGGCTACTTCTGGACCGCCACCCACCAGCAGATCTACCGCGTCCTGGGGCGTATGGAGGCAAGCGGGCTGCTCGCCGTCCGCGTTGTCCCGCAGCAGGGCCGGCCGGACAAGAAGGAGTACTCCGTCGCCGGCCCCGGCCGCACCGTCCTCGCCGAGTGGCTGCACGAGCCGATCGAGCCCGAGAGCCTGCGCCACGACCTCGCCGTCAAGATCCGCGGCGCGGCCTTCGACGACCCGGCCGCCCTGATCCACGAGGTCGAGCGGCACCACCGGGCACACAGCGACCGGCTGGCCCGCTATCTCGCCGGTGAACTGCGCGACTTCACCGGGCCGGACGCCCCCGCACCGCTCGACGCCGGCCAGGAACTCCAGCACGTCGTGCTGCGCGGCGGCATCGCGTTCGAGCGGATGACGATCGCCTGGCTCGACGACGTCCTCGCCACGCTCCACCGGCTCGGCGGGCCCCCGCCGACCGCCACCGCCTGAACCCCGCCGCGCCACGGCGGCCGCACCGCCCGCGCCCCCGCCGCACCGCCCTCGCCGCACCCCCCCCACGCATTCGCCCGGCCTCCTCCCCTCCTCCAACCCCTCGGAAGGTGAACCTCCATGGCAGACGCCCTGCTCTTCAACCCGCACACGTACGACCCGGCGCACTTCGACCCCGAGACCCGCAGGCTGCTGCGCGCCACCGTCGACTGGTTCGAGAGCCGCGGCAAGCGCCGGCTGATCGAGGACTACCGCTCCCGCGCCTGGCTCGCCGACTTCCTCGCCTTCTCCGCGAAGGAGGGCCTCTTCGCGACCTTCCTGACCCCGGCCACCGCGGCCGGCGAGGGGGAGTCCGACAAGCGCTGGGACACGGCGCGGATCGCCGCCCTGAACGAGATCTTCGGCTTCTACGGCCTCGACTACTGGTACGCCTGGCAGGTCACCATCCTCGGCCTCGGCCCGGTCTGGCAGAGCGGCAACGCCGACGCCCGCGCCCGCGCCGCGCAGCTCCTCGCCGAGGGCGAGGTGTTCGCCTTCGGCCTGTCCGAGAAGACCCATGGCGCCGACATCTACTCCACCGACATGCTGCTGCGGCCGTACGTCGACGAAGCCGGTGCCGGCGGATTCCGCGCGAGCGGCTCCAAGTACTACATCGGCAACGGCAACGCCGCCGGCCTCGTCTCCGTCTTCGGCCGCCGCACCGACATAGAGGGCCCCGACGGCTACGTCTTCTTCGCCGTCGACAGCCGCCACCCGGCGTACCACCTGGTGAAGAACGTCGTCGACTCCTCCAAGTACGTCAGCGAGTTCCGCCTCGACGACTACCCGGTGCGCGCCGAGGACGTCCTGCACACCGGCAAGGCCGCCTTCGACGCCGCCCTGAACACCGTCAACGTCGGCAAGTTCAACCTCTGCACCGCCTCCATCGGCATCTGCGAGCACGCGATGTACGAGGCCGTCACCCACGCGCACAACCGGGTCCTCTACGGCCGCCCCGTCACCGCCTTCCCGCACGTGCGCCGGGAGCTGGCCGACGCGTACGTCCGCCTGGTCGGGATGAAGCTCTTCAGCGACCGTGCCGTCGACTACTTCCGCACCGCGGGCCCCGACGACCGCCGCTACCTCCTCTTCAACCCGATGACGAAGATGAAGGTGACCACGGAGGGCGAGAAGGTCATCGACCTGATGTGGGACGTCATCGCCGCCAAGGGCTTCGAGAAGGACAACTACTTCGCGCAGGCGGCCATCGAGATCCGCGGACTGCCCAAGCTGGAGGGCACGGTCCACGTCAACCTCGCCCTGATCCTCAAGTTCATGCGCAACCACCTGCTGAACCCGGCCGAGTACCCGGCCGTACCGACCCGGCTCGACGCGGCCGACGACGCCTTCCTCTTCCGGCAGGGGCCGGCCCGGGGCCTGGGCTCCGTACAGTTCCACGACTGGCGGACCGCCTACGACGCCTACGCCGACGTGCCGAACGTGGCCCGGTTCCGCGAGCAGGCCGACGCCCTCTGCGCGTTCGTGGCCACCGTCGCCCCGGACGAGGAGCAGAGCCGCGACCTCGACTTCCTCCTCTCCGTGGGCCAGCTGTTCGCGCTGGTCGTGTACGGACAGCTGATCCTGGAGCAGGCCCGTCTGACGGACCTGGACGGGTCGGTGCTCGACGAGCTGTTCTCCGTCCTCGTGCGCGACTTCTCCGGCCACGCGGTCGAGCTGTACGGCAAGGACTCCGCGACGGCGGCGCAGCAGGAGTGGGCGCTGGGCGCGGTCCGGCGTCCGGTCGTCGACGAGGAGCGGGCGGCGCGCGTCTGGGCGCGGGTCGAGGCGCTGTCCGGCACGTACGAGATGGCCCCGTAGGAACGCGGCCCCGGGGGACCGGCACGGCCCGCCACGGCCGGAGCCGGTCCCCCTCTCAGGCCTGCGCGGTGGGGCGTACGACGATGTCGCCCACGTCGACACCCTCCGGCTGCTCGACGGCGAAGGCGATGGCGCGGGCCACCGCGTCCGGCGCCAGCGCGGTCTCCATCATCCGGTCGATCCGCTCCCGTGCTTCGGGGTCCATGCGCTCCGTGAAGTCCGTACGGACGGCGCCGGGCGACACGACGGTCACGCGCAGGCTGTCCCCGGCCTCCTGGCGCAGGCCTTCGGAGATCGTGCGCACGGCGTTCTTGGTACCCGCGTACACCGACTGGAGCGGGACGACGCGCAGACCGGCGGTGGACACGGTGTTGACGAAGTGTCCGGAGCCCTGTTCCCGGAAGACGGGGAGCGCCGCGGCGATCCCGTAGAGGACGCCCTTGAGGTTGACGTCGATCATCTCCTCCCAGTCCTCGACGCGCAGTTCGTCGAGCGGGGAGATGAGGCCGACCCCGGCATTGCTGACGAGGACGTCGAGCCTGCCGTAGCGCTCCCGCGCCAGGTCGACGAGGCCGGACACATCGGCGCGCCGCGTCACGTCCGTACGGATCCAGGCGGCTTGACCGCCGGCCCGCTCGATCCGGGCGGCCAGCGCCTCCAGGCGCCCGGTGCGGCGTGCGCCGAGGACCACCTTCGCGCCCCGCTCGGCGAGGAGGAGTGCGGTCGCCTCGCCGATGCCGCTGCCGGCGCCGGTGATGGCCACGATCTTGCCTTCGATTCCCGACATGGCGGGAGTCCCTTCGGGAGAGGAATGGGGCAGGCCGATGGCATGCCCTAGAGTGAAAGTGGAGGCGCCGCCACTTCGATCAACACTAAGTGGAGGCTCCTCCACTTAGCAAGTGAGGAGCGAGGGAGCCGTTGATGGCCGCAGACGCAGGACGCCCGCTGAGGGCCGACGCGCAGCGCAACCGGGACAAGATCCTGGCCGCCGCGGTGCGCGTGTTCACCGAGCAGGGGCTGGAGGCGCACTTCGAGCGCATCGCGAAGGAAGCCGGCGTGGGCACCGGCACCCTCTACCGCAACTTCCCCACCCGGGAAGCCCTGATCGAGGCGGCCTACCGCAACGAGGTCGCCCGCCTCTGCGACTCCGTCCCCACCCTCCTGGGGACCATGCCGCCGTACGAGGCCCTGCGCGCCTGGACGCGCCGCTTCATCGACTACGCCACCGCCAAGATGGGCATGGCCGATGCGATGCGAGCCGTCCTCGCGGCGGGGAGCAACCCCTACGCCGACAGCCGCCGGATGATCCAGGACGCCCTCACGTCCCTCATGGAGGCCTGCACCGCCGCGGGCGCGATCAGGTCCGACATCAGCTCGACCGACATGTTCGCCGCCCTCGCCGGCATCGCCCTCACCTCGGCCGGCCCGGAGCAGCGGGCGCAGGCCGAACGCCTCCTCGACCTCAACCTGGACGGGCTGCGCCTCCGGCCGGAATAGCGGTGCGGGAGAACGGTCGGAGGGCCTGTTGTCGGTGCCGGTGCCGGTGCCGGTGCCGGTGCAGGTGCCGCGGCGAACGGTGCCCCGCTCACGCTGCCCGGGCGAGGAAGAGGTCGCTGAAGTGCTCCATCTCGATGCCGCCACCATGGGCGTCCAGGACCTGCGCCGTCTCGGCGAGGACCTGCTCGCGCCGGTCGGGGGGCAGGACGCGGTAGCGCGAGATCGAGGCCAGGTATCCCAGATAGCGACGGGTGTCGTAGTGCCGCTCCTCCCGGTACCGGACGGCCCGCAGGCCGGTGAAGCGCCCGTCGCGGCGGCATTCCTCCTCGGGCCAGCCGGGCTGCCCGGCCCAGTTCCCGGGCAGATCGCCGTACGAGGAAACCAGTTCGGCGTGCGGTGACCGGTCGATCCCGTGGCAGCGGTCGACCTCGGCCAGGGCGGCGTGCATCCGCGCGTCGCGCACCGCCTGCGGGTTCCAGAACAACGCCACGGCCCCGCCCGGTGCCAGGGCGTCCCGGACCAGATCCCAACGCCGCTCCGGGGCAACCCAGTGCCAGGAGGTGGCGGCGAAGAGCAGCCCGAAGCGGCGGCCGCCGGGCCGCCAGGTCTCGAAGGCGCCGCCGTGCACCCGGACCCCCGGGTAGCGCGAGGTGTTGCGGCGGAGCACCTCGGCCATGCGCGGATCGGGCTCGATGCACACCACCGGCGTACCCAGCGCCGCGAACGCCACCGTGGCCTTGCCGGTCCCCGCGCCGACCTCCACGGCCGTGCGCCCGCCCAGATCCGCGTACGCGAGCACCTCCGCGGCCAGCGCGTCCGCGTATCCCGGGCGGGCGGCATCGTAGAGCTCGGCCACCTCCCCGAACACCTGACTGCGCGCCATGTCGACCTGCCCCCACCCGGTCATCCCCGTCCCCGCCTCCCCGATCGGCAAGCGGCCACCGTACCGACGGAGACGGCGACCCGCACCGGATCGCCGTTCCGCGCTCAGGACCGAGGGCTCAGGGCTCAGGGCTCAGGGCTCAAACGAGCGTGTCCGCCAGCAGCTTCGCGGTTCGGGCGATCAGTGTGTTGTCGCGCGGCGTCGTCGCCTCCGGCATGGTCGAGAGGATGGCCAGGACCACGGGCGGGCGTCCCGGGGGCCAGGCGATGCCCACGTTGTTGTTGGTCCCGTACGAACCGGCGCCCGTCTTGTCCGCGACGGCCCAGTCCTTCGGCAGGCCGGCCCGGAGGCGATCAACGCTGGTGGTGTTCGACAGCAGCCACCGGTTCAGCTGGTCCCGGTCCCCGGAGTCCAGCGCGTCACCGAGCCCGAGGCGGGCGTACGTCCGCCCGATCGCGCGGGGGCTGGTCGTGTCCGTCACCCGCCATGGCTCGGCCGTGTTCAGGTCGGGCTCCCACCGGTCGAGCCGGGTCGTACGGTCCCCCAGCGAGCGGCAGAAGCGGGTGATCGCGGTGGGGCCGCCGAGCTCGCGCAGCAGCAGGTTGCCGGCCGCGTTGTCGCTCTGGGCGATGGCGGCGGAGCAGAGTTCCGCCACGGTCAGGCCGCCCGCGATGTTCTCGGGCCGTTCCGTGACCGACCCGCCGCCCGCGTCCGTGACGTCCCGGAGCGTGTAGTGGATGCGCTTGGCGAGATGCGCGCCGTCGTGGTCGAGGTCCCGCAGCACGGCCGCCGCCGCAAGCGTCTTGAACAGCGAGCACATGGGGAACGGTTCGTCGGCCCGGTGGACCACGGTCCGGCCGGTGGCGGTGTCCAGCGCGTACACCCCCAGCCGCGCCCCGTACTCGCGCTCCAGCGCGCTCAGCCCCGCCACCGGTGACGCGGCACGGGCCGTACCCACCGGCAGCGCGGCGGCCAGTGCCGCCCCCGCTCCCACGGTCAGCAGTGCGCGTCGGGACGTCAATGCGTCCGGGGTCCTCACGTCAGGTTCTCCTTTTCCTGGCCGGTCATGTGCACCCGAAGACGTCAAACGTGATCAATTCGGTTCCGGCACATGTGATGCACCAGTGGGGTGTACTGGTGGTACTGGAGATTCTCGGCGCGGGCGGGTGCGCGGTGCTGCTCGCGGCCGGGGTGTGGTCGTCGGGGATCCACCGTGACTGGAACGGCCTCCAGTGCGCCGTGGTGGTGCTGATCGGCCTCGATCTCCTCGGGGGGATCCTCACCAACGCGACGAACTCCGCCAAGCGCTGGTACCACCGTCAGGCCCCCGGGGTCCGGAGCGCCCGCCTGCTCTTCGTCGGCGCGCACGTGCTCCACCTCGCCGCGATGGGCCTGCCGGTGCTCGGCGGGGACCTCGGCTGGACCCTGGGCAACACCGCGCTGCTGCTCTCCGCCGCCGTGGTCGTGGAGTTCACGCCCGTCCATCTCAAGCGCCCGGCGGCCATGGCCGGTTACTCCGCCGCCGTCGTGGTCAACCTGTTCTGGCTGCCGGTGCCCTCCGCCCTCGCCCGGTTCGCACCGCTCTTCTTCCTGAAGCTCCTGGTGTGCCACCTCGTGCCGGAGGCGCCGCTGGAACGGCGGCGCGATGTCTGACCCCGACGCGGGTCCCGGTCCCGACGCGGGTCCCGATCCCGATCCCGGTGCCGGTCCAGGTCCCGGCCGCCTGGACCGCGTACGGCGGGCCTGGTTCACCGCCACCCTGCGTACGCACGCCACGCTCCCCGGAGCCCGCCGCCACCTGCTGACCGACCGCCACGGGCGGCCCGTCGCCGTCGCCGTCCTCACCCCGCCCGCCACCGTCCCCTCGGGCGCGGCCCGGGCGGCCTGGGCGGCCCGCACCCTCGTGGGCTGCGGCCCGCGCCCCTGGTGCGGACGCTGCGCTACCTGCACGCCACCGAGGCCGAAACCCCGGCCGGGGCCTGGACCCTGGAGTTCATCGGCGTGGAGCCCGGGGCGGCGGGGCGGGGTGCCGGAGGGCGGCTCCTCGGCCACCTGCTCGCCACGACCCCCGCGCCCGGCGGCATCTTCCTCACCACCGCCGACGAGGCGAACATCCGGCTCTATCACCGCTTCGGCTTCACCACCCTGCGGCGCCTGACGGTGAGCCCTCTGGAGGTGACGGCGATGTGGCGGCCGGCCGCGCCCGAGCAGACACGCTGTAGCAGATGAGGGCAGCCTTACGAGCTGACCGCCGCGCCGCTTTTCGGACGTGTTCGTGAGCAAGGCCGAATATCGTTCACAACCCCGGCAAACCACCTGCTGTGCAAGATCACTGTATCGAGGTAATGCCAACGGTTTTCAGGCTCAAGACGGGTGTACCGGCCGCTAGTGTTCCCCCGGATCTGGACGGATTCCCGGATATTCGCCCCCTTTTTTCCTCGTTCCCCGGTGACGCGCGCATCCGCCGATCACCACCCTTGCGAAGGAGAGCTCGCCCGATGACCGTTGACACCAGCCCGGAAGCCCAGCTGGAGCCGCCGCGGCAGTCCAGCCTGAGCACGGCGGCTGCCCGCAACCTTGCCAGCACGACCAAGTCCGCCCCGCAGATGCAGGAGATCACCTCCCGCTGGCTGCTGCGGATGCTCCCCTGGGTGGAGACCAAGGGTGGCACCTACCGGGTCAACCGCCGGCTGACGTACACCGTGGGCGACGGCACCATCGAGTTCGTCCAGGACGGCGCGAACGTCCGGGTGATCCCGCGCGAGCTCGGCGAACTGGCCCTGCTGCGCGGCTTCGACGACGACGAGGTGCTGACCGCGATCGCCGGCCGGTGCGTGCAGCGCGACTTCCGGACCGGTGAGGTGATCGTCGAGCGCGGTACCCCCGCCGACCAGATCCACCTGATCGCCCACGGCCGGATCAGCCAGACCTCCGTCGGCAAGTACGGCGACGACGTCGCCGTCGCCGTGCTCGCCGACGGCGACCGGTTCGGTGAGAACGCCCTGCTGGACGCGGACGCCACCTGGGACTACACGGCCACCGCCGAGACCCCCGGCATCCTGCTCACCCTCTCCCGCGGCGACTTCGCCTCCGTACTCGCCGCGGCGCCGCAACTCCAGGACCACATCGACCGGTTCAGCTCGCTCCCGCAGCAGCGCCAGAACCGGCACGGCGAGGCCGAGATCGCGATGTCCGCCGGCCACACCGGTGAGGCGGACCTGCCCGGCGCCTTCGTCGACTACGAGCTCAAGCCCCGTGAGTACGAACTCTCCATCGCGCAGACCGTGCTGCGGATCCACACCAGGGTCGCCGACCTCTACAACGGGCCGCACAACCAGACCGAGGAACAGCTCAGGCTCACCATCGAGGCGCTGCGCGAGCGCCAGGAGCACGAGCTGATCAACAACCGGGACTTCGGTCTGCTCCACAACGCCGCCTTCAAGCAGCGGATCCAGACCCACTCCGGCCCGCCGACCCCGGACGACCTCGACGAGCTGCTCTGCCGCCGCCGCGGCTCCAAGTTCTTCCTCGCCCACCCCCGGACGATCGCCGCGATCGGGCGCGAGTTCAACGCCCGCGGGCTCTACCCGGACCACGTCGACGTCGGCGGGCAGTCGGTCCCGTCCTGGCGCGGGGTCCCGATCCTGCCCTGCAACAAGATCCCGATCAGCAAGGAGAACACCAGCTCGGTGCTCGTCATGCGAACCGGCGAGGACAACCAGGGTGTCATCGGTCTGCGCCAGACCGGCCTGCCGGAGGAGTACGAGCCGGGCCTCTCGGTGCGCTTCATGGGAATCAGCGAGCAGGCGATCATCTCCTACCTGGTCACCACCTACTTCTCCGCCGCCATCCTGGTGCCCGACGCGCTCGGTGTGCTGGAGAACGTGCAGATCGCCCGCAGGCGGGACTAAGAGGACCTGCCCGACGGCCGTGACAGCCAGGACCTCTGCCTGTCCTGGCCCGCCGAGCATGCCCGGGATCCGGGACAGCCCACTTACCTCTCCAAGGAGTTACGGATGCCCGATCCTGGGCCTTCCCCTCTGCAGTCGAGCCTGCCCGCCGCCGTGGCGTCCTTCGGGGCCCACGTTCTCGCCAGCGCCCTCGCCGCCGGCGTCGAACCCGCCGCCGGTGCCGGGCCCGTCGAGCCCGCTCCACCGCCCCCGCCCGCCCTGCCGACGGGGCCCCCAGTCCTGACACCCGTACCCGTACCCGTACCCGACGAGGGTGCGGCCGCGGCCGCCGCGCCGCAGGCGAGTGCCGCCCTCGAACGGATCCTGCGCGGGCCCAGCGGTCTGGGCACGGCCAGCCTGCACTGGGCCCGGAGCGACGCGCCCGCGGCCGCCGGGGCGCCCGACGCGCCCGCGCCGGTGGCGGGCCGTCCGATCCCCGGCCTCTACCACCACCCGGTGCCGGAGCCCGATCCGGTGCGGGTGGAGGAGCTCAGCCGCCGGATCAAGGCCTGGGCGCTGGACGAGGTGTCGCTCTACCCGGAGGACTGGGAGGACCAGTTCGACGGCTTCTCCGTCGGGCGCTACATGGTCGCCTGCCATCCGGACGCCCCCAGCATCGACCACCTGATGCTCGCCACCCGGCTGATGGTCGCCGAGAACGCGGTCGACGACTGCTACTGCGAGGACCACGGCGGCTCGCCCGTCGGCCTCGGCGGACGTCTGCTGCTGGCGCACACCGCTCTCGACCCCGTCCACACGACGAAGGAGTACGCGCCGGACTGGGAGGCGTCGCTCCTCTCGGACGCTCCGCGGCGCGCCTACCGCTCCGCCATGGAGTACTTCCTCCAGGCCACCACCCCCTCGCAGGCCGACCGGTTCCGGCACGACATGGCCCGGCTGCACATGGGCTATCTCGCCGAGGGGGCCTGGGCGCAGACGGAGTACGTCCCCGAGGTGTGGGAGTACCTGGCGATGCGCCAGTTCAACAACTTCCGCCCCTGCCCCACCATCACCGACTCCGTCGGCGGCTACGAACTGCCGGCGGACCTCCACGCGCAGCCCGCCATGCAACGGGTGATCGCGCTTGCCGGGAACGCCACCACCATCGTCAACGACCTTTACTCCTACACCAAGGAACTGGCCAGTCCCGGACGGCACCTGAACCTGCCGGTGGTGATCGCCGAGCGCGAGAGCTGCTCCGATCAGGAGGCCTACCTGAAGGCCGTCGAGGTCCACAACGACCTGATGCGCGACTTCGAGGCCGCAGCCGCCGACCTGGCCGTCACCTGCCCCGTCCCGAGCGTCCAGCGCTTCCTGCGCGGGGTGGCCGTGTGGGTCGACGGCAACCACTACTGGCACCAGACCAACACCTATCGCTACAGCCTGCCCGATTTCTGGTAAAGATGGGAATTGTTCATGACTAGCACCGATCTCACCGCCGCCGCCGGTACCTCCTCCGTGTTCATCCCCGGCCCGGTGACTCCCTACCAGGGGGACATCGCCCGTTACTGGGACCACGAGGCCAGGCCCGTGAACCTCCGTCTCGGCGATGTCGACGGCCTTTACCACCACCACTACGGCATCGGCGACATCGACCAGGCCGGCCTCGGCGACACCGAGGACAGCGCATACGAGAAGAAGCTGATCGCCGAGCTCCACCGCCTGGAGTCGGCCCAGGCCGAACTCCTCCTTGAGCACCTCGGCCCCATCGGGCGCGACGACACCCTCGTCGACGCGGGCTGCGGCCGCGGCGGTTCGATGGTCATGGCCCACCAGCGCTTCGGATGCAAGGTCGAGGGCGTCACCCTGTCGGCCAAGCAGGCCGACTTCGCCAACCGGCGCGCCGCGGAACTCGGCATCGAGGACCACGTCCGGGCCCGTGTCTGCAACATGCTCAGCACCCCGTTCGAGACCGGGCAGGCCGCCGGCTCGTGGAACAACGAGTCGAGCATGTACGTCGACCTGCACGACCTCTTCGCGGAGCACGCGCGCGTCCTCGCGGCCGGCGGCCGGTACGTGACCATCACCGGCTGCTGGAACCCGAAGTACGGGCAGCCCTCGAAGTGGGTCTCCCAGATCAACGCGCACTTCGAGTGCAACATCCACTCCCGCCGCGAGTACCTGCGCGCGATGGCCGACAACCGTCTCGTACCGCAGGCCGTCATCGACCTGACCCCCGAGACCCTGCCCTACTGGGAGCTGCGGGCCACGTCCTCCCTGGTCACCGGCATCGAAGAGGCGTTCATCGAGTCCTACAAGGACGGCTCCTTCCAGTACGTGCTGATCGCGGCCGACCGCGTCTGACCGGACGCGGACCGAAGGGGCCGGGGCCGTCGTCCGACGGACGCGGCCCCTTCGGGGTGTCCCGGGGCATGCGGCGTACCGCGCACCGGCCCACCGGCCCACCGGCGTGCGTACGGGTCCCGATCAGTCCACGAGCACACCGGGGTTGAGGATGCCGTGCGGATCGAGCGCCCCCTTCGCGGCCCTCAGGGCGAGGGCGAACGGCTCCGGGCGCTGGCGGTCGTAGCCGGGGCGGTGGTCCCGGCCGACCGCGTGGTGGTGGGTGATGGTGGCCCGGTGGCGGTGCAGGACCTCGCTCGCGACGGCCTTGAGATCGTCCCAGACGGCGACCTCGTCACCGGCCCGGCCGGCGGCGAGCACGGTGAAGTAGGGCGCCGCACCATCCGGATACACGTGCGTCAGACGGCAGTTGACGGTCGCCGGGAAGCCGGTGGCCTTGACCGCCGCCTCGCCGACCTCCCTGCGCACCTCCTCGATCAGGCCGGGGATCCGGTCCCAGGTGGCCGCCGTCTCGAAGGTCTCCGCGACCGCGCCCATCCGGGCCAGACCGTCGCGCAGGTAGGGCATACGCAGGAACGCCGAGCGCCAGGCGCTCACGGCCGCGTCGCCGTCCGGGCTCCGCTGCGGGCCGTCGGCCCCGCCCGTCCCCCCGCACCGGCCGCCGTGCGAGCGGGCCAGCGCGACGGCCCGTTCGAGCCGGGCGGCCACCGGTTCGTCCGCCGACTCGAACCCCAGGACCAGAACGGAGCTGCCGTCGTGCGCCGCGCCCGACAGCGCGGCCTCACCGGAGTCCAGCAGACGGCAGTTGGCGGGGGAGAGGTCGGACTGCGCGAGGGCGCGCACCGCCTCGAGGGCGCCCTGGAAGTCCGTGAACGCGACCGCGGCGGACGCCTTGTGGCGGGGGCGTTCCTGCAGGCGCACCCATGCCTCGGTGATGACGCCGAGGGCCCCTTCGGAGCCCAGGAACAGGCGGTCGGGGGAGGGGCCCGCCCCGGAGGCGGGCAGCCGCCACGAGTTGCCGGTGCCGGCCGGGGTCACGACGCGCAGCGACTGGACGAAGTCGTCGATGTGCGTACGGCCGGTGGCGTAGTGGCCGCCGGCCCGGGTGGCGAGCCAGCCGCCCAGCGTGGAGAACTCGAAGCTCTGCGGGAAGTGCCGCAGGGTAAGGCCGTGGGGCCGCAGCTGGTGCTCCAGGCTCGGCCCGAGCGTGCCGGCCTGGATGCGCGCCGCCCGGCCCTGGGCGTCGACCTCCAGTACGCGGCCCATGGCCGTCAGATCCAGGGACATGACGGCCCGGTGGGCATCGCCGCGGTACTCGACGCCCCCGGAGACCGAGGAGCCCCCGCCGTACGGGACGACGGCGACCTGCCGCTCACCGGCCCAGTCCAGCAGATCGGCCACCCCCTGGTCGTCCGTGGGGCGGGCGACGAGGTCGGGAATGCGGCCGGGGCGTCCCCGCAGGGCGCGCACCACGTCGCGGTAGGCCTTGCCCATGGCGTGCGCGGCGCGGTCCGCGGGATCGGCGGCGACCAGGTGGGCGAGGCTCGGCGGGGGTTCGACGGCGGGGCCGGCGATGGCCAGGTCGCGGACGCGGGGCACGGGGAGCGGGCGGCTGAGGCTGCCGGGGAGGAGGGCGCCGATCGCGGTGCATTCCGCGTCGTCGGGATGCGCGTCCGTCCAGCCCCAGCCCCACCAGGACCGGGTGCGGGACGTGGACTGCGTCGGCTGCGGGGTGGTGCCGGCCATGGCGGCGCTCCAGGGGTCGAGGTAATTTACCTAGCGGTAAATTACCTACTGATAATATCGGCTCATGGCAACCCCCTCCTCGCACTCCTCGAAGGCCGGCACCAAGGGAGTCCCGCGGCAGCACCGCCGCCAACAGATGCTGGAGGCGGCCACGGAGGAGTTCGGTACGCACGGCTACGCGGCCGCGTCTCTCCCCGCGATCGCCGCACGCGTGGGAGTCACCAAGACGCTGCTGCACCAGTACTTCGGCACCAAGGAGGACCTGTACGTGGCCTGCCTGGTCCCGGTCGGGGACCGGCTGCTCGACACCGTCCGCGTGGCGATGGGGGAGGGCGGGGCCGCGCCGCACACGCCGCTGCGCGTGCTCCACAGCATCTTCACCGCCCTGGAGGGGCGGCGGGAGGCGTGGTTCGTGCTCTACGACACCACCCTGCCGCCCGGCGGTGAGGCCGCGCGCCGGGCCTCGGAGTACCGGGCGGCCATCGACCGGCTCGCCGCCGGCGGCACCGCGGAACTGCTGCGCGCGGCCGGATCCACCGACCCGCTGGACGCCGACGCGCTCAAGTACGTCTGGCGGGACCTGGTCGCCACCCTCGTCCGCTGGTGGGTCAAGCACCCGGAGCAGACGCCGGAGGCCATGACGCGGCGCTGCGCCCGTCTCTTCGCGGCCGCCGCCACCCTCACCCCCGACGGCCTCTCCGGCTGAGGGGCGCTGGCCGGGAGGTTACTTGGCGCGCTCCTGCCCGGCCTGCGCCGCTTGTGCGGCCTTAGCGGCCTTGAGCTTGCGCCACACGGTACCCAGCGCCTCCAGGTCCCGTTCGTCGAGGAGCTCGGTGAAGACCGGGGCCAGGGCTTCGCGCCGGGTGGCGTCCGCCTCGGCGAACACCGTACGGCCCGCCTCGGTGAGGGAGACCTCCACCGACCGGGCGTCGCGGGCCGAGGGTGTGCGAGTGACCAGGCCCCGGGTCTGCAGGGCGTCCACGACGCGGGAGACCTGGCTGCGGCTGAGCAGGGTGCTGTTGCCGAGTACGGAGGCGGGCACCGGCTCGGGGCTGGAGGCCAGCCACAGCATGACCTCGAACCAGGACACCGGGAGGTCGTGGGCCTTGACCAGGGCCCGGTCGACGCGATCGGTCATGACCGTCCCGGCCCACACCAGCCCGTAGAAGGCGTAGTCGGCCGCCGGCATCTCGGCTTCGGTGAGCTTCTTCGGCATGTCGGCAGTCTAGAGCTTGCGTGCGCACGCACATAATTTTATAGTGTGTGTGCACGCACATAAATTGCCCCTGTGAAAGGCCCCGCCATGCCGACCTCCTCCGCCTCCGCCTCCGCCCGCACCGTCCTGATCACCGGCACCTCCTCCGGTATCGGCCTGGCCGCCGCGATCGCCGCCGCCCAGGCCGGCTGGCGTACGGTCGCCACCCTGCGTGACACCGGCCGCGCCGACGCCCTGCGCAAGGCCGCGGCCGAGGCGGGCGTCGAGCTCGACATCCGACAGCTCGACGTCGTCGACGAGGCCTCCGTCGCCGCCGCCGTCGAGGGCGTCATCGCCGACTACGGCCGGCTGGACGCCGTCGTCAACAACGCCGGCGCCGGGCACGTGGGCACCCTGGAACTCGAATCCGTGGCCGACGTCCGCGAGGTCATGGAGGTCAACTTCTTCGGCGTACTGAACGTCTCCAAGGCCGCGCTGCCGCACCTGCGGGCCACCGGCGGCCGCCTGATCACGGTCACCAGCGTCGGCGGCGTCATCGGCCAGCCCTTCAACGAGGCCTACTGCGCCGCGAAGTTCGCCGTGGAGGGGTACATGGAGAGCCTGGCGCCCGTCGCGGGCGCCGTCGGGGTGAGCGTGTCCGTCATCGAGCCCGGCGCCGTGGCGACGGAGTTCGTGAACAACATCGGCCTCGACCTCGAAGCCCGGATCGCCGCGGCCGGCCCGTACTCCGACGCGCTGCGCCACTACGTCGAGCGCACGGTCGGCCAGTTCCTGAACGGCGCGCAGACCCCGGCCGGCGCGGCCGAAGCCGTCATGGAGGCGCTCACCGCCGACCGGCCCGCCTTCCGTATCCAGACCTCGCAGTGGGCCCGTGACTTCACGGGGACCAAGCTGGCCGACCAGGACGGCTCGGCGGTCGTCGGCATGACCGGAGCCTGGGTCGCCTGACCTGCCCCGGGCGTCCCGGCCGAGGGGGGCGGGGCCCCGACCTGTGCTCCGCCCGGAATCGGGTCATGATGGCCGGAGGTGGACGAGGCCGTCGGGGGGGGCCCCGGGGGCCCGGCCCGGGGGGGGGGCCGCGGGGGCGGGGGGGGGGGTGGGGGGGCGCGGGGGGCCCCAAGGGCGGGC